>DAYJ01000124.1 GCA_002506875.1 Euryarchaeota archaeon UBA40 | reverse complement strand
CTCCGATTTTACCCCAAGTGATTTTCTCGTTTGGCGGTGCACCAGAATAACCCCCGTATGATGTGGATGATTCTGAAATTTGACCGTACCATGACCATAGTGGCACTTTTGCACCTAAATCCTGATTCAACATCGGAACGACGCATATCGGAAAATCTCCAGCAATCCCTCCTCCTACTTGTAAGAAGCCAACTGGTGAATTCTGGGAACGGTACCAATCCGCGAAACCAACCATGTAATCGATACCTGTACGCATCATATCTGCAGTTAAATCGCCACGAATACAAGCTGCAGCAAATAAGTTGCCTAAGGTAGAATCCTCCCAACCAGGGACTAGAATAGGGATCCCCATCTCCTTCGCTGCAATAAGCCAAGAGGATTTAGCACGAGGTCCGGGGTCTATACGATCTAACAATGCGTAGATATGCTCGTGTGGTAATCTTGGTGCTTCCTTCCAAACCTCAAGCATCATTGATTCCACACGGCGAATCGCCTCCTCCTCCGGAATACAGACATCAGTCACACGGTTCATCCCACGCTCGAAGAGTTGTTGATCCTCCTCCAAACTCTGACCTCGCCAATCCTCTACAGTCTCGTAATCATCCCCCGCGATAAGAAGGAAAAGATCCTCCTCAAGATTAGCACCTGTACAGGAAATAGCATGGATTTTCCCTTCCCGTATAGAGGGTGCAAGAGAATGACCAATCTGAGCGGTAGACAGTGCTCCAGCAAGAGCGAGCACAAGCTGGCCATCCGTATTCAAGAACTCGATTAGAGAATTAGTACAGCGTGTGAGTTCACCTGCGTTGAAGTGGCGGTAATGTGACTCCATGAATGAGTGGATATCCATGTATACGCCTCAGGGAGATTCGATGATATGATCGTGAAGAAAGCGTGCAGTACGGTTACGATTCACAACCTGGAGAGTTGGAATCTCCTTGGTAATGGATTGCAGGAGATGATCGATGATTACCTCCGGCTCCGTCATACCACAAGTGAAGGCATCAATTGCCAACAAACCACGATCTGAATAGCAGTGGGCTGTGACATGGCTCTCATCGATTAGGACGACTGCTGCAAACCCTGGGGGGCTGACAGAGCCATCAAACGGAACTACGTGAGCGTGAACTTCACGAGCATGACTATTTCGCACAGCTTCACGCATTAGTTCGAGAATCCAACTATGGTCGTCTTTAGCAGGAGGTATGTAACCCACACAATCGAGGTGAACATGGAAGCCACGGGGAATCAGACCCGTGCCATCCGATGTACTCGACATGGGTCTCATCGATTTCATTCTCGTATTTCATCGAATCCGTGTCGAAAGATGGCCCCCTACTAGGCGGGTCGCGATGAGAGCAGCCGTAAATGGGGTCAGAATACCGGTTGAATCGGGGACTATCTCGACCACATCGGCACCGATCACATTGGCATTATCCGCCTCAAAAATCGCAGCCATGGCCTCCTCTAAATGCCACCATGTTAACCCTCCAGGTACAGGAGTACCTGTCGAAGGAACAAGAGAGCCATCTAACGCATCGATATCAACTGTAATCCAAACAGGGCCGTGAATAGAGCGTAGGGATGCTAGAAGATTAGACCAGTTTGACCCATCTGAAGACACAGAAAGAAGGTTAGATGCTAGATGTGTCTCGATTCGAAAATCTGAATCTGATAGAGTCGCCTCCTCACGTGACCAAGCGCGAACCCCAATCTGGATAATTTTGCCAACGCCTTCATCTAAGGCTCTGCGCGCTGCACAAGCATGACTCCACACTTCACCATCGAGATTGTCTCTGAGATCTGCATGAGCATCAAATTGAACGATTGTCAAATTGGAAATGTCGCCTGCCAAGGCAGGATGTGAGTTAATCGCCCTCATCTGCACCGGAAGTAGGCCATGTTCACCTCCAAGAATCAATGGAAAAACGTCATCATTAGTCAACCATGGACGAAGGTGGCCCTCAATTTCTGTGATTTGTTCCGTAAGCGTACCAGCCTCAGAGGACCAAGGTATCAATGTCTGGAAACGTGCGCCTGCAGGAAGGTCTTGAGAGAGACGTGGATCAAAAACCTCGACCTGCGCTGAGGCCTCTATGGCTGCCATCGGCCCATCAGAAGTCCCTTGGCCATAGGATGTTGTAAGCTCATACGGAATGGGTATAATCACAACATCTGGGTTAGTATGAACCTCATCGAGGCCGAGGAACGTCGGTCGTTCCACCATGGCCCGAGGGGCGAGCGCTCAGGGAAGAACATGGCGTTCAAGTCGGCCTATTTCAGATTCAAAGGGCTAAATCAAGTGATTCGTTAAATAGGGCGGCCTCCAATAATACAGTGCTGCGGAGGGATTGAAATCGGTGGAATGACATTGAAGACGCTTACAGATGCAATCCGAAGTCGCGTTGACGAAGGCATGGAAGAGAATGTTGCAGAGAGCATTGCTGAACACGCGCTTGGTTTCTTTGGATTCTCAAATCGCATCATCGACAATGCATTGGAACCGACTGATCGTAACTTGTTTTATCAACTTCAGGACTACGAACTTCTCACTACTGAATCCGAAGAGACCACGCTGTGGGACGGCAGAGAATGGCGAATCCATTATTGGAAATTCAAGCCAAAGCGAGTGAGCGAGATTGCTCATCGCACTGCAGTCGAGGAAGAGGTCGACCCATACGCCGGCCTCTATGATGAGGTGCCAACTGACATCTGGAGAGAGCAAGCTGGATTCGAACATGATGACAACGAGCCACTCTTCTAATCGGCCCCACATCTCCTTTGACTGGAGAAACGTCCCCAATGGTTTGAATACGGACCAGAGAACAAAACAAAACATGCGACGAAGCATTGCGCTTCTCATGGTCGGAATCCTAGCGATGGGACTCTCACCACAAACACTACTCGCCGCTGAGGAAGCGAGTACTGAAGATCCCTGCACAGTGTTTGTCGATTGGAGTAATGGTACATCCTTCCAACATGCCTACAGAGTTGTGTTCGATGATTCCACCTCCCTCAATCTTCAATGGGCTGAAATTGAATGGTCCCACGAAAATTCAACGACAGTTTTGCACCATGATAACTCTACGATTGACCTGAACCTGAGTGAACATCGTATCGTGCTACCCACCGAAGTTAACCTATCCGAGACAATCGTAATCGAAGTGATTGGAGCCGAATCAAATCTGACTCCACTTGAGCAGCGAACGACATTGTGCTCGAGGACTGTAGAATTCACCTACTGGAATCAGCCGACAGCGGATCACGAAATCACTCGAGCGACATCTTGGAGCCTTGATCAAAGTGGGGAATCCGGCGAAGAATATTATCTTGATTTCATCGGACAAGGATGGCAACAACGTGACGGAAACTTGCTGACATCTAATGAACTCGGTTCAGGGAATGTCACAATCATCACCGATGATGGTGAAACACGAACCGAAACGGAACTCGAGCTCAGCCGCGTCTGGTTGAATGAGACAATGACTGATACTTTGCTCGACGAGCAGACCTTTGAGATGTATGGTAACGGCTCAACGACATTCGTTATCGTTGATGATGCCGGAGCAAATACCGTTGCACATATCGACGTGAGGGACTCATACATAGTACGAACAATTGCAAACGGAATACCATCAGAAACCGTTCGGATTGAGGGTAGTGGAGATTTAAGCTCAAATGGGACCAATGACGATGAATCAATCAATATCACTGGAGAGGTAGCGGTATTCCTCTTTGAACTTGAAACCGTAGATGGGCAAGTTATCGACTCAACCTATCGACTCGAAGCCTTCGCAGAAATGCTCCTTATCGATGGCAACGATAGATTCCAAATCGATCTTGACGAATTTATCCTTGTCGAGCGATGGGAGGATGGTGAACAAGTCGAACAATTGTCCAGAATCAAAGGAGACGGTAGTTTCGACTTCGCGGAATCCGAGGATGGAGCAACAATTGTCGTAAACGGAACAGTGCCTGTTTTCTGGCTTGAATCTCAAAACGGTTTGACGACTGTAAACACGATCCACATGGACGGGGATATCAGCGGAGATATCGATGGACGTATTGGATTGATTATCGAAATTGAAGAACAAGGCCCTCAACAAAACGCAACCGGTGAAACCTTCGATGTGAACGTAATTCGTAGTGAAACATGGTTGAACATAACCCAAGTGACGGGCATCGGGTCAAATCTAGATATCGAGGCAGAGCATAATCTCACCTTCGATTATCAAGTTCCGGAGGAACACTGGAAAAATCGTACTGTGCGATACCGGTATGTCGAGGACGGTGGGCAAGTCAACGATGAATACCCTGAACGTAGTCCAATACCTCAAGATCTACCCAAACCTTCCAATGACTCCATTCTAGGAAGTGTGAACATTAGTAGGGAACTTGGATACGCGCCTACGACGCTAATACCAGGGGACATATTGACACTTGATGCAGGCGACACCTTAGTACTGCATGTGGAGGCAATGGCGGTATCGACCGTGAATCTCGATGGACATACGCTTCCAGTGACGACCTGGAATGGTACCTTCGAAGAAGGAGGGCATGCCACTGGAAGTATCATCAACGAAGGAATACTCGCTGGCCTCATCGCCGATGTTACAAGGCAAGTTGATATTGAACTCGAGGATGGAAATCTTACATTCACTGAGACCCAAGCTCTCGAACGTATTCTTGCGCCATCCATAGTAACTGAAGCAGAGAACACTCCGCCTACTCTGGAAGAGATCCGCTTCCAAGAAGGTAGCCTGAGCAGTGAAGGGGGAGAGGCTCACATCGAGGTCGTTGTGTCTGATCCTGATTGGAATGTCAAATCGGTCCTAGTCGATTTATCCTCGATTGGCCTCGGAACCGTGGAATTGAATGATGTCGGATCAGACGGTGACGATACTGTTCATGACGATATCTGGACTGCGCACATCCAACATCTTGGAGTAGAGCATGGCGAATTCGAATTGAACGTGACTATCTCAGATGGATGGTCGATAACCACCGACAAAGACACTGTCACTATTGACAATCTAGCTCCACGTCTGAAAAACGTCGACTATGAACCACAAGTGGTACGAAGAGGTGACACAATAGGAGTCGCCATCGAGGCCGAGGACCTCCATGGCATTACATCTGCATCCATTGATTTGCAAAGCACAGGAGGAGGTGTGAACAATCTAGCTCAAGGAACCGATGGGAGGTGGTCGGGTTCCATCGTAGTTCCACCCGGGATGTCCCCAGGACTCAACCGATTTACATTTACTCTCGTTGATAATGAGGGAGCGATAAGAGTCACTGACTTCATCACTGGATCTACTGGCAATATTGAGGCAGCACCTCAGTTCACTATTCTGAATGAAGGGCCAGTCCTCTCTGACCTCGCTATCCTTCGAGGTACCGAGACTGTGCAAGTATTACTTGTCCCCGATATCGGTGAAGAATCGATTGAACATACCATCTCAATCCGCGTCACCGACCCCGATGGGATTTCAGCCGTCCAAGCACGCCTTGGCACCTTAGCAGCAATTGGAGAAGGAGATGATTGGACTCGACTCGTTGATGACGGAACCAATGGGGATTCCGTGGCAGGTGATGGGAATTACAGTGTCACAGTGATGACTCGTTCCACAATGCCAACTGGAACAATGAATATCGAAATCAGAGGAGTCGATAACTTTCTAGAACCTACACCTGGCGATGAACGGAGTTTCTCAATTACTCTCTCTGAAACTGATTCCGAAGCGATTGGAGGATGGACAGTTCAAACTGGTATCCTCGTGATGATTGCAGTGATTGCTCTCCTTGCAATCGGAGGAGTCGGCATCTTCGTCAGCCTGCGAGGAGCTGAATTCAGTGATGATTCACTCTAAAAATTGCTTTTCCACCATCAATTGGAATGAGGGGGAATGCGAGTGCCGGGATTTGAACCCGGGTTCCGACGTTGGCAACGTCGGGTGATAACCACTACACTACACTCGCGGCATATTTTCGAAATGGACTGCATTCTTCTATCCATCGGTCAACTGGGTTTAGGAAGAAAACCGTCAAAACGTGCAGCGAAAGATTCGATCTCTTATGGCATCGCGGGTCTCTCTGAACACCTCAATACTCTGACCGTATGGGTCACCTAACTCCCAATCTTCATCGATTTTCATCGCCGGACAAGAGACACCGCACCCCATCGATATGACCGCATCCCAATCGTCAGCGGAAAAATTGTCCACAGATTTCGGTTGTTGATTAGAGATATCGATACCTATCTCCGCACATACTAACACCGCATTAGGGCTCACTACCGTTGCTGGATGTGTGCCTGCAGATGCTGCTTCGTGCCCGAGGCTTCGTGCGATGCCTTCAGCCATCTGACTCCTACAAGAGTTCCCCACACATACGAACAAGAAACGCATGACTGATGTTCTATGCGACCAGATATGAATCATTCCAATATACAGGATTGAAGCATCACACGGATTCAAGTAATGTAATTACGTCGCTGAATCATGGTCGATGCGCCAGTATCTACGCACAACCCATCCAAAGATGGGGATGCAAATGATGCACAAGTGAATCCTGAACAGAAGGCACAAATGGAGCAGGCATACCAGCAAATGCGCAGAAAAATGAGGATGGCGCAGCTTGCCGAAGGTGTTCGGCACAAATTCATGGTGCTTTCTGGAAAGGGGGGTGTTGGCAAATCTACTGTTGCTACGGGTCTTGCTCTCGCACTCGCTCGTATGGGGCTCAAAGTTGGTCTTCTCGACATAGATATCACTGGCCCAAATGTTCCGAAAATGCTTGGTATCGAAGGTACACAACTCCATGTCGAAGATGGGCAGATATATCCCGCGATTGGGCCTCATGGCGTGAAGGTTATTTCGATGGCTTTCTTGCTTGAAGATCCAGATAAACCGGTGATTTGGAGAGGCCCCATCAAGCTCGGTGCAATTCAGCAATTTATTGGAGATGTTGCATGGGGCGAACTTGATCACCTCATCATCGATTTTCCACCTGGAACCAGCGATGAGCCATTGACTGTGACTCAATCTTTGCCAGATATGGATGGTGTCGTGATTGTGACGACTCCCCAAGATGTCGCTCTACTCGATTCTAGAAAGAGCATTAACTTCGCGAAAACAATCAATCTCCCTGTACTAGGAGTCGTCGAAAATATGCGTGGCTATTCACTCTCCGGAACGGCGAGGGACAGCAATGGAAAACCACTCGGAAAAGTCAGTATCGATGTATCCGGGCCATCAGGACAGGTAATCGAAGCGGTAACCAGTGATGACGGAGAATGGACCGTGAACCTTGATCTGTTCAAATCAGGCGGAGGGGAGGAAGCAGCAGCAGAAATGGATGTACCTTTCCTCGGATCGCTGCCATTCGACCCTGGGTTCGTCCGAGGGGGCGATGATGGAGTTCATCGAATTGTTTCAGATCCAGAAGGGGTTGCTGCAGCCGCGTTTGAGACCATTGTTACACGGCTAATCGATACGCTAGAATCTGACGACGATGAAGGCGTGACTATAATCTGAGCAAATGTGGATTAAATCGACCCATTCTCTTCAATAGGAGGGGGTGGTGCCCGATACTCATGGCCAACATTGACCAAGACACAATCGCCACCGTGCATTACACTGGAACGCTCCCAGATGGAGAGGTATTTGATAGCAGTCGAGACGGAGAACCGATGACGTTTCTAGTTGGACATCGCAAAATGATTCCAGGGTTTGAAGAGGAACTAATGGGAGCTGAAGCTGGTGAAACACGTGAATTCACACTACCACCAGAGAGAGCCTATGGAGAGCGTGACGATGCTGCGATTATGAAAGTCCAACGCGATCAGTTTCCTCCGGATGTTGATCTTAAACCCGGACTCATGATGATGACACAAACAGATCAAGGTCCAATGCCCTTGACAATCTCTGAAATCAACGGAGATGAAATTACAATTGATTTCAACCATCAAATGGCAGGCAAGACACTTACCTTCAATGTCGAAGTCATGGATGTACGGGAAGCAGCTCCGGAAGAACTCCCTGATAACTGCGGACCAGGCTGCGGTTGCAACTGATCTTTGAAGAGTGCAGGGAGCAGGATTCGAACCTGCGAAGCATTCTGCAGCGGATCTTGAGCCCGCCCCCTTTGACCACTCGGGTACCCCTGCGCATCCAGCGGTCCAACGGCATCACGCTTGAGGGTTGCGAAGTTATTCCTCGTCATCATCATCCGGGAATCTATCTGGAGGTGAAGGCCATGACTTCGGACGAGCAGGTGGGGTTTCTGGCAATGGTATGTCGTCCTCATCATCATCATCCCAATCCTCTGCGGCAGGATTCCGTTGCACAATGATGCCGATAAGGAAGCCAAAACCAGTGAATACTATCACAAGTAAGCCAATCGAATTCAAATCACCCTCTATAACGGAATTGAGGAAGCCACGTTGGGCATCAGGATCTATTACCTCGATTGCTGGAAGCATGGTTCCATTCTCTATATCACCGTCAAGGACAGCAAGTAGTAACATCTGACCGACAGCCCATGTCTCCACCTCGAAAGACTCACGAACAGAACCTCCCGGCATCAGTTCAATCGTTGTTCTGTTCTGCTCAATCCACCGTTCAATCAATCCATCCTGCTTCCAAGCGAGAAGAGACACTTCGACACTGCCCCCTTCATTTCCAGTATCACGAATCCAAAGATCAACATCCACAAAGCGGTTGAGATGTGCTGGCTGAGGATCTACAGAAATTGGTTCAATACTAGGCTCAAACCAGACCACTCTGAGCACTGGTGCCCGTGGCTCGTACTGACTACCAATACCTTCTACAGGATTCCCAGCAAGGTCGGTAAACGTCAACCATACTACTAACTGATCTCCATCCTCAAGATTCTTCGGTTCAATGGTTGAAATATCAACGGATTCGGATACTCCGTAGACGAGGCCTTGCCGCTTGACTGGCCCGATGGATTCGTAGCCTACAGACCCAGGTAAATCAACTCCAAACCGCCTGAAAGTCCAATGGAGATCAATCTCCTCTTCAGCTACACCTCCTTCATCGAGAATGGAAAAGGAAACCTGTTGTGTTTCAAGTCCGTTAGTCTGAACTGCAGCTAGACTGGTCTGGAGGAACTCGATTCGAGGTGCAGTACGATCAACGACTACATCGATATCACGGCCACCCCATGCAATCTCTCCGGTGGAATCTAATCGAATACGGATTATGCCGTCACTATCAATTTCCATCTGAGGGAGGACGACGACAAATTCGACTATTCCGCTCATGTCGACGGTACCATTTACAATAACGCCAGGGGTTGTCTCAAGATTCTCATCGAAATGTGGATCAGCCTGTACTTTTCGACCCACTGGTGGAGCCGAAAGTGGAGCACCATTGCGCTCATGGATAATCTGAAGACGGCATAGTAGGGCATCTCCATCCCATGCATGGATTACACCTGAATCAATACGCCCGAATGGAGCAGTCAAATCCTGAACTTCAAGCACCTGCCAGGACGTTCTATCATCCAAGATCCAAGTGAGATCAGCAAGGGTCAGAAGATCCAGATCTAGAGTTTGTTCATCCTCAATTACCGTAATGCTAGGCACATGATTGGATAGAGTCCATTCAAACGGGGCGTTCTCACCAATTGCAAAACTGAGGCTCAACAATCCACGATTCCCCGAAATATCACTCGGAATGAACTCACTACTCATCGGGATGAGAGCACTGTTGGCCGGTGCAAACAATTCACCAAGAAGAGGACGATACAGTAGATGTCCGGCTTCTTCACCTACTCCAGACAACCACAAATGAATCTCGTCGATTGATATGAACCCGTTATCATCAGCGACTACAAAACTCACCGTGTGTGTAGATGCGTGTAGGAGATATCCCTCAATATGATCCATTGAGACCTCGTTCCTCTCGATACTGGTCGGGCGTTCTTCAGCAAGTGCAAAAGTCGCAAGATCTGCATGAAGCCCGGGTCCACCGCCACCGATGAATGTGCGTCCAGATGCATCTACACCAGTCACATAGATGGATACCAGCGCTCCATCCATACCCATGGAAATGTCCAACAAACCAAGATCGATTTTTCCAATTTCATGAGCATTGAATGGAACCACGATGGGGCGTGAATTGTATTCATCCGGCTGAGGTATCCCATCACCATCTAGATCGTTAGTATTCTCAATCCACGAATGGATTTGGATTGTGCGAGAAAGGGATTCCACCTCGTCAACCTCGACACTCATTATCAAGGGGCGCGATAGTGACCAGATATCTTGGTCAAGGGGTCGCTGAATACCGCTGATATCAGCGAGCAAGCGGCCGATCAGAGGGGCGCCACGATCAATTCTGAACTGCCCTGGATGAGTAATTATTGTGTTATCCAAGGCTTGGTTTCGATTCTCTTGAGCTGGACCTACTCGAATCATACGAGCGCTGATATTCCAAACCGAGTCAGGTGATTCAACCTCAACATCTGGAATAGAGATTGTCGCTGTCCATGAACCATCGGCCCCCACAGGACCTGCGGGGAAAGACCAGTTGTAGTCCTCCATCTCGATTATGACGGCTACCGCAGCGGAAGAGGAGGGTATATCCCCAACTATTCCCTCGAACCTCACCTGCCCACTCACCTCTATTGGCGAGAGGGGGCTGAGATGGAGTGGGTAACCGTATACACCAGAATCCAGTAAGCTCCGATCAAGTGAATCTACAGCAATGAACCCGACTATTTCCATGTCGTTTTCGATTCCATTTAATCCACCGAGACCGATTGTTGCTACATCCGGCCCCCAAGTTCTGTTCAATGAATCGAAGCCTTTTGCATGGATTTTGACCCACCCTGCATCATTGAGGCTCCAATCCATCGTTAAAGGCCAAGTAACTCGGTAGCTGTAAGCTCGGCGTTCTACTATTGGGGTATCAATAGTGAATCCTGCAGAATCGATTGTTTGGATCGATGCAGTGGCAATCGGATCGAGAACGAAGGATGGTCGAGATTCAATCCCGCTAATATCCAATTCAAGACGGATTCGATCAATCTCATCCACATCGAAAAGGTGGTGATGTTCAGTAACAATCTCGAATTCAGTATCTGGAACAATTGTAGTGGGGTGAAGTAGAATCTCATCTGTCATCAGAGGACTCTGAATTACATTGCCATCGAGGATAAGGCCTCCATTTTCCTCTTGTATGATTTGAACTGGAATCGCCAGCTTGGAGGAAAGATTCGACCCTGCAGCCGCTGCATCTTGGAGGCGACTAAGGCGATAGTTCTCTATTGAAGGACCAAGATTAGAAATGTTAGATATGATGTGCTGATCCACACTAAGCAAAGTCACAGATCCAGTAAAATCCTGATCTGCAGTAACATGGAAAACGACATCTCGAAGAGGCATCTGATGTACGGGGCCAAGTACTAACTGGCCAACTGAAGAGGATTGACCTTGCCGGAGTTCAGCACCACTCATGCTAACCATAGAGAAGTCGCCTGCCGACATAGTCCGCGTCCATGAACGCTGACCCATATCGACTGTTACCGTTACATTGGTACCTGTATGAGCGCGTAACATCATAGTCGCATAACGCCAATCAGCATCATCGACTAAGCTAATCTGAATTGAACCATTAATCGATGATTCGTTTGATTCTATACTAGACCCCTGCATCAAACCATATGGAAGAGAGTTACCTTCACTGTCATCAGGCCAAGACCATTCAACTAGGCCATCGGAGAGAACATCAATCTCTGGACCAAAGGAAGGTGTTGCAAGATGAGGATGAATACTCAACTGTTCCAAATCCGACCCTGGTTGGAAATCCAATACAAATGCAAGAGTGGTGGCAGGTATGAAGAGAGAAACTGTGCCATTGCTAATCATCGAAGAATGTACGGAATTTCCATCCGCAAAGACCTCTATCATGACTCCTGAGGAAATCGATTCTATGGAGAATGATTCGATACGACGCTCAGAAATTATGGTTGGTCCATCGACGCGCTGTGTCATGAAAGTTGGATTCTCAATTCTTCCTTCTACCTCATGTACAATCAATGGTGAGTTCACGTTCCAACCTGTTGCAGATGCAGCTTGACCGGAAAGGAATCGGCTGCCGTTAATGGATACCTGTTGGATACGGGGAGTCCTGTGTTCGTCCATTGTCTCCATCTCGATTTGGATATGGATACCTGAACTCGAATCAAAGGAGGTTAATCCGTAAAGATCTGCAAGATGCACTGGAAGAGTTCGATTTTCCATCCCAATAATCGGCACCCCCTGTGAATCGAGTATAGATGCCTTGATTGCGGTTCTATTCGGCACACTTGCCTGAACATCAACGGACCCCCATCCCAAAGAATCTGGGGCTTGAATCAACGGTGATGTCCACGTTCCCTTATCGCGAAATACATCTACAGTAATACCGACGTTGTCCACATACCAGCCACTGGATTCGAAGTAGGTGTCTGAGAAAAATGAGAACCTGAGCATTACACTCTGGCCAGCGAGATTGCTCAAATCCGCTGTCTTGGTAACGAAGGTGGTGTTAGCCCCACAACCACCACCTTTCACTCGAGAGCCGTCCCAAGCCATCTGTCCATAGAACGGACTGAGAGTGTTGTTGTAGTGCATCGAATCATACCAATCCACAATATGGGAGCCAAAGTGAGACCAAGAGTGACCATGATCGGTCGAAATGTAGAGGGCACCTCCATCCCAACCACTCTCTGCACAGATGAAATGGTCGAATTGTAGAGTTGCTCGACTCCCGTAAGGGATAGGAATCGATGGTGATTCCAAATGAGAATATGAATTCTGTCGGTATGCCGCATTCAACACCATTCCGGCACCATTCCCCCCACCTGGGAATGAGTTAGGATCTGGTCCAGTGTTGTTCAATTCACCGAATGCCCAACCATATCCAGCCTCTGTTCTAATGTTCCAATCCATCGGTAACAGGCTTGCATCTTCGAAGGACTCCATTTCATCCCAAGGGCCATTTATCCCTTGGTTTGAGATATGCTGCCACTGGTCTACCTTACCTAGAACAACAGAGGAATGATTGGCGTCCGAAGTGTCGTTAAACCTCCACACCGCATGTTCGATTTCTGTTTGACCAGATATCTCGATAATTCGAACATCGTCCAGCATAAGGCCTTCGGGAGGATCAATTGTCAAACCGCCAAAACCAGTGCCTCCTGTCGGGTCAGATTGGAATCGAAAACGTAGCGAAATCGTCGTGTTGTATCCATTAGGAATCGCATGCTGAAGTGACACCCAGCCATTTGAATCGTCAATTATAGTAGTTCCATTCACATAGACGCCGTGTCCAGGAAGACCAATCATCGGGGTAATGCCTGTCCAATTGGTTCCATCCGTACTCATCTCGACATGCCAGTTATCGTAGACATCCCCCTCCATATCGAAATCCGCAGCGTACTGTAGGACCATGGGTCCATTGACAGAGGAAAGATCCGCTTCCATGACCAAAGCAGCATTTGCATCCGGTGAGTATTCCCCGTTCAAGTTACCATGGAACCACGCACCGGGAGCATAGCCATCATTGCTCATCTGAAGACGATCTACGAACCATCCTGGTCGATCTGTGGATTGTGTAATCGGTGTCCAAACTACGAGACGGAAACGGAACGTGCTCGCGTTAACAAGATCTGGATTATCATCTAAAACAAAGGATGAACGAACCCATCCGCTTGCATTAATGGATGCCCATGCTGAAAACCCTGAGCCATTCGCTCCATTTGGAACAGGAGCAGAGGTGGATATTGTATTTCCATAACCCTGCTCAGGTTCAATCCAGGACCAGTTAGAGCCCCCATCAAAAGAAACCTCTACCCAGGCTCCAGCTCCGGTACCAGATACATCCGAATCTGTCCAAAGATGAAACCAATGATCCATTGTGAAGGTCAGATTCTCTACATGTGCTGGAATTGGCCAGTCTGGACTTGTTAACCATGAATGTGTACCTGGAGCGATGCTAAGATCAGGTTGAGTCATGGCAACAAAATCTCCATCTGAGGCGAATCTAGGTGCATGGCCACCTCCATTTGTCCGAGCCGTCATCGACTGACCTGCAGAGTTGTTGATGTTGACTACAGTCCCATTTAGGCTAGATACATCGGCAATCTCCCAAACACTGGTTGTCCCCCCCGGAATCCATCCCTCAAACCGACGATGAAGATTCTCGAAGTCGTGAATTCTACCATGATTGTCGGCATTTGACAAACTAAGATCCCCATTGAACAATGTGGAGGAAGCATTGTGATGTGAACCATGAGAGAAATTTCGTCCAGGAGTGTCACTCGACCAACCGGGGACAGTGAAAGTATCGCTACCATCCGAATCAATCGTAATCCAAGCATCTGTGACTGTTCCATTGGTCTCAATGCTAAAACCTTCAACGGTTGCATCATCCAGTAACATGCTTTCAGGACCCGTCCAAGGCACATCATCACCTGAGACAACTGAAGCAATTGGACCGAGGCTCATCAGCACCATGAGGGTCACGAGAGAAAGGGCAGATGCCTTCCCGCGTGTGGGGTCCATGGTAGGCTAGCCATCCACGGTCGTTTCAATCGTCCGGCCTTGCGTTCTCTTGAAGTAAGAACGAATGGTTCATGAGTCGGCCGGTTTGACTGCAAATGGATGGCGGTCACTAGTTCTGACACTGGGGCGGTTGCCCCGTTGAGCGAACAGGCCGCCCAAGAGATTGAATCGAGGCTCATCAGCCTTCAACGCTCACAAGCAGACAAAGAGCTCCCTCTCCCGCTTCCTAACTCCAGATTCTGGGAATTGGTGACTCAACTCACTCAACGAATTGAGATTGAGATGGATGAAGCGCGGAGAAAGGAAGGATGGAACACGAAGACAGATCTAATCCGCAAACGGATGCGTACCATTCGTTGGGCTATCGGCTCCCTAACTCAACACCGCCTGAACGGATTTGCTCGACTCGCCACAATGCGGACACTTCTCCAACGAGAAGGAAACGCCCCTGAACCAAACTGGGAACAGCATGGACCAGCAGAACGTGCATTTTACGAAAGTGTCTGTCGCTCCATCGAAATTTTCCAGAAAGACATCGATTGGGATACCTTGCAAAACGGTATATCTACACCGATTATCGAAGTTTCCAATTCTGGTGTTGCTCCATTGACTGATTTCATTCAAGAAGATAAGAATGAGCAAACAATTCCAATCGCAGATTCTAAGGAAGATATCGCCCCTCCTCCTGAATTCCATATCGATGAAGCCTGGGAGGACGACAATCAATCGCATTCTTCATCGGTTCCAGATGGATTTCGCCGGATTCGAATGCTACAAGATCTTCCTGAACCAATACTTGGTCCCGATGATAACCCGGTTGATCTCTCA
Organism: Euryarchaeota archaeon UBA40; assembly: GCA_002506875.1. Lineage (GTDB taxonomy): Archaea > Thermoplasmatota > Poseidoniia > Poseidoniales > Thalassarchaeaceae > MGIIb-N2. Next base: position 7,984 of record DAYJ01000124.1, on the reverse strand, counting down.
GTTGGTGATGTCCACGTATGTCCGACCCTGTTAGCTGATGCACTAATCGGTGGCGGAATGGCAGAACCAGCAGATTTGTAATCCTAATCAGTTGACCTGACGCAGATTGATTTCGATGGTAACGGAATCGGGAATCGGGATTTTGATAATCTCTCGAATCGCATTTTCATCCTTTGAGGAGTTTGTCACGAGCTCAATTAGGCGACGGTGTATGCGCATCTCCCAATGATCGAAGGTTTCGGAACCCTCTCCATCAGGAGACTTCCTGCATGGAACGCTAAGTCGGCGGGTCGGGAGAGGAATTGGCCCCCTCATCGTAACGCCTGTTCTATCGCTAATCTCCTTGACAACTCCTGCAACTCTATCGACTGCAGTGTGGTCTTCACCGGTCAACTTAATCGCGGTAATGATTGGCATGGGAATCCGACTCCGAACTCCTCATTATCCAACTATTCACTTCTTCTCGATCTTCATGCAGACGCCAGCAGCGACTGTCTTGCCCATATCACGAATTGCGAAGCGTGCGAGTTCTGGGAACGCGCCCATCTCTTCGATGGCCATAGGCTTGGTCGGAGCGAAGCGGATTAGAGCTGCATCTCCGGACTTGAGGAAGGCAGGGTTCTTCTCCTTGGTCTTTGCATTCTCAAGGAGTTCAGCGAAGCGAACTGCAACCTGAGCAGTGTGAGCGTGGAACACAGGAGTGTAACCAGCGCCGATTGCCTTGGGGATGTCCATAAGTTGAATCTGTCCAACGAAGGTTTCGTCGTGACGGACGAAGTTCGGTGCGCTGTCGGCGTATCCAGCTACGTCACCACGACGGATGTCCGTTGCAGCAAGACCACGAACGTTGAATCCGACGTTGTCGCCAGGCTCAGCCTTTGCAACCTGCGTATGGTGCATCTCGATGCTCTTGACTTCAGCGGTCTGCTGGCTGGGGTTAAACACGACGTTCTTGCCGACGTTTAGAGTGCCTGTCTCAATCTTACCAACGGGCACAGTACCGATTCCACTGATCTTGTAGACGTCCTGGATTGGAAGTCGTAGAGGCTTATCAACAGGCTTCGAAGGCTGCTGAACAGCATCGATTGCCTCGAAGAGGGTCTTGACAGACTTGTCGTTGAAGGTAGTTCCCTTCCACCAGCCCATATTGTCAGAGACGTCGTAGAGGTTCTCGCCATTGAATGAAGAGCAAGGAATCTTTGGAACATCTGCGGGGTTGAAGCCGGCCATCTTGAGAAGCTCATCGACCTCTCCACAGACCTGCTTGTACTTGTCTTCGGAATAGTCGACACCACTGATGTCCATCTTGTTGACGTTGACGATGAGTTGCTTGACGCCGAGAACGCGAGCGAGGAAAGCGTGTTCCTTCGTCTGCGCGTTTACGCCGTCGTTTGCAGCACATAGGAGAACGGCAGCGTCTGCCTGGCTAGTTCCAGTAATCATATTCTTGACGAAGTCACGGTGACCAGGTGCGTCGATGATAGTGTAGTACCAGTTAGGGGTGAAGAACTCCTTGTGAGCAACGTCGATCGTGATTCCACGCTCGCGCTCCTCCTTGAGTCCGTCCATCACGTAAGCGAGACCGAAACCAGCCTTTCCAGACTCAGCTGCGAGTTTCTCGTTCTTGTCAATAACGTGTTGTTCGATATGGCCGCTGTCGAGGAGAAGACGACCGACGGTCGTGGACTTCCCATGGTCGACGTGACCAATGAATACGATGTTCAAGTGTGGCTTGTTCTTGTCTTCCCATTGCGATCCCATGTGGTTCACTCCTGTGTTAAGCAACGCTGCGACCGTGGATGCATATATCAAGGCTACTCATCAGAGATGTACGTTTTCAGAGCCGAAATCGAATCGCAAATTATTGACGATTCACTTGTAAATGAGTTCAATGGCGAAATCAATCACATCTGCAGCATGAGTTCTCTGGTTACGGACCTCTACAGTATATTCTCCATCCAAATTCTCCTCAAAATCGCCACCAGTTAGTTGGAGCCAAAGGCAACGGTTGCCTGGATCTTCCTCAGTGCCTGTATCACAATCTCCGTATGTCATTTGTTCATCAGTGGTAGATGTTGTATCAGCTACATCCACTCCTGTATCATTCGTGACGTATAGATCAAAGCGGTTGTGACATACATTATTTTGGCAGGTAACGAAATCCTTGTCCTCGATTGGATAGGTAATCTTGAGTTTCACATATCGGATGGTATTCTTCGATTCATCGTCGTCAACAACTGGAAAGTCGAATGCGGACACATTCCCTGAACTCCCCCTACGATTAAGTTCAAAATCGCTCCACACACCTCGATAGTTGATGTATACTAGGGATGTATCTTGATCTGTGAATCCGTTGTTATCTGTTACAGTGAGGGAAACTTTGTGTTCTCCTGCTGTCATCGACATCCAATCATAGGTCTCGCCCGTCGCATCAACATCATTCATTGGATCCCCGTCTCCATCGGAGTCCGTGTAGACATCAAGATCCCATTCATAATCCGTCAAGTACTCTTCTGCATAACAATCAGAATCGTCTGGATCACAACCAGCCCAAGATGCGCTCCCATCAAGAATGAGGGTTGTCGAGATATCGACGCCTCTATCTGATATCTCTCGATCTGGTTCACATACCCATTGGAGGATGTATGTTCCAGTCTTTGGATCTTCACCTTCACAGTCGCCATCCTTCTGACCCATAATTTCCGCGTGTGGGAGACGTGCATTAGAATCGGCAACTGTGATATCCTTCGTTAACGACGCTTCGTATTGGGAATCGGCGACGGTAAGCGTAACCGTGTATGTGCCTGGAGTGGTGTAGATGTGGCTCGTGGTGAGTCCTGTTGCGACATCGCCATCACCGAAATTCCAGTTAAAGCTCAGAGAATCGCCATCTGGATCGCTACTCCCTGCTGCATCGAAAGTGACGGATTCCTGAGCCTTCACAGTCCCGGATGGAGTGATATTCATTGCGACAGTTGGTGGTGAGTTCGATGAAAGACTATCAAGACACCCTGCAAGAGGGAGACATACTACGAGAAGAGCGAGCATGGAAGCGCGTAGAAGGCGGCTCATCATACCTCCATGCATTCCCGGTCCCTATCAGCCATTCGATTCAGAGACCCCCTCATATGACGTTCCATTTACATCCAGCGATCCAGCGATGATTGCTGTGACCCTTGGAGAAGTTCTTTCTCATTCCAACCGAATACCTCTGTGATTCTCCCCATTGCAGTTGCTATTCTCTTAGCATAATATTCAGGATCGAAATCAGTTTGTATCTCTCCTGTTTCATCTTCATGCCAATCCACAACCGACATTGGACTGCTAGTTGCATCAGTAACGAGATATCCTACTTTCATACCAGGAGTGAAATTTAGACCTCGAGCAAGACGTTGTTTTGCTGCTTTGACGTAAGGCAATCCGTCAGGATTAGCGTAAACAGAAAAATCAACTGAGCCATCTTTTCTGTTGATCTTTCCCTTGCAAGAACGACTAATGACGAGATTTTTTGGAGCAACATCACGATTACGAACTCTTTGAATCAAGGTACGAATATCTTCGACTGCCTGTGTGGTCTCACCAGCGAGAATACGCTCAAACGACGAAGTCATGCAATTGGTTAGAATAACGAAGGAATCTGAACGACGAACCTCGTAACCACGGATTAACAAATCCTCTTCGGGCCAAACCACCTGTCCGAAGTAACGCTTCTTCGCCCCATGGCTAAACATCGCAGCGAGGGCTGCCTCAAACTCGAGTTCTGCACCTGCCTTCGTGAATCGCTTAGCTAAAGATTGCCCGAATTCAACGGTTGTATTGCGAGCTATCTCAAACGATTCACGGTCTTTCTCACCTACCTGAGGGATACGTGTAGGGATATCTGAATCAACCGGAGCAGAGATGAAAATCGAATCCGTGTCACCATACACTACACGCTGATTTTCATCCTCCAAGGTGGTGATTACACCTCGAATATTGGAACGTGCCCACGCGGTAATTGAGGCTCCAATATCCTGATGCGTAAATCGATAGAAGGAAGATGCAAAGACACCATAGAATGAGTTCATCAAGATTTTTACAGCGAATTGAAGGCGATCATGGAAAAATGCCGTTACTTCATCGTCCTCGTTTCGAGCCACTTTCATAGCTATCTTCTGTCGATCACGCTCTTCCATCAACTGCTGTAGAAGGCGTGGTACGAGGCCGCTTCGATGGCTTCGTCCAAGGTATGCTGTTCCGTCAGGTGAAAGATAGACATCCTCAGAAGGTGCATCCTTAGCATCGATTCGAGTGGTGAAACAGATGTTTTTCTCAATCATTATCGAGGGGTACATTGACTTAAAATCCAGCACTGCAATCCAAGGATGTAATCCTGAATCAACATCTTGGACATGGCCACCGACGATTTGATCACGACGTGGGCCGCTACGAGTTCGTGGAATTGCGACCTTTTCGCGGTCTGCAAGGCGGATCATCAGAGAATCAATCCACTGACTTGTAGTCCCGCCGACAGCGCGTTGAAACGGCATACGGGCGACAGAGGCTAACGCCTCTTTACCCCTAATTGCATGAATTGCCTCAAGAATCTCAATTGGAAGAACTGTGTCCATTACGCAATATCGGAGTACTTCATCTGGCCGCTGAGCCCACTCCTCATCCATTCTACTCGCATCGATATCCATCTTACGTAATTCAGGGCGATCTGGGAACAGAAGTTCGGAAACGAATCGTAACGATTCGCGCTGAGGCCGCAATGCAGTTCTCGCTTCCCACCATGCATCCATCACTGCCCGCCCGCCAATTGACCATCTTCGTGACTGTGAACGTGATGGAAGCGCCCGCATAGATCCACCAACAACGGGGTCTCGGCCCCATCCAAACATATCCAACAATAACCCGCGATCCTTGCCTGAAAGATCCTCTGCCCGTTGGTCGATTCTTGGCAAATCAAAATTATCGATATTGTATCCTGTCAAAATATCCGGATCCTCATCGCGGATGAGGCGCGTCATTCCAGCAAGGATTTCGCGTTCATTTCCTTGAAAGGTGTATTCAGTTTGTACTCCTGCACGGTCAATAACCATCGCAGCACACAGAATTGTTGATTCAACTACGCTCGTCTCAAGATCAAAGGAAGCTGTGACAAAAGGAGCCCTGAATGGTTCTGTATCCTTCAAATCCTCTATCCCACATCTAATCACGAGATCTGTCGAGTAAAGGCCACTCCCCCCTGCCTCCCTGATAGAATTGGCCACCTCTAAGAAATCCACACCCTCGAATGCAGAGGCAATCTCCAGAGGTGCACGACTTCTAGCGTGAATTACAGAACCTGATACTTCCATATGAGGTCCAAGATCAAGATCAAGGAATAGACGCATGGGGAATACGATGTCCGCACTCGTGACAAGCCATCGCTCAGAAAGATGATCTCGTAACTTAGGGACAACGTGGGGCTGAGTCACGTCCACTCGCCAATGCGGTCGTTCACCTTCCTCACACCACAGAATCTCCGGATCATGGATCTGCACGACTCGCTCGTCTATTCGAACATCGTCCAACCATGATTCAAGTCGATCATTTTGGGCATCGTCAGGAGCTGCAATCACTACAAAAGGGCGGAGACCATGCACCAACATTGTCACCGAATGACCGGCTTCTGCCCTGGCATGAGCTACTAGAACAGTGCCTCCTTCACTCTGAGCTTGATATGATACATCGATGATGCAGATGCGACCTTGCCACACCATGTCTCCATCGGCCATGAATCGTGTTGAACGCCGATGGTGATGAACCTACCCGGATTCAGATGGAAAGTAACTCAGGGAATCGTTGATAGACACCGCCCCTCACCTTGGATAACAGGCTTGCTGCCTGAGGAGGTGTGATGATGGACTTTGATTGGGACAGCCTCACCTTTTCGTTCACTGCTACCGATACAATGTATCGAAATGTGGTTCGTGCAGGAGAAGAATGGGGTGAAGGAGAGTTAATTCCCTTTGGTAACATTGAGATTTCTCCAGCAGCGGGTGTCCTGAATTATGGCCAAGGTATCTTTGAGGGGATGAAGGCTCAGCGAGCAGACGATGGGAACATTGTGCTCTTCCGATCAGACAAGAATGCGGCTCGATTCGCACAGGGCGCGAAGCGCCTAGGCATGCCCCCTGTTCCAGAATCTTTGTTCCTCGACGCCGTGGAATCTGTAGTAAAATCGAATCATCGCTGGGTACCCCCCACTGGACGTGGTGCACTCTACATTCGACCTGTACTCTGGGGAAGTGGAGCTATTCTTGGTGTAGCACCTGCTCCCGAATTCACCTTCATGGTCTACGTGTGCCCCGTGGGGCCTTACTTCAAGGGAGGTATGACTCCAATCAAACTCAAGGTCTCTGATGAATATCACCGTGCTGCTCCAGGTGGTTCAGGGGGAGTAAAGGCAATCGGAAACTACGCTCCTGGAATGATGCCGTCCAAAATGGCGAAGGTAGAAGGTTATGCTGAAATTATCTATCTCGACGCTGTTGAGCACCAATATATCGAGGAGGTGGGTGCTGCCAATTTCTTCTGCGTCAAGGATAATGTCATCTATACTCCAGACTTGACCGGAACCATCTTGCCAGGAATTACCAGAGCAAGCGTAATGCAAATTGCCCGTGATCTAGGGCATGAAGTGCGTGAGGAACGCGTAGATGTCGATATGGCTCTAGACGCTGACGAAGCATTCTGCGCCGGGACTGCAGCCGTAATCTCGCCCATTGGGAGTATCGAACATGGAAGCAAAATTGCACATTATTGCAACGGAGAAGTAGGGCCTGTGACTAGAAAGCTCTACGATACTTTAGTGGATATTCAGTTGAAGCGAGCAGATGATCGACACGGATGGATTCGAACTCTCGAATTATGATTCAGCGACGATTCTGCCGGCGCTTATTCTTCTTGTTTTGAGGCCTCTTTGCCTTCCTCTGGGAACGGGCGGCGCGATCTCCTTTTCTTGGACCACGCTTACGTTCTTCCTCTGCCTTCTCCTTCGCCTCTTGATGAGTAGTAGCTAATCGTGAACCGATAGTGGCCATCAACTCCTCCTTACTATTCGTCCCTGCAGCAGAATGTGCATCCTTGGCGGACATGACTAGGTATCCTTCTCTCGCACGTGGACGCTTCGGATGCGATTGATTCGCTTCACGCTTCATCTTACGAATACCAAGAGACCGTGCGGCAAGAGCAATTGAATCTAGATCCGGTTTTGGAACCGCGTTTGCCACACTGACGCGGCGACCTTCAGACCGTGAAAGCCGAGCATCGAAGTATCCGGTCCATACCCGAATCCGCGATGCGTCGCCACTCATTCAATCAACTCCGTTCGGAATGAGTTCGACGACCATCATGAGGTCTTCGCTTATTCGTCGATTACGACGCCACTGATTACGCCGTCCATACCCGGGCGGCTCGTAATGCGTACACGACCAAGATTGGTCTCGACAATTGCGCCCTTGGTCAGGATATTGCGTCGAACATAGTTCGGGTCTGCTCCGTTCTCGACAACATTGGTCATCTCAACACGCTGAGTCTTTCCCGAACCATCGGAGACGTTGATCATGTTCTCCTTCAGAACGCGGACTGTCGTGTTACCACTACGCTTACGATAGACCTTGGTCTGACGATCTGCGTCGATGAATGCAAATTGCTTCTCGCTGGAAATCTCAGTGCGTCGCTTGCCACGGTAGCGGTTTGGACGCTTAAGGCGAGCTCCACTGGGCTTACGTCGAGAGATACCGTGCCATTGTGCCATGAGTTCATCGCCTCCGGAATCGGCCGACTGGCTCCCCTTATTTCAAAGAAGCGTTGCAACATCACTTACTCATTAAGCGTGGATATGTAGTTGAAGACGACTGATACATCGCCCATCCTGATGTAATTCAGCTACAATTTCATCACCCTGTTGGATCGGCCCGACACCGCTTGGAGTACCTGTGAAAATAAGGTCGCC
>DAYJ01000044.1 GCA_002506875.1 Euryarchaeota archaeon UBA40 | reverse complement strand
AGCAGGCTCAACCTCAGCAGCGATATCCGATGGAAGCGTACTGAAAGCGACAGGGGTCTTCTTTGGATCATAGGCATCCAGTAGTTCCTTCATTGATATTACGACATGATCGAGATTGATTGGGCGAGGTGAATCTAAGTCCCACTTGAGGTCAGTCAGTCGGCGACCAGCGGTGTTAGGGGAGCCAGCAACTACCTCTAGTCGGAACAACGGATGAGAAGCAAGACGTTCTTGGATACGTTGAGCAACAAGGCCTCCAGCCCCGAGAAGAATAACTCCAACACCCTCTCCCACGAACCTTCCCCTATCTTCGGCGTGTCATACTGCGATTATTGAATCGTCGCTCAAGTCCTCATCGGTATCCAAACTCCTACCAAATTTTCATCAGCATAGATAGTGATTCCAGAAACATGGGAGGGAACCGGGTTCTCGTCACTGGGGGAGGGGGTTTCATCGGTAGACATCTGGTCAAACTCCTCTTGAGCAAGGGCCGAATGGTTACTGTCCTTGATGATCTATCTACTGGCCAGATAATCGATGGAGATCCAAATGTCCGGTTCATCGTAGGAGACGTTGCTGATCCTGTATTTCGATCTGAAGCATTGGAGGATTGCAGTGCTCTGATACATCTTGCTGCAATCGCTTCTGTACCTCGTTGCGAGGGAGACCCATCCCTCAGTGAGCGGGTGAATCAACGTGCTGCAATCAATCTCTTCGATGAGGCTGCTAAGGCAGGGGTTGTCGCGATGGTCCATGCATCCACTTCAGCTCTTTACGGGATGCCAGAGTTTCTACCCATTTCTGAATCTCATCCAATCGCCCCAATAGGAGTATACGGTCTCGATAAGCAGGCTGCAGAGTCAGCCATAATTGGTAGAGTGGATGTCGGCGCATGCGCGCTGCGCCTGTTCAATGTCTATGGTATAGGTCAGCCAATCGATTCACCATACAGTGGGGTACTCACCATCTTCAGTGAGCGCTTGCGTAACCAGGAGTCGTTAACCGTTTTTGGTGATGGGTCACAAACTCGTGATTTTGTTCATATCTCTGATGTTGTTCAAGCGTTCGCGATGGTTCTTGAGTCATTAGAACAGGAGGGTACAGAATCACCAGTACATGCCAAAGCCCTCAATGTCTGTTCTGGGCAGACTAGAACCTTACTCGAGACGATTGAAGCCTTTGGAGATGTAATTGGCATCTCACCAATTGTTAGATTCAATCCTCCACGTGAGGGCGATATACTGCACAGTAGTGGAACTTCAGAGGCCTTGATGGATGCATTGGGCTGGTCTGCGCAGATGAATTTCACGGATGGCCTCCGTTCACTAGTTTCATGATCGTGGTTGACGGATGAATCGGCGCTTGAGTAGTTTCATCGCTATGCGGATTCCATCACGAATTGAACCAAGCTTCGATTGGCCGATCCGCGGGTCATAATGAATTGGTATTTCTGTCATGTTGATCTTTTCGTGAACTGCAGAAGTGTACATCTCCGCTTCAATCTCGAATCCGGTCGAATTCAGTCGCATCTTTTCAATTGCAGAGCGTTTGAATGCCCAATATCCGGTGCATAAATCAGAGACGTAGCGGCTATAGAGGACGACAGCTAGCCATGTTAGGATTTGATTTCCCACGTAGTTCCGTCTCGTCATGGCGCCAGGTCCAATTACACCCTTCATTCGCGATCCGATTACGATTTCAACATCTGGGGGCCTGAGGTGTTCCAAGAAACCTGCAATTTCCTCTGGACGGTAAGTCCCGTCTGCATCCATGAGGACTAGAAGTTCATCCTCCGTTTGCATGAAGTGTTGGAACGCTTCTCGTAAGCCATTTCCTTTTCCTCGGCCGCCTGCTTGCTGAATAGTCTCACAATCTAGTGATTGAGCGATTTGCTTGGTTCCGTCAGTCGAACCCCCATCAACAACAACAACTCTGAGTCGATATCCTGCGCTCTCGATAGTATCCCGGGGAATCCGTCCAATCACACTGGCGAGAGACTCTGCTTCATCCAGTGTTGGGAGGAGTAATGTCAGTCCTCTCATGTGAGGTCCTCCTGAACTTCAATCCAATGAATCCATGCTCCATTCATGTCAATGATTCGATCACCTCTACCTGAGATGCCTTGAGGGTTCAACCATACCCCTTCTGGTGTGTCTGCTCGGATGCGGACTGAGAGCGTTTCGTTGTCATTTATCTCTGCGATGGTTGTGATTGTGGTCAACCGCCCCTCCATCGTTTGCTTCACCGTTGAGGTGTTACCTCCAGAATTGACTTCCAGTGTGATAATAACTCCTGGGTTTGCTTCGAGAATCACGGTGATCCTAGCTGAATCTGAATTGAATGATTCAGCGATTTCGATTGTCTCATCTACACCCCCGGTCGTTAGGAAAGCTCGCTCTTCTGTGACTGTTGTAACCCTCCATGGATACAGGTTTGTCCAAGGGGAAGAACGCCATTCACAGCCATCATTGCAACCAACCGAGTTGATTGGATGTATTGTGTGGGAGAGAGTAGATTCTATCGTCGGTTCTGAATGAAATGTCCAGAGCCGGCTCCCATCAATTTCTTGTTCGATTGACCAATGGTCCGATTTGGCAAGATGGAAGCCGATTTCCCCTCTTGGACTTGAGATTGCATGAGTCACGCCGAGTTCGGATATTCGATCCGTATCATCCCACACGATGGAATTGTGTACCATGTTGTGTATGCTCTCTTCCACAATCGTAATGCCTACGCGAGGATGAGCGGTCCGTTGGGTGTCAGCATCCATTCCAATTACATGGCCCCAAGGACGATTCTCGATGTAGACGAGGCTTCCTTCTGGAAGGTCCAATGAAGATTGTAACTCTGCATCTCCTTCGGTGCGAGCCCATAGTTCAGGATGGTTTGTCAAGGAGCCAAACCAAGCGAGAGTGAACAGTAGGAGGACTCCCCCTATTGCGAAACATGTGTGGAGGATTTGCGGAGAGATCGGATTTGGAAGTGGGACTATCTCCATTGTGTCTCGCCGTTGGAACCAACCATTGGGGTTTGGAGAGAGTGCGAATGCTGCAAGGCAAGCGAGCGGGATGTGGAATCCGTGCATTGCCATACTGTAGAGAACAAGAGCACTCACAGTAAGGAAAGTTGACCCCTCGAGGCCGATTAAGAGATGGATGAGGCTTGATAACCAGAGAAGAATGAACCATGCCATGAGGATTCGGGTTTCCATTGATTGGTGACCTCGCTTGAATCCCCATAAGGCCACCAGAAGAAGAGGCATGTTCCATCGGAGCAAGTGGCCTCCGCCTTGCCATCCGTATTCAGCAGTAAGTGGGCCTGTTACCAAACTATTGAGAAACCCATTTACGATAATCCATCCTAATCCAACGGTAATCGCCCAACCAAGAAACGCTCGCATATCTTTGGTCTTGAAGACACTCTCGTGAACCTGATCCGCGAGTAGAAGCAGGGTCGAATAGATTCCTCCTGTTGGGTGAATAGTAAAGGCGGAAGCAATGCATAAGAATGCAATCAATGGCCAAAGTTTGTTGCGATTTTCCCGTGGACTTAGGATTAACAGAAGGAGGGGAATAAGGGGTAGTAGAGAGAGGATTGTCGGGTGTCCTGAATCGATACTCTTGGCGAAGATTCCAGCGCCTAGGACGACGGCAACGAGCATCGCTCCACTAGCTCTGTTTCTACCCATAGTTCCGGCGAGGCCTGCACATAGTAGGGCGATGCCGAGATGCCCTAATAGGGAAATGGCGCGATGTGATTCGATGCCTGTGATGACCATTAGAGTAGCAGCAGTTCCGGGGACTGCTGGAGGATATAACCAACTTCCATCAGTAGGTCCAACCATGGTCGCAGTTCCAGTGGATGCGTATGCTTCAGCAATAGATGCGAATCCAATCCAATCTATGCCCAATGGTTCTCGGAAGAGGAGGTGTGGGGTCATCAATGCTAACGCCCCAATTACAGCGATGGCCAATACCCACAAATCGTCATTTGAGAATTCCCATTCTGGTATTTGAATCGAGCAACTGGCTTTCATCATGAGCCATCGTAGACCTAATTCACAGGCAATACAGAGAATCAGGATGGCTGGGATACTAAGTCGACCGATCAATAGGATGTTTGAGCCAACAATCGTCAACATTAGGAGCATAGAGATTGCGGGCACCGTTAGAATCCGGGATTTAGCATCCCGACCTCCATCGAGGATAGAATGTAAACGGTCTGCCATTGAGAGGCAGGGCGCAATTAAGAGAAGAATCGCGAGGGATTCGATGCGCCCACCCTACCCCTGTTCTGAGGAGGACCCTCATAGCGGATTCCCTACCTCAGGTGTTCATGGTCAATTGGCGATCCGAGTCCTACAGCCCTGTGGTTAACTTCCCCGAGGCTCCTGTAGTATTGGACCTGTCAACTTCTACCCCCTATGGTTCACCGGATTCAATCTGGACAGTTGGTAGGTATGATGAGATTCGAGGGATATACACCACTGATCTATTTTCAGATGGTCGAACCCTCCATGTCGGAATTGACCTCGGCGGACCTGTTGGAACTCCCGTACATGCATTCATGGATGGTGTAATCCATGCAGTGGGATACAATGCTGAGGATGGCGATTATGGTCACACTGTTATCATGTACCATCGGATTGATGGCACAGATGTTTGGGCCCTTTTTGGTCATCTCGATGAAGCCTCAACGATTGGTGTCGAGAAGGGAACAAAGATTCGTGCAGGCGAGGTAATCGGTCGTTTTGGAGATGAATCTGAAAACGGTGGATGGCCACCACATGTCCATGTTCAATTGAGCTTGATTGAGCCTGAAAATCATGACCTACCTGGCGTTGTTCATCCTGATGAAAGGGATTGGGCACTATCGGTGTTCCCTGATCCGAGGCACGTTTTAGGGTCTCTCTACTAATCCATTGGGATATTGGAGAGGTGGGATTTTAGATTGTTAATCGGGCCAATGCCCGTCGGATCCTTACCTCGAAGAAGCGCGCATGCGATACTCAACCAATCACTCAAATGCGCACCGAATAGTATGGCTTCGAGAAGTGAATCTCCTGAACAGTCCAGAACGTGGATGGGGACATCTTGTAGAGTATCAAGGGTCCATTCTACTCGGAGCCCCACTCGGTCATGCATTCCGTTCCAAACGAAAAGAAGAATCTGAACATCTTTCTGCATTTCTTCGTCGCCCCATGCAACGATTTCGTTGTGGTGTAGTTCAGGAAGGATTGATGCGGTTGCTAGAAGACCGGAGTTCTCGTTAAGTTGGGTTCTACATCGGTACCCCATCGCTCCAAGAGATGGTGCTGACATAATCTGCAAACGTTGACCCTGTAGTTCTCGAGCGATACCCATCATTGATCCATCACCTCCGATGAGATCTAGACGATCTCGTAGTGCCTCCATTCGCGCCAGCATGGCGTCGAGTGCTTCCTCCTCCATCCGAGGGAGTAGACCGAGAGACCAACACAGATTCACTTGCGTTCCGAAGATATGGCCAACTGCGCTACGTGGTGGCTGGCCAGCAGGTACATCAATCCACATTGCCCCATCCTGATTCTCGAGTATGTCTTGCAGAGTCCCCCCTGATGATATCCCAATTACGGTTCCACCTTCTTCCAGAGCATCCCTTACACCCGTCAGTGTCTCTTCTGTATTCCCTGAGTAGGAGGTCGCGATGACTAGCCATTCGGGCCCCCACCAAGAGGGGAGGCCGTAGTCCTTCCAGCTGACGAATGGTAGGCCGCCTGCTTGGTCTACCATGTTGCAGAGCATCATTCCGCCGGCTCCTGATCCACCTACTCCAAGGAAGAGGACACCTGACCAGTCCTGATCCGTATCGATTCCGATGTCTCGAGTTATTGCGGTTTTCAATGCTCCAGGGAATCGGCGGGTCCAACCTACCATGTCGGATGGGTCTAAATTTTCGATTTGTTCCGTGATTTGAGCGTCCTCGTTCAACCTAATCACACTCCATCCACTCGGACTCTGGGTAGTGACTGCCATTCGCCGTCTATCAAACAGATGCGAACACTGATTGCATCGGCATCCATATCGTAGGGATTTCCTATGGTACGCATGCTGTAGTCGTGAGGGTCCATGAAGTCGAAGGCTGAGTCATCCTTGCGGAGTATTTCCACTATGTGATGCTCTTGCATACGTGATAACACCGTGCATTTTTCCAAGGATCTCCAGGTTGTACCAGTTCGTTCTAGATTGTCAAGAGCCTTCAGAATGGGGCCGTCTTTTGTCCACGTATCTACTCTCCATTTCCTCCCATCGAATCCAATTACGTCGCCCAGGGCGTAGGCCGGTTTTCGATAGAGTACAGTCAACCGGGTAACGTCGACTCCATCTTTGTGACCAACTACGGAGGATGTTTCCTTGATACGCCCCCCATGAGACGCGACTAAGCGTTTCGCCCACATACGTGCCATTGCTTTGGAACCAACCTGCATGTCCCATCCACCCTTGACGGGCCCCTCGTTGGTGATGAAGAACATCGGTTCGTCTCCGATTTCCTCCAACATGGTGTCAAGGCTTGCCCGCAGATTCGCAATCTCTCCCTCATCGAGGCGGCGACCGGCGGATCTCAGTTGCATGGTACCTTCAAAGTAGGCTCCTGCCTTTCGTGTGCATGGCAAGCATACTCCATTGGACGTCTGGAGCAAGGTTTCGTGTAGGGATTCGAAGATGAATCCCTGAATGGTTCCTTTCAGTTCCAAGTTCAATCGGGTTGTCCGGTCATCGATTGGTTCAGCATGCAGGTCCATCTCAATATCTGTAGCATCAGGATGGACACGTAGTGCCTCGACAACTCTCTGTTGCATTAGGTCCTCCTCGGAGACGCGAGAGAAGCGTCCCTCGACCTGGATTTTTAGACAACTGGGGCATCGTGTCTGTTGGATTCGTTCTGGGAGATCGGATAGATGGTTCCGTTTTCGAAAGCAATCTTCGCACAACCGTTCAGTGGTGAGGGGCGGTGGAGATGCACAGACGATGCAGAAAGCGCCGCTCTGGTCCATGGTCCAACCTCAAACCCGTCGTCGGGGCTCTCGTATTCAAGCGACCGGTCATTCTTCGCTCAAATCTGAGCCTTCGCGCACCTTACTAGCACTCTCCATGGACTCGACTGCAGCTTCGAGCCTTGCATCGAGGTCCTTCATCCGTAGAGCGGTTAGAATGGAATGTCCGAGAAGGAGTCCGATGAGTAGTCCATAGGCAAGTGCAAGAGCGAGCATATCATCCATCTTTACGCCTCCAACATTGTGAGCATTTTCTCAACCTCGTTTTCCATGCGCAGTAGGCGCATGGTCATCAAGGTCTGGCCGATGAATAGGATTTGCATTGATGCTGCGCCGATTAACCAGATTTGGAGGATGAAAGGGTCAATCCCACTATCTTCGCCGCCGCCGAGGACTGGCCCTGGATGCCGTTCTTGCCACCATCTAGTTGCCATGTAGGTTAGGGGCACGAGCCCGAATCCAAAGATACCAACTGCGGATAGTGAGTCTCGTATTTCGGCTGTATCTTCGCTATTTCGTTCGCCAAGGGCTACGAACAGAGCAACTCCCGCGAGTACGGCGAATGTGTTGAGCCTGACATCCGAAAAGTCCCATGGTGTGCCCCATTCAGCGGCTCCCCAGATTGGGCCAGAGATGAGGACGCCTAACGAATAGAGGAGGCCAAGTCGGGCTCCAGTCACACCCAATCTCCATCCGGCTTCCGATCGACGTAGATACCAGGCGAGTGACCCTCCGAATAGTAGAGCGAATCCGGTGAAGGATACCCATGCAAAGGGAACATGAATGAATAGGATTCTGTACGCTTCTGGAGCGGTGAATCCAGCATTTTCTCCCATGGCAGGGGCTTCAACTAAGGCCAAGTAGACGGTAACGAGGAGGCCAAGAGAACCGATTCCAAGGAGCCAAGGAATCGCCCTATCTGCGGCACTCATACATTGCTCAACCCATATGGGCGCTTGAACCATCGTGTGCGGCCATGCCTTATTCCGATAGAGCCCAAGCTAGTAAGAAGAGGCCGACAACACTCGCATAGGATACTGCGATGCCAGTCCACGCTTCTGCATATGCTTCCAAATAGATTGCATCTAGGACGCTACACATCGTTAGCAGAGTCCACGCAAAGGGTGTCAAGAGCAGTATCATCAGAGCTGGACGTCGGCCTTGACCAAAGCGATAGTGGATCAGCCCTGCAGCACAGGGGATGTCGACGAGGAGTCCGATGATCAGAATTGTTTGAATCCATGCGTCAGACGAATCAGGAGTTGGCAGGAACATCATGACGCCGATTATTGCGAGGATTACCGGAACCACGCTCATACTTGCGAATGTGACATGGAATGGGAGGCTCCCTTGGAGACTAGTCGCCCATATGCTGCCCATCTCTCTATCGCTTAATCGATCCATCAGAGATGGGCGTATCATTGCCGAAATCATGGCCGGCGAGAGCGCGAGGGCGGCCTTGCCTAGGAATGGAATGTCTGCTTGTTCAAGTCCGGCCCCAATTAGAATTCCAAAGGCGATGAGGCCAGGTAACCATCGTGCTGCTGGAGTAGAGAACTCTCTCAAATCAAGCCGTAAGTTCCATCTTAACATGCCACCTGGATACGCGTTTGAAGCCTTGCATATCCTTGCAGTCAATTCGTTATGATTCCGTTCACTTCGTAGGATTTCCATTCCGTTCGCATCCACTCTTTCTGCCTCTTCGGATGCGGAGATAAGTCGTGGATCGTGGGTTGCAACTATGACTGAATGCCCTGAATTGACAGTATCCTGAATCTTGTTGAGAAGGATTTCGACGCCAGGCTCATCCAATCCTTCTGACGGTTCATCGAGAAGAACAGGTACTGGTGATGTAGATGTTTCAGCAACGATGAATGCCGAGGCTACTTCCAACCGTCGCCGCAGGCCTCCGGATAACCAAGCAATTCGGTCGTGCCGTCGATGATCGAGTCCCCAATGATTCAACACCGCGATAAGAGCCTCGTCCTCCATCTTGGCTCCATGCATCTGCAAGGTAGTTTGGAGATGTTCGAGAGGTGTAGCCGCCGGGGTAGTTCCCGCAGACTGGGGGCACCAGCCAATCTGTTCGGTCCGGAAAGCGTGCCGGCCATCTTGGTCGCGGATGCTTCGATTACCGTGGAACAGGGCTCCCGATCTTAGGGGCAGGAGTCCCGCTAGAGAACGCAGTAGGGTGGATTTCCCACTTCCATTTGGGCCGATGATGGTGCATCTTTCACCTGGGTGTAGTTTGAAGTCAAATTCCTCTAGTATTGTGAGGCGCCCTCTCAGGACAGTAGCCCTCTCCAGAGCAAGTAGAGGTGCATCGTCCATGGTCTGCGACCGTGGCCCTACCCTTGAGCCTCACGGAAGGTAGATTGGACGAAGGGTCCATGCACAAGATAAGGTCACATTCGAATGGAGAACCACATGATTCCCGTGACCTTCTCTCAATTGTCGTGGGGTGATTCTCTCTGGCTTCTTCTCTTTTTTGCGGCAGCAGTTTGCCCCTACATTGCCGCTCGAGTCAATAGAACACCAGCATCTCTTGCCACCGTTATTTCTCTGATGCTTGTTGCAGTGCTTCAATTCCTCAATGCCTTAATCGGGTCTATGACTGGCTCTGATTTTGATCCGGTCTATTTTGGTGCACTAATTCCTGCATGGGTATTGGAACCGAGTCATGTTCATCGGCTTTTCTTTGCCGGGTGGTTACATGGAGGGGCAATGCATGTGCTTGGCAATATCCTCGTCGTGGCCCTAATTGGAATCCCGCTCGAAGGTCGGCTAGGGGCTCGTCGTTGGATGGCCCTCTACATTCTCGGATTACTCGGTGGGAACATTGCTTGGTGGCTAACACATCCGGACAGTATGACGCCCGCATTGGGTGCTTCTGGAGCCTGCTTTGGCCTACTAGGTGGCTACATGGTCTGCTGGCCAAATGACAAGGTCGTCTTCCCTTTGATCTTCCTAATCCGTGCTTGGCCTATCGGGCTGATTGCTCTCTTTCGGCTTGGATTCGAGATATACTATGTCTACTCAATTGATGCTGGTCGGATGGGTGGAGGAAACGTCGCTCATCTCGCTCATATTGGCGGATTCTTTCTCTGCTTTGCCGTAGCTCGTTTTGTGGCCCGTGGCGCTCCCTCTTCATTGGACGATGATTCAGGTGATCCGTATTCAATGGGGGTTGGAAACCTCGGAACTGTCCCCTCTATTTCAGAAGAATCTGGGCATCCATGGATTGGCGCTGAGTTTCCCCTCGATGATGTTTCGGAGCGAGTAATGAAGTGTCTTTTTACAGAAGGTGATGAACCCGAAACTCGTCTTGCTTGGTTAGAAGAACTCGCTGAGCAATCTGTATGTCCAGTATGTGGGTCGAGAATTGATGTGAAGACCGACGGCTATGCTCGTTTATTCTGTACAAACCGTTCCTTTCACCTTGACTGGCCCACGGATTGACTCTGTAATTCCGCCGAAGGCGGAAAGGTCCACACCGTGCTGAGTATGAAACTCCAGCAGGGGGGGCTTATAGTGCGGACCATCCTCCTTCAGATTCGACGGAGGTCGTTCAATTGAAGGTCTGCCATCTTCTCATCGTCGCCCTCTTTCTGTTTTCATCTGCGTCTCAGGCCACAGACCTTACGCTTCAACAGGTTGATTCTGGCCCTACAACAACTGCTTCAACACTGCAGGCGAAAATTGTCGAAGGAGTTCCTCCACTCATGTGCGGCGAGCAGATTTGCCCACTGAAGGACCGTTCTCATGAGAATTTACCAGATGATCGTCTGATGCCAGTCGAGGATCATGGTTGGTGGTACGCTTACGGCCCAGATCAAGATTGGAATGGAATGGATGATCGCCTTCAACGGATTATTGTTGGCGAATATGAGTCAGTATCGCCTACCGCCATCATGGGCTCAGATGGCCGTAAGACAGTCGCGATTGTGGTTGACTATGCTTGGCATCCAAGTGAGCCCGATGTGACAATCCTCGAGGAACTCCTGTATTCGTATGGGTGGGTTGGACAGGATGGTGGTTCACGTTTGATCGTCTTCGATTCCGTGGATAGAATCACTGTGGACAAGGTGTCGGTCAGTGCTCTACTAGATATCTGGAGTTTGGATGGAGTTGTCGTTGTTGAGCAGCAGAATGTCATGGTTCCAATGTTAGATATGAGTGTACCAACCACCAATGTCCGTGCCGATGAATCCGGTGTTCCCCGCGCTCATGAGATGGAGGATGAAGGTAGTGCAGGCGATCGGTATAGGGGAGATGGCGTAGTGATTGCTATTCTCGATACGGGAGTTGACAATGAGCACCGTTCATTGAACGATTTTGATGATGTGAACGATGACCCTGATGCTGATGCCTCTAATTATGCGGATCCAAAATTCGTTTGTGGATTTGATGCAACCCAGTTTGGCGCAGATCCGAATCGTCAAGATTGTGAGGATCCCGATGATGAGAATGGACATGGGACTCATGTTGCAGGAACTGCTCTTGGTACTGGTGGTTCCGAGCGAAGATATGTGGGCGCCGCGCCGGGAGCATATCTTGTCGATGTCAAGGTCTTGACTGGAACCGGTGGGACAAACAGCGATTCTACTTCATTGGGGATTCAGTGGGCAATCAACAATGTGGAAAGTGATTGGGGTGGCGATTCAACGAGCCCGATTTCGAACGATTCTGCACAAGGAATCCAGATTATCTCCATGTCTCTTGGCGCCTTTGGAAATCCTGTAAGTCAAGATGATACAGGGGATAATGGCAGTGGAATTAGTGCTGCGATGTCAAATAGAGCTCACGAGGCAGGTATCGTGGTAGTGGCTGCGATGGGTAACGACGGACAACAGCGAGTTCCATCTCCTGCATCTGCAGATCATGCAATTTCGGTGGGTTCCATCGACGATAATGATAACACCAATCGAGATGATGACGTAATTGCAGGCTACTCAAATTGGGGTCCACGGCAAGATGACGGAGATGACGACACCTGGGATGAATTGAAACCGACAATCACAGCACCAGGTACAGGAATTATGGCACCTAACTACGCTCCGCCTAATCCTATCCCGATCGGTGGTCCTGAACTTGCAGACAACGAATACCAGAGTTTGGATGGAACCAGTATGGCTACGCCACATGTAGCGGGGCTAATCGCTGTAATGTTGCAGAAATACCCCTCGATGGTTGGTACTGAAAAAGATCCTCCCGTTTCTGTACGAGAACTGCTTGAAGATAATTCGGAATCCAAGGGTGGTGTGACCCATCCTAGTTTGAATTCGAATTGGAATGAGAAGTATGGATTTGGCATGGTTGACGCATCAATGTGGATTGATGGTCCTACAGTCGAAGATTGGATGCTTCTCCAGGTACCAGAAACCCTCTATCCTTGGCATATAATGGATATAGATCGCCCCTACCTTATCGCAGGAACGAATGCCGCGTTCAGAGGTAATCTAACTTCACTTTCCAATAATGAGACGACCCACATTAGTTACGATATGTACTATATGCGAGAGGACCAGTTAGAGAAAGAAACACTGAATCAAAGATGGATTTCTTTGGATGAACCCAATGGCACTGCTGAGGTCCAAGAAGATGGGATATTCTTCCTTACCGTCCCCATCCCTGATGATATCCACAAGAATAGTGATCCAGTTGTATACATCCGCTTGGTTATAGCGGGCCTCAATTCGACGGGATCGGCCAGTGAGGTTCCAAAGAACTTCGATTACTTCTATGGCCGTTATGGGTTTAGTCTCGATACTCCTACAGGGATCACTTCACTTGCCGGATTAGTAGAAATGAGTGGTGACAGAACCGGGTTTGGCGACTATGCAATTGAGATGCGTACTTCAGATGATGGGGATTGGCAGAATCTTGCTAATTTCTCGTCTAGTCCGAACTGGTTCTGCATGGAATTGGAGGATTCTAATGCCAACCAGGAGTGGTACCCTGAGTGTTATTCTGAGGATGATAATCCTCAAGATAACGAGGAACCTTGGTCAGCTGATTGGGATACTGCAGAGGAGTCTAATGGTGAACGGATATTACCCGATGGGCGCCACACCTTGTCGGTACGTTTAGTTGGTGAGAATGATTACATTAGCGACATAATCGAGCGTGATGTGATTATTGACAATGACCCTCCTGCTCCTGAACTTATCTTATCACCAAACGTTATGATCTCTCAGAATGGAGTTGAGAAGACATCTGCGTTCAAGGAAACATATCTCAAAATTGATGTTGAGGTACAGAATATTGGCGATGCTAGGATTCGTGATGTCCCGATACAACTTCGAGAGGATAGTGCGCTTCGAAATGAGGTCAATCTTCCTATTCTTGAAGCCGGTGAATCTACCTGGATTTCATTGTACTGGAATCCGACGACATCAGGAGTAAAGGCCCTTGAAGTGGTTATTGACCCGGCGAATACGAACACGGAGGATTCCGAGTTTGGTAACACTGTAAGTGTTGATTTTACAATCAATGAGAGGCCTGCAGGCGTCGATTTATCTGTCTTACCCGGTACTATCCGTACATCGCCAGAAATTCCGTACCCTTCTACCTTCTTTGACCTTGAGATTCCTGTTTACAATATCGGTTCCGAGGCAGCCACTTCTATTGCGTTGAAGGTGGAATATGAATCAGATCTTGGATGGGTGATTCTTGAGGAAGTCAATATCTCTGTTATTCCTGGTGGCTCATTGAGCAAGGTCAAGATTACTCTGCTTGCTAGTGACCCAGGCCTAATGCATCTTCGGATTACCGCACAACCTCCTACTGACCTTGATTGGGATAACAATGCTCAGACCTATTGGGTACCTGTGATTGAGGGTACACTCGCAGGTTCTCGCTCCATCGGAGTCCTTGGTTCCGAAGGCGTCCCGTTATCTCACACCATTTCTGGCTCTGAGGGGCACATGATTAGCGTCGATGCAAATCAACTCAGCGTACATCGTGTGAATGACCTACTGGATGTCCAGACCTGCCGAACTGATCTAGAGGGTCGCTGGGGCGGTTCATTGGCCACAGCTACCTCAAACGATGGTTTGAGTCATATCGTGTGGACTGGCCGTGTAGTGGATGAGTTTGGTTTCTTCCGAACACATCTCAGGTACACCACTATCGATGAATCCTGTCAATCACCCCCGTCCATCGAATTGATGCCTCCTCTCCTTGCTTCGGAAGGGTCCTATTTCGGTATCGACCTCGAGGTTGAGGACGGCACCGTTGTTGTCGCAGGGTATCACCGTGACATCTTTGCAGGCGGTACTTATCAGCAGAGTACAGAAATTTTCTTCGCTCATTCAGAGACAGCTTACGATGAAGATAACTGGACTGTAACGAAGCCTGTAATTGCAGATGTACCAACACTTCCCGGCACTATTCACCCCCTAGATGTCGAGATTGGCGAGGATTTTGTCCATCTTCTTTACACGCGAAATCATGTGGATAATCCAGGTATATG
The DNA here is from genome assembly GCA_002506875.1 of Euryarchaeota archaeon UBA40. Classification (GTDB taxonomy): domain Archaea; phylum Thermoplasmatota; class Poseidoniia; order Poseidoniales; family Thalassarchaeaceae; genus MGIIb-N2. The sequence goes on along the minus strand of DAYJ01000044.1, from coordinate 26,424 downwards.
GTATGCTCACGGGGAACTGGGGCAATCAAATTGGTTGTTTACGCAGTTTGTTGGTCCTTCTGCGTATCATCCAGTGCTTGCGGTTCAAGCCTCGGAGGAGGGTGACCAGATTTTCACAACATGGATTGTTGATGAAGGTGATCTTGACCGCCTAGTCATTACCAAGGCAGACTCTTCATGGCAGATTACCAATGAGACCTCTATTCTCGCCCCAGGCATCAATCGTGTATTCTTAGTGACTGTAGGAGATGAGATTCTCGTTCTGATGGATTCTCTTGACCCTCTCGGCGAATCTCAGATTGGAATCGGTTCAATATCTGAAGATGGAATTGGTTTTGGTATTAGATTGATGTTAGGGACGCTCGTAGATGCAGATTATTCCTTGGAATCAGATAAACTCGTTATCCTGTACACACGAGGTGATTCTGACCACCGTTTTCGTGGTTTGATCTATGACTCCCCTGCTGATGCCTCGTCTTCGAACATTTTTGATCGTCTGAGGTTGGCTCTTGGCGTGGATGCTTCCACATGGAGAACAATTAGTTTGGCTGGCGGAGGACTCTGTATCTTGGCTAACTTGCTTTTATTTGGCCTCTTCATCACCCGTCGTCGATTATCTACTGGTGAAATTAGTATTGTTATGGATGTTGATTCGGATGATATAGAAATCCTCCCGGAGGACGAGATTTCCGTGCGTCTGGATGATGAGGATGTCCGTACTGATGTATCGGTTGTTATCGAGGATGATGTAGTTGAACCAGAGATAGAGGAAGATTCTGAATCATCTGAGCCGTTGTCAGAGCGTGCCGAACGCCGTCGTCGAAGAGCTGAGAAGGAGAAGCAGGCTGCTTTGCTGCGAGATCTCCCCCCACCTCCTGCGCCAGGTGAAATTACTCTTGGTCCAGATAGTATGCCTCTTCCTCCACCTCCGGGTGACCCAAGTATCAGTGGTCTTCCACCTCCGCCTGACCCCTCGTCGATGGGTGTCCTCAATAGAGAAGTATCTTGCTCGGCGTGTGGGGCTGTATTCAATGTCAAGGGAGCGAATTTGATGCGTATCTCCTGCCCAGTATGCGATGAGAGTATTGAGGTGTGAGCATGTGTGGCATCATTGGCTACATAGGTGAGAAGCCAGCCATGCCGATTCTCATTGATGGTTTGAGACGTCTTGAATACCGTGGCTATGATTCTGCAGGTGTTGCAGTGATGGATGATTCAATCACGCTTCACAAGACAGTGGGGCGGATTGCTGACCTCGAAAGGGTAGTTCCTACTGTATCTCCTGGGACCATGGGCATTGCACATACTAGATGGGCAACACATGGAGGTGTCACCGAAGCGAATGCACATCCACATATGTCGATGGATCAGAGCATTGCGGTGGTCCACAATGGAATCATTGAGAATGCAAGAATTCTCCGTCAACGCCTAACCGATACAGGAATTGAATTTCGATCTGAGACCGATACAGAGGTCATCGTGCACCTCATTTCACGCGAGATCGAAGCCGGAAGGGCGCCACTTGAAGCGGTTCGCCGAACCCTTGCACTCCTCCGTGGAACTTGGGGAATTGCTGTGATGATACATGGATACGACGAGGTTATTTGTGCACGAAATGGCTCCCCACTGGTCATTGGTATTGGTGATGGAGAGATGTATATCTCCAGTGACCCTCATCCATTGAGTTCTCACACCTCACGAGTCATCTTTCTAGATGATGGGGACATAGCTATCATTTCACGATCAGGTGTTGAAACACATCGCATCGACGGCCCGGCAGATCACATGGTTGTGACCATCGAAGATCAATGGGGTGATTCAGATTTGGGAGATTACCCTCATTTCATGCTCAAGGAAATCCATGAGCAACCTGAAGCTATTCGCCAGTGCATATCCGGACGCACCCTAGTCAGCGAAGGTAACGCACGCCTAGGTGGCCTTTCGTTGAGTGCAAAGCGTCTACGTTCGCTTCCTCATGTCCGTTTGATTGGTTGTGGCACCGCACTATATGCTGCGCAAGTGGGGCGATTGGCAATCGAGCATCTTGCACGAGTCCCCTCTTTTGCTCATGTAGCGAGCGAGTTCAGGAACAATGATCCAGTCATTGATCCGAAGGCAGTATATTTTGCAGTTAGTCAATCGGGGGAGACCGCTGATACGCTTGCTGCAGTCAAGGCTATCCAAACCAAGGATGCCGAGGTAATGGGTGTGATCAATGTAGTTGCCTCCTCAATCGCGCGCCAATGTGGCCAGGGTGTTTACATCCATTCGGGACCCGAGCAGGCGGTGGCATCCACCAAGGCATTCACGAACATGGTCGCCGCCCTCAATCTATTCGCACTCCAGATTGGCCGAGCACGCGACATGCCACGTACTACAGGTCGTACGATGGTGAAAGCTCTCCGTGCTTTGCCCGACCAAGTGAAATCCGTCATTGAGGATGAGGTACCTTACTCCGCAGCGGTGGAACTTCTGAAGGATGCGAAATCAGTCCTTTTCCTAGGGCGTGGTTTCTCTGCCCCTGTTGCACGCGAGGGTGCTCTCAAATTGATGGAGATTGCTTACATCCCCTGTCTTGCATATCCCGCTGGCGAGATGAAGCATGGACCAATTGCTCTCCTTGAGGAGGGCAGTCCAGTCGTCGTAATCGCTCCGGATGATGTCCATCGAGACAAGACGATTTCGAATATCGAGGAATGTAAGGCGCGTGGTGCTCGTATCATACTCATTCATACTGAGGGCGATGTGATTGCAGAGCACGGGGATGTTTGCTTCACGATTCCTTCTACAGAGGAATCACTTAGTCCGATGTTAAGCGTCGTACCTCTCCAATTACTGGCTTACTATACGGGTCTAGCTCTAGACCGTGATGTCGATCGACCGAGGAACCTTGCAAAGTCCGTCACAGTCGAGTGAATTTCAGAATCCACGATCAATTGAGAAATGTTGCGTCCCAGAGTCCCAGGTCCAAGGATAATACCCAAGCACATGATCGGTGTGACGCATCTTCACAACAGCTAGTTTTCGTTGGATTGAATCACCCGTACGTTCCATAGTAAGGTGAATTACGCCATCAGAGAGATAGTCCTCAATACCGAATTCGCCGAACTGGTTCTTACCTTCGCCCATCATTTCGCAGATGAAGAAAGCCGTTAGGCCAAGACGTCGTACTGCCTCAAAGAGTCGGAAGATTTCATCGCGGGGGTTATCCATTTTTGTTAGTGTGAAGAAGGCTCCGAGAGAATCGAAAACGAGGATATCGAATCCAATCGATTCACGATAGTTGGTCAATTGCTTGATGAGTTGCCCCATCCAATCCACTTCCTTGTCGATTCCTCTAGCGTCGAGTTGGACACGGAGGTCAGCTAGGTCGATGATCGCGATTGATGAACGGACATTCGCATCGTCGACATCCATCCCCATGTTGGCCATATGGCCACCGAGCGATTTCTTCCCCTGCTCAAGAGTAACGTAAATTCCACTAGCACGTCCTTCGCGGACAGCGTTGTAGAGCAAGGAGAATCCGAGGCTGGACTTCATTGATCCACTGGCACCAGCAAGGAGCACAATGTGACCTTGCGGGATGCCGCCTTGCATCCCTTGGTCAAGCCCGTTCACATAAGTTGGAATCCGGTTGCTTGCGTCACTCATCTCTGCACCCGATGGTAAGGAAGGACGATGACAACATAAACGCAACTGACAATTGTCGTTCATGGTCAAGATAGTCCGGCTCGCCTCCTCCTCCTCTCGCCGGAGACAATTATTGTTGGAAAGATACACTGGTATTACCTTAGATTTCGGTGGCCTCGTCGGAGAAGAGTTACCACCGCCTAACAGGTGCAGTGTCCACGATCAGGTTGATTTCATCCTTAATCAGAAGATCGAACGCGCTCGCCTTGAACATCATCTCATCAGTTCCAAAGAAGAAGCGACTGAATCATTGGCCTCAGCGAATCTTTGGATAGTTGCAGACACCTTGGTGGAGGATCCTCACGATTCTTTCCTTTCTCTTGGCCAACCAAGCAATACAATCGCGGCTCTCCATATGCTTACCAACCTTTCCGGGAGGCGCCATTTGGTGTGGTCGGGAACCGCAGTCTTGGATTTCTCAGCTGCCGATATAGTCGTCCATCGTTCCATTGAGAGTGCGACGGTAGAGTTCAATCAACTCTCTGAAGATGAGATTGCCGAACTCATCGAATCGAATTCATGGAAGGGAAAGGCTGGTGCTTACGACTTGGCAGGCCCTGCAGGTACTCATGCTCAGCTTATATCCGGGCACGAGGTTACCGTGCTCGGATTTTCACATGCATCAATTAAATTTCTAGACGCTATTTTGAGTAAAAATTCTACATTGTAGAGTACTGGAATATGTTCGCTGATTATTTCTCAAGGCGCTCACATAGTTTGGCAATTGCAGAGACGGTTGATTCACTGAGGTGATGTTCGATTCCCTCAGTCTCGAAATGAGCGGTTTCATCGTCAGTACCAAGGTGCTTCAGGAATCTCACTAGGACTCCATGTCGCTTGCGCATCCAGTATGCATGTTCTCTTCCCTTAGGACTCAGGTTGACTGCACGGTAAGGTTCCCTGTGTAGCCAACCATCTTCGGTCATCCTGGCGAGCATTTTCGCCACAGTTGGCCGGGATACAGAGAGGTGATTTGCAATATCAGATACTCTAGCCGCCCCGTCTCGGTCCTCAAGTTCGAGTATGACTTCCAAGAAGTCTTCAATTCGGGCACTAATCCTCTCGCTTCGGGAATTCTGATCCCTAGCATGTGCGGACCGGAGTCCTTCCAATCGATCAGCAGCTTCACCATCTGACAACAGATCACCTCATGCCTCATGTCGTGCTTTCATCCAAGCCCAAGTTCTCTGAATTCCATCTAAGATGGGCAGGTTCGCCTCCCATCCGAGGGCGTTCCTGGCTTCGGTACAATCTGGGACTCGCCGTTCAGAATCACCTGGATGCCCTTCGACTTCAATTGGTGAAATTTCAGTTCCTGTGACAGTTCGGCATATCTCTGCTAGTTTACGTATACTGGTCTCTTCAGTGGATCCAAGATTGAATGCTCGGCCAGTGAGGTTTGATCCGTCTAACCCTTGGTCGAGTTCTCCAGCGGATCGGATTCCTTGAATCATGTCCTCTACCCATGTGAAACAACGGGTCTGCTCCCCTGTTCCATGGATTTCTATGGGCTCTTCTGCGAGACAACGTTCCAACATCATGGACACGACCTGCCCATGAGAGTCCCCTGGAAGCCGTGGACCATAGGAATTGAACGGGCGTACTATGCGGGCATCTAGTGAATGTGTTTTCACAGCGTGTTGAATCAATAATTCACCGAGATACTTTGAGGCGCCGTAGGAATGCCGTTGATGGATAGCACTGGATCTGAACTGTGAATCTGAATTAGATGCAATGGGCATCTCATGCTGGTCTCCAAATGCTTCTGGACTGCTCGTGAAAACGAATCGTGCACCATTGGTCACGGCAAAGTCGAGTGCAGCCTGTAAAGTCGAGAGATTGACTCTGGCTACGAGATCGGGGCGCTCGTTGAACCAGCGTGTCCCATTAATCGCCGCAAGGTGGTAAACTACATCGACACTTCCATTCAGTCGCTTCAATGCGGTTTCGTAGGACTCGGATGCAGCCCCATCCTTCATTACTAGATGGAACGGAACGCCACCGCCTGCTTCTGCAATTGACTTTGCTAATGATTTACAGGACTCAAGATTCTTCTTCCGTCCTCTGAACATGTCGTCGATAGCGCATACCTCATGAAAATCAACTAGTAGCGACTCACAAAGGTGACTTCCAAGGAATCCTGCACCTCCAGTGACGAGAACGCGCATACCCCTCCGATGGGGTCACCCTGTATGGGCTTCACCCCGATCATGATGTTGTACGTTCAAGGATTTCGAGATGAACTACTCCGTCTTGGAGGGTCATTCTGACACGGTCTCCAGTATTCACTTCCATGCATGGGTCGTCATCGAATCCAGTAGCATAGGGAATTCCGAGCAGGCTTGCTGCTGGCATTGAGAGTGGACACACGTCTCGATTTACAATGGCTTTCGGACCCTTCTCAGTATAGATCAACCCCATGAGTACATAGGGGGCAACAGTGGACCCAGAACCCTTTGGATAGATTAGAATTGAATTTTCAATAGCAATTCCATCTAGAGGGTGTCCGGGGTCTTCAATTACACCTGTGTCGCGATTGACATAGCCAAGATAGGTAATTGGTACATCTGTCACGAGAGCTTTTCCTTCAACCATCCATTCGGTTTGACTTGGTAAACTGGCACCCTTGATCGAACATGGTTCGGATTGATGGGTCTTGGCACTAGGCATCGATCCGTGAGCCTTCGCATCCAGTTTTGGGCGTTCACCTTGGATACGTTGTGGATCAAAAGCGACCGCAACGCATTCTTCGATTCGAGCTACACTCGTAGGCATCCGATTGAGGCCACTTGTCAGATAGTGCTCTGCTTTCAGAGAATTCGTGAGCAGATGATTGTACCTTGTTCTGTTGTATGGGGTGACTTCAGGACACGTATCTTTCAGGATGAGCGCTCCTGCTTCTTCTAGGATGTCGATCGTCCCATCATTTTTCAGAATCCCGTGATTGTGTCCTGAGGTGAAAACCCAGAGACGCTGTTCAGGTATATGGTGTCCGAGTTCCATCCATGTGCGCACTGCGGCTGCAGTGGCGCGAACTTCTCCGATACTGGCTTGCGGACACCCAATCACTACTAAATCGACTTCACCCTTTGGTGCAAGATTAGCATAACTAGTATCAAGATGTTCAGAGGTGAAAATCAAGGTGTCTTGGATATTGGATACATCCGCATCCTCATCGTTTAGCCATAGCATTGGGCAACCATGGTTCGCTGCTGCTGCTGTGAGGGCTTTTCGCATCTCAAAGGTCGGATCTTTGTTTTGGGTATGAATCACAGGTATTGGGCCGAATGGCATTCGCCAGTGAGGGCCTCTTTGGGCGCCTATCCAATCACCTAGAACACTCCAATCAGTTGCGTCCGATAGATCTACTTCGACTTCTACCAACAGATTAGGAAGTCGATTTCCCTCTAAGTGGAGACCCCATTCAGGAGCCCATCCAGTTAGTGCAGTTGCAAGTGCTGAGAGGCCGGATTCTCGATTAGTAATCAACGATGTGTAGGAGTTAGAGAAGCAGACTGCGTTAGATTCAGCCCAGGACCCAATGCCTTCCGGCGTCTCAATGCCACGGTCGTAGGGGGTACACGAAAGTGTCGCCTTGATACCCAGTTGCATGTAGGCATGTATAATCTCAAACTGTTGTTCGAGAAAGTTCTGATGTTCGATATCCATCTCGTCCATCTTCTCGTGATCACAGCCTGCACTGTTGAGAGTAGTTGGGATTGCGACAGTTCCGGTTGAGTCTTTGATGAGATCTGCTAGAAATGTCCGTAGCCCATGCCCTCCAGTTAGGACACTAACGCCACTAACGTGTGCGTCGGAGCATCGAATGAAGTTCTTGGCACCCGCGACTGATGCGAGATCCACGACTAATCTCGCTGCCTTCTGGCGAGTTGGCCCTTGCTCTCCATTCAGCATGGAGGCCAACTCACTGGGTATGCGCATACCTATGCCTTCCAGAGCGAATCCTTCAACCTGCGGGTAATCGGTTAGCAACGAGGCTCAGCAACAGCCCGAAGTTCGAATTGGGGCCAAAGTGAATCCGATTCTATCTACACCTGAATTGTCTTGCAGTTCTGAAATGGCTTTCCTCAAGTCCCCTGCATTAGCTTTGATTTGCATTGTATCTACACACATATGGTTCCCAGAAAGACAATTATGATGGTAGGATTGTACAGTTATGAGATCAGAGTGTCTGAGATCCAACAATCGATGCTCTACTTCATGCTGATAGTAGATAACGAGGGTTCCCGTAATCTGGATGTCATAATCAATCTCATTCAACTCTCCTCGGAGTTTTGAATCTGAGAAATGAATACTTGCATCTCTGAGAAACATGCTCCGATTCTTATATCCTGTATCCCTAATCATCCGTGCCAAATCATCTGCGAAGGCACTGTCTACACTGAACGATAGAATCCGGCTCATGGGGTGCCGTATTGGCCGGAATTAATAACATTTGTTAAATATGTAATATTATGCCCCCCGGCCTATGACCTACCCTAAGGCACGTCCGATAATGATCGCCATTTTGCTTGTAGCTACCAGTATTGCCGGCTGTCTGTCTACTGAAGACAATGTCGAGAAAGATACCGTATACACCTCAACCTGGCACATCCAGGATCTCGTCGAGAATATCGCTGGCGATTTCGTCAACGTAGAATTACTCGCACCTACTAATGTGCCAGTGCATGATTATGAGCCAACTAGCACCGATTTGCTCTACCTTCGCGACGCTGACCTTTTCTTTTATCATGGTCTTGGACTTGAGACATGGGTCAATACAACGCTCGAAACCATGGGTGATGACGCCCCTAAGTTCGTTGAAGTCCATACTCTTCCAGATGGTAGTATTGTTTTGGAGTATGAAGTAATGTTGATTGCTGATCTCTGTGAACACCTAAATGACGGTCCGTTCGAGAACTCAAACTTGACACATGGCGAAGAAATCAGCGAAATTCATGCTGAGCACGTAGCTCATCGCTTGTCTTTCCCGATGCACGATGATGATCACGATGACCACGATGATGATCACGATGACCACGATGGTGATCACGATGACCACGACAATCACACTCGTCACGCTGAGCACAATCACCTAGTTCCTGAGGAGACTATCGATGACCCTGCAGGATGCCCTACGGACTCTGTAATTCAGATGTATCATATGGAAGAGGGGCATTATATGCTAGAATTTGAGGCTGAGGAGATGATGTCCTTCGATATGTCAGTCTTGAAGATGCTAGGAGGTCACGCAAATCACGATCATGGTGACCACGGCGATGAAGGCCATGACGATCACTCAGATGAGGAGGAGGATAATGACGAGGGCGATCATGACAATCACTCTGATGAGGATAGGGAACAAGTCCGATTCGACAGTATCGATTTGAATAATGATAGTCAAATCTCATGGGACGAATTCTGGAACTCATTCATTGAGGATGACCATCACGATGAGCACAACGGGACTCACGATGAGCACAGTGAACACATGGTTTGTTTCAACAGTGAAATGAACATGATATCTGGTTTAGACAACGAGACGTCCTGTGAGTCCTATGTGTACATGACCAACATGTCATGGGGTGACACAACATTCACTGGTTGTTACAACCCGGTATCACATGCTGCTGATCCAAATATGTCTGCAGCTACATGTGATGCATTCATGTGGGTGGATGAAGGCGATGTTGAGGAAAGAAACGCCCTCATGGCATCCTTCCACCGTGCTGACGCCAACAACGATTCATTGCTAAACTTGACAGAGTTGGGGCCGTTCATTGAGATGGTCCACATTATCCAAAATCCTCACGATGAACGTCATGGCATGTATGGTGCCATTTCCATTCACATCGATGTTGAGGGAGACTATGGATTCGCTCTTCCTCATGATGTGACCATGCATGTCATGCCTACAGGACATGATGGCCACGCCGGACACGATGACCATGACGGCCACTCCGACGAGGAGCGCGACCGTGACGACCATTCCGATGAAGAGGGCGACCACGACGACCACTCCGATGAAGAGGGCGATCATGATGATCATGGGGAAGAAGAATCAGGACGATTCGACCCTCATAGCTGGCTAGACCCTCTGTCCTACCGTGCCCAGGCGGCTTTGGTCCGTGATGCACTGATTGAGGCATTCCCAGAAGGTGAAGCAGATTTCACTGCAAATGCAGAGGCCTACATGGCCGAGTTGCTAACCTTGCACGAGGAATTCTCGTCTGCACTCGCTGCCTGTGAGGTAAGTGATATTGTAGCGAACCATAATGCGTATGCCTATCTAGCCGAGCGTTACGATCTTCAATTTGTCACAGTTCACGGCATTGATCCCGAAGGTGAACCAACTGCTGCAGATATTGCGGAGGTCGTGGAGGCGATTGAGGAGGATGACATCACTACCATGTACGTTGAAGAGTTCACCGACCCGGCTTCTTTGAGTTCTCTAGTCGAGCAGACAAAATCGGGTACCATGCCAGAGGGTGTGACTTTGATGACGCTTCACACTATGGAGTTGCCACCTAAGGATGCTAACGACGGTTATACTGATTTGATGAAGGAGAATCTTGACAACCTTCTCGCCGGTATGACTTGCTGATTCTAATCAGGTTTCAAGTTGTGATTCTTACGAATCTCTGAAATCAGAGGTTTAGGAGGGCCTAGTATGCCAGGCACGGATCCGCTCATCTCCATACGTGGACTACAGGTCCACCGGGGTGGCACCCTCGTCCTAGATGGTATCGACCTTGATGTTCATCGAGGGGATTTCGTTGGTGTTGTAGGACCAAACGGTAGTGGGAAATCAACCCTATTACTGACGATTATTGGAGAACTACAACCGACAGAGGGGTCAATCACTGTATTTGGTGATCAGCCTGGTTCATTGGCAAACCGTGGACGTATCGCTTGGGTATCACAGGCGGCAGCTAATCTACCCTCTAATCTCAGGATTACGGTACGTGAACTGGTTGGGCTAGGCACATTGACCTGGAGAAACATGATTTGGCCAAATAGAACTGAACGGATGGAACGAGTCAATAATGCCATTCGCCTAGTCGGTTTGGAAGATCTTGCCGATGGCGATATTCGCCATATGTCTGGAGGGCAACGTCAGAGGGCAGTGGTTGCCCGCGGTCTCGCCTCAAATGCCGAGGTCCTGATTCTGGATGAGCCCTTAGTCGGCGTGGACCGAACCTCTAGGACGGATTTTCTTCGTTTCCTCGAGGATCTTTGTCGCACTGAGAAAAAGACTCTCTTGATGGTGACCCATGATCATACAGCGATTAGTCGATGTACTCATTGCGCAGTATGCATCGATGGCAATGTCCATGTGGACGAGGAAATGAAAACAGATTCTAATCCACTTATGTTATCTAATCTCAGAGGAAATCTCAACCCAAAGGATGCGTTAAATCTCACTTTTTCCAAAGCAATACAATCTAAGGAGGCAGAATGATGGGTCTAGGAACTTTGTTGCTGACTTTTCTTAGCCCTATGCTTGAGTTTCTAGCACCATACTTGCCGGGAGATACATTTCCATTGTACTTTGAGTGGGAGATGTTTCAACGCGCCCTTCTCGCAGCCCTACTCATTTCAATAGTTGCGGGCCTCTATGGGACTTTCCTAATGTTGAGGAATCTTGCCCTAATTGGAGACGGCCTTGCTCATGTTTCATTCGGTGGCATGGCAGTTGGTGTTGCCCTTGGGTCGGTCACTCCACTCAACACCGCTCTCCTATTCAGTATAGTAGCGGCGATTATAATTTACGAGTTACAGTCTAGGGAAATCCTCACCGGAGATACTTCGATTGCTATTTTCTTGACGGGCACGCTTGCCTTCGGTCTTGTTGTTCTTAGCAAATGGGGGGATGGGATCACAACCGATATCGAAGCCTATCTTTTTGGTAGCCTGAATATGATTGATTCAGCTAGTCTTGACATGATTACCCTACTCAGTTTATTCTCCCTCGTCAGTCTTGCAGTTCTCCATCGCGGCCTCCTTGCGATGACCATCGATAGTGTTGCAGCGCGTGTTCAAGGCATTCCAGTCAATTTTATTGGTCTCTGGTTCAGTATCACCATCGCCATTATTGTGGTCAGTATGGTTAAACTGGTAGGGGTCCTTCTTGTGAGTGCGTTGTTGGTCACCCCTGCTGCGACTGCTCAAATTGTCAGTCGTAGTTTTCGAGGTTGTATGTTATGGGCTCAAGCCTTCGGACTCTCAGCAACATTTCTTGGTATCTACTTCGCAGCAGAGTTGAACACCGGAACAGGTGCAATGATTGCCGTAGTTGCCGCTACACAGTTCGCCCTTATCGGTTTAATCAAGACATTTTCTGTACAAATTCGTAGGTATGTGGAATCGAAGAATCAGAGCACTTGAAACGGCACGGACAACCCGATAGTTCGGTGGTTTTGACGAAAATCAATTCTTTTTTGCAGCAAGCGGCTGCCTCCACCCTTGTCCGAATGCTCGTCCAGATACGCGCGGTGATGGTGCCATCTGCCATCGTTTGTGCTCGTTTCGGCTGAATCGTGCAAGTAAATCAGTAATCATTGCTTCATCCTTGCCGGTGAAACCAGCAATGGCCTCTCCACTGAGCCCTTCCTCCATATGGAGGCGAAGAATCTCATCAAGGACCTCGTATGGAGGCAATGCATCCCGGTCTACTTGATCTGGTGCAAGTTCAGCGGATGGTGGCTTGTTTAGTGTCGACTCTGAGATTGGTGGCGTCTTCCCACTCTTCACTGCCTCATCATTGATCGCACGGGCAAGAGCGTAGACCTCAGTCTTCCAGACATCGCCAAGTGGCGCATATCCTCCTGCCATGTCGCCATAGAGTGTGCAGTAGCCCATTGCTAACTCGGACTTATTTCCGGTTGCAATCGCCATCGCACCGCGTGCGTTAGCGACTCCCATGACAAGCAGGCCCCTTAGACGGGATTGAAGATTCTCTGCAGCGATGTCGCTCCCTTGATTTATCTCATCGAGCAGAAGCTTCTCTGCTGGGTCATGCATACTGCGAATCGGCATGGATAGGAGTTCCATACCGAGGGCCTCTGAAGTAATCTCAGCGTCGGAGATTGAATGGTCGCTGGAATGGCGACTTGGCATCGAGATTCCGATGACGTTCTCTGGTCCAAGAGCTCGAGCAGCAATTGCGGCAGTGACGGCAGAGTCAATCCCGCCACTCATTCCAAGTACAACTGAGGAGAGTCCAGATTTCGTGCAATAGTCCCGTAATCCGATTGTAACGGCTTCAAGGAGGTCTTCTTCCTTCTTCACAAATCCAAACTGGTGCTTGTAGACTTGGAGTTCAATCTCCTCCGAGCCATCGAGGCCAAGGAATCGTACATTCCTAGATTCGAGGTCAACCATCATCACACCTTCGACCCAAGCCGGTGCTTGTGCAATTTCACCATCAGACCAAGCAACCATGCTGCGCCCATCGAAAATCAAATCATCATTGCCCCCTACTTGGTTGCAGAGTAGGAATGGATGGCCCAGTGTTCTTGCTGCAGACATCGCTACTTCTGCTCGAGTTCCCTGTTTGTGGGCATGGTAAGGTGAGGATGAGAGATTCACTGTTAGGATGAGTGCTTCCCCTTCCATCGAGAATGATGCAAGTTGCTCGATGGGGTCTACGGGGTAGTCGTTGGGCACTAAACCAGCATGCTGCCAAGCATCTTCGCAGATGGTGACGCCAATACTTTGTCCGTCCACAACTCGTAGAATACCCGGTTTTGTGTCTGAATGAAAGTAGCGTTCTTCGTCGAAGACATCGTATGTCGGGAGTAACTGTTTCTGAGTCACGACACGCGTCGGCCGATTTGGGATTACGCGCACGGCGCCGTTACCTGGGCGTGTGCGTTCGGTTTCGGGGGGAATTGGGCAACCTACGATAAGAGGCAGATTCACCTTTAGGTCATGTACCTCCTCAAGACATCGCTTGACGAATCCTCCATGATTTAGGAGATCACGAGGAGGGTAGCCCGACATTGCTAGTTCTGGTGTTACTGCAAGGTCAGCGCCATTTTCATGGGCGATAGAGGCGGCTCGAGATATACGTTTAGCGTTGCCTTTGATGTCTCCCACCGTGGGGTCAATCTGAAGCAGCGCGATGACCGTCATCTGAGGTCCTCGATGCCTCCTCTCCGTCGGCCTCATTCAACGTTCCGCACAGAGATGTAATGGTAATAATGGCCCTTATTCAGGAGTTATAATCGTCAACATTGCAAGTCGATTCACTCCACCTTCGGGGGAACTAGGTGCATGACTCCCCACTAGGAGATGCTCTCCAGTGGACACAATCGTAATCATGTGATCGATTTCATCCATGTCTACATCAATTCGGTCCCAATTTGTTCCATTCCGTTCAAGGACGAGGAGAGGAGTGCGCTCAATCTCTGGGAATTGTTGCGGAATCTGTATGCAGACGAGGACAATGTCAAGATTCCCATCTTGGTTCACATCATGCATGGTGCTTGCGTAAGCGCCCCATACTCCTACAATCTCGTCACGGGTGAATGATCCGTTACCATCATTCGTCAGGATGGAAAGGCCATGAATATCACTTGGATGAATATCATCAGGTAGATTCCAGTCCATCGCATCTCCGTTTGTTGCTACGATGTCAAGGTCCCCATCTCCATCCACATCAACTAGGTCAATACCACTGGTTCCATGATGTTCTGTCTGCGCATCGAACAATACCTCGCTGGTGAATGATCCATCCCCATTGTTTCTGTACAACATTAACTGCTCTACAGTTTGTGATACAGCTGCCACGATGTCGAGATCACCATCACCATCGATATCAGCTGGGATTGCGTGTATGGCCCCAGGTCGAGGATCAAGAACATGGTGCGTCCATCCTGTATCTCCCTGCTCTAACCAGCCGACACTGCCTTCATCGTGACCAAATTCACACAATGTCAGGTCCAAGTCTCCATCCGCATCAAGGTCAGCAGGTTCTGCACATACTGTTCGGCCAAGTCCGTCCACAAGGACACTTACATCACCCGTGGCATTGATTCGTAGGATTCTACCAACTAATTCGTTAGATGGGAATAGTTGTCCTATATCTGAGACGATTATCTCATTGATTCCGTCTCCATCAAGATCTGCTGCCGCAACTCGGACCGGTGAACCGAGATTCTCGATGGTAGTCAGATTCTGACAATCTGGGATGCATTCGGAGTCTATCCATGCAATCCTACCTTCCATAGGCTCAGCGAATACGACCTCTGGTGTGACATCTCCGTCGATGTTGAGAATTCGAATATTTGCAGTGACTGGGACAGCGTCTGTGTTGTTCACCAAGGCAGTTGTGATGGCACGGGGGCCATCGCGTGTTTCAATCACATCACTCTCTTCAGGAGGTGCTTCCCAGAGGCATCCGGAAAGGAGACTAGCCAGCAGAAGGAGGACAAGCCACCCGGGCCTCATGGTATGGGTTTCAGTCAAGGGTTCTTCATGGCTCTTATCCGAAGTTGCTTTCTTCATCTGCTTCTTTTGTCGTCTTTTGTCTTCGCCATCAGTTTGAAGTCCGCATCACAGGTCCGAAGGTCGATGGCCGTTCCCAAGCGTGCTGGCGAACTGAATCCAGTCGCCCTTGAAGAGGCGTTGATGGTTCGGTGGTCGGAGGAGAAGACCTTCGATAATAGTGTGAAAGCACGTCGTAATGGTACCCCATTCATCTTCCTTGAAGGCCCTCCTACAGCGAATGGAAAACCTGGAATCCATCATGTGGTCGCTAGGACGTACAAGGATCTTGTTTGCCGCTGGAAGTCGATGGAAGGGCATTTCGTCGAACGTAAGGGTGGCTGGGATACCCACGGGCTACCTGTTGAAATCGAGGTTCAGAAACGCATGGATCTCATGAGTAACGAGGCAATCGAGGAGTTTGGTATCGCTGAGTTCAACGAGGAATGTAGGAAGTCTGTATGGACTTACGAACAGGCATGGCGCGAGATGACCGAACGCATGGCTTTCTGGGTTGATCTCGACAATCCCTATGTCACTCTAGACAACGATTTCGTCGAATCTTGTTGGTGGGCTCTAAAGCAGATGTTCGACAAGGGTCTGCTTTATCGTGGCCACAAGGTCCTCCCATATTGCCCACAAACTGGTACTTCCTACTCTAGTCACGAGGTTGCTCTTGGATACAAGGAAGTCGAGGAACCCTCTGTTTACGTCAAGTTCCGTCTTGATGATGATGATGCAAGTATTCTCGCTTGGACCACAACTCCTTGGACATTGCCAGGAAACGTCGGACTAGCTGTTGGCCCTGATGTGACTTACGTCCGGGTCCGTGTATCCGAAGAAGCCTCTTCATGGGACGGCGCCGGCGGCGCAGATGTTGGCGAACAACTCATTCTTGCGAAGGATCTGATGAAGGAGGTTCTGCGCCACCATGTTGAGGTAATTGAGGAGATTCCTGGCTCTGATCTTGTGGGTCGTTCCTACGAACCGCTGTTCGTAGATGCAGTGGATCGTGGAGAATCTGAGACCGCATGGACGGTCCTCAGTGCTGATTGGGTTACAACCACTGACGGAACAGGAGTGGTCCACACTGCTGTCATGTATGGTGAGGATGACTACAATCTTGGTATGGAGGTGGGATTACCTGCACAACATACGGTAGACATAGACGGACGATTCATCGTGGGAACACATCCGCGACTCGATGCAAGGTATGTCAAGGACTGTGACCAAGAAATTATTGAGATTCTTAGCGATGATGGGCTTCTCTATCGTGAGAAGGCCTATTCTCACGATTATCCTCATTGTTGGAGGACAGATCACCCACTGCTCTACTATGCCATGGATTCCTGGTTTGTGCGCATGACTGCTGTTAAGGAGCGCCTCCTTGAGTTCAATGATCAGGTTGAATGGGCGCCAGATTGGGTCGGAGAGGGTCGCTTCGGAGAATGGCTTCGCAATGTAAAGGACTGGGCCATCAGCCGTGAGCGTTATTGGGGTACTCCTCTGCCAGTATGGCGCTCTAATTCGGGTCAGATGAAGTGCATTGGTTCGATTGCTGAGCTACAACAGGAGGTCGAGAAGGCACGGGCAGCGGGTATCGAGAATCCGGATTGTCCTAGCGATGTTGATCTCCATCGCCCGATTGTTGACAGCTTCGTTTTGCTCGGCGATGATGGAGAGCCAATGCATCGCGAACCCTTCGTTATGGACTGCTGGTTTGATTCAGGGTGTGCTTCTTTCGCTCAGTGGCATCACCCCTTCGATAACCCAGAGACATTCGAGAATAACTTCCCCATTGACTACATTTGTGAAGGGGTGGACCAGACTAGAGGGTGGTTTTACACCCTTCTTGCAGTTTCCACCACAGTATTCGATTCCATCTGCTACAAGCGGTGTCTCAGTCTTGGCCTCATACTCGATGCTGAGGGGAAGAAAATGTCGAAGTCACGTGGAAACATTGTGGATCCATGGGACCATTTCAACAGGGAAGGTGCCGATGCAACCCGTTGGTACATGGTCACCGCTGGTGCACCATGGAATCCACTGAAGTTTGATCCAAATGGTGTGCGTGAGACATATGCGAAGATGTTTCTGACTTTATGGAATTGTTACCGATTCTATGCTGACTACGCAGAGGACGATGGCTTCAACCCTGACAACTCCGAGACATACATCCCCGTTGAAGAGAGATCACCATTGGATCGTTGGATACTGAGTCGTCTTTCGCAGGTTGCCTATGCTTACCATCGTCAGTTTGAGGATTGGGATTTCCACAAAGCATGCCGTGACCTTGAGGAGTTTGTTGTAAATGACCTTTCAAATTGGTACATCCGACGTTCACGTCGCCGACTTTGGGAGGATACAAAATCGTCTGACGCACTTGCTTGCGAACACACGCTACATGAGATTCTGACTATTGTTGCTCGTTTGATGGCACCAGTGGCTCCATTCATTTCTGACGAGATTCATCGCAATCTAACTGGCGGGGCTTCAGTACACCTTGCGGATTGGCCAATTCGTAGTGAGGGGCCACTTGAGGGCGAGGATGAATTACCACCAATTGACATGGTTCTCGAAGCTAAGATGGAACTTGTTCGCTCTTTAGCAGAGACCGGCCGACGAATCCGGATTGATGCCAATCGCCGCCAGCGCCTGCCCTGTCAGGCTAGTTGGATTGTTGGCGGTCCAGAAATTAGTGAGTTTCACGACATCCTCGCAGAGGAATTGAACGTTGAATTTTTGGCCACAGAAGATGATTTAGATCGATTCCAGCGTATCGAACTTGCACCTAATCGTAAGGCTCTAGGCCGCAAATGCCGGCAGGATTTACCAGCGGTTCTCGATGAACTCAGCAAGGTAGATCCAGAATCGTTTTTGCTTGAGATTGAAGCAGGTCTGGGGGCTCTCGCTGGATATGAAATTACTGCGGAGGATGTAGAAATTCGGCGTGTTGAGAAGGAGGGTTTCGCCGCCTCAACGATTCAATTCGATGGGCCAGATGGCGAGATGGATGTCAGTCTAGTAATGGACATGGCTCTTACGGACGCATTACAGTCAAAGGGGCTAGCTAGAGATATCATCAGGCGTATTCAGTCGAAGAGAAAAGAGCTGGATCTAGAGGTCAACGCAACCATCGCACTGGAGGTATGGTTACCGTCTAATGCTCCGGGTATGTCTGAAGAGGATCAGTCTCACGTTGCATCTGAAGTGCGTGCTTCTTCCGCGGTGTTTCATCGTGTTGATCCTGATGCCGTTGCATCGGAGGCAGGTACAGGTGCGGATGTATTCTCCCTTGATGGCGAGTTTGAGATTTCTTACTTAGTATCGGCATTGTGACCGATGTTCTCAATAACTCCCGCACGTCGATGTTTGACGATGCTTACGCTTCAGGACATCCCCGGTGTTGGTTCCTCATTGGCCAATCGTTTGAGTCAAACCCTTGGTTCCGAGGGGGCCGTAATCGAAGCATTGGACCGAGGAGATATCGCGAGTTTGACTGCTGTCGAAGGACTATCAACGAATCGTGCGATACGCCTAATCAAAGCAGTCCGTGGTTCTGATCCTGACATCTGTCGTTCAGGAGAAGGCGAGATTCTCCATCGTAGAGTACTCGAATCGATTTCTGAGGGGGCATCGAATTCTGCTTCAAGAGAACGAATCCAACTCTTAGGACCATATCCTCGTACAGAGAGAGAACAGATTGACGCTAACCGTGTTCGAGTCGAGGAGGCAATGGATTTCATCCTGAAACATCCTAGTAAATCGGAGCAGTGGCGGGCATTGACTGCTGGTTTGACTCGAATTCAGCGAGGGAACGGACGCTTGGACCGAGTAGTCGTAGTTCCAAGCCAAGAGGTAGCGAATAGCGTCGAAGGTTTGGAATCCAGATGCCGTGTTATCGTTAGGGATGCCAAGGAGACTTGGAAGGACTATGTTGTGTTCAATACTGTGACTTGGATTGGAGATGGTGGGCCACGCGACCCACCATCAGGTTGGATCGTTCTGCCGTCGATTATCAAACTCGATCAAGCCGTTCCAGAGATTAGCATCGAATGGTTTCATGAGAATCGTTCTTCAATCGAATCTATTGTTTCGATATCTTCGTTAGATTGGGGGGCACATCCTCTTTCCGATTCCATCCTTACATTAGTTGAACCTCTGAATGGGCTGAATGAACTCATTGATGCTCTTGGCTCGGAAGGTGGAGATCTAACCTCTCTTGAATCAGTCAAGGATAGCCTGTGGACTGAAATCAAGACAATCGAAGGAGCAGTCAATGATGCGATTATCGCTTCAACCTCCGATGCTCATCTTTCCCTCGATGGTGAGGAAGTGTTGAGTTTTTATGCCGATACAGACGGATTAAATCGACGTATACAAGCAGCGGTCGCTACAGGAATCGAGCAGGCTGTACAAGATGGCCGAAATAGATTAGATGCTTATCTCGATGGCACCTCGATTAGAATCCCTCATGATTGGGTTGATTCAGATTACCCCTTCATTGTCCACCGCCGAGCTATAGAAGATATCGAATCTGCATTAGATACAGCAATCATTACTGCGAAAGGAGATGACCTAGTTCGAAATTCACGCGAAGCATCCCGCCTCTTCGAAGGGTGTCGCCTAGCGATTCTCGGTTTGACTGAGATGGAGATGTGGATGGCTGTTGCTCGTTGGGCGATATCTCATCGATGTGTTATGCCTGAGATTGTATCAGACGGTTCTGGTTTCCGGCTCGACGAAGCAAGGCATCTTCTTCTCGATGTCGAACCTACTCCTATCACCTATGGTTTGGGTTCGGTTGCAGCTGATGAAGATCTAGACCGTCTTGCATTATTGACTGGAGCGAACTCGGGTGGTAAGACAACTTTGCTGGAGACAATAGCGATGTGTGTTCTTCTCACTCATGCAGGTTTGCCAATTCCAGCAACTCACGGCCGCGTATCACTCGTGGACGAACTTCACATGCTTGCCAAGGTCAGTGGTACCCAGTCGGCAGGTGCACTTGAGAGGACTTTGATTCGTCTTGCAGACGTTTTCACATCGCCATCAGTCAAGTTGGTTCTCGCTGATGAGTTAGAAGCAATTACCGAACCTGGTGCTGCTGCACGAATACTATCTGGTCTATTGGATGCTGCAATGTCCAATCCCTCTAGTTCCGTCGTACTCGTCACCCACATTGGGGATCAAATCCAATCGCGTTCAGGTGATGATTTGAGGATTGATGGCATTGAGGCTAGAGGATTAGATGAGAATCTAGAATTGATTGTTGATCGTACTCCAAAGCGCGGCTTACTAGCGCGCTCAACTCCTGAACTGATTGTTAGGAGATTGGCAGCGCGGTCGGAAGGTCCAGCCTCGGATTTGTTTAACCGACTAGCTGAACGATTCACTGATTGACTGAGTATTCTTGCGGAAGGAATAACTCAAGTCCGAATAACGGATCAGGATCAGAAGAGTCGTGATAGGCAATAACTGAACCGCCATCGGGGAGAATTGTCATGCTTGCAAAATCGAATCGAATGTCTTGCCCGGCACCAGATGTTGCATCGAGGTCACCTAATCCAATGAATGTCATAGAATCTGGAGCGAGGTCCTCAGAGTAATCACGTACATGCCACGCGACATCTACATCAGGGCCTGCAGAACTCTGGTATCGAACATTGAGTACGAAGAGGTCGTGGACTCCATTAGCATGGAACTCCCACTCCTCTATTTCTTCAGCCACGCTGCTGAGGTTGTATGTCTGATTTGTCCAGGTTTCCCCTCCATCATCAGATACGGTATGCAGAAAAGTCGTACCTGTCTGTAGGACGCAGTGCAGGTACGAACTCGAATCGAATGCGCAGTATTCACTTGGTAGGCTTTCCCCACCTAGAGTGGTGGCCCTCCACCAGTTTAGGCTTGTATCGAGAAAAGCATCCCCTCCATCAGAGAAGAAACTCGGGAAGTACGCTCCTCCCGAAGGAACGGGAAACCCTCGCATTTCCTTGTGTGGCTTGGTGTAATCCCATGAAGCGGGGAGGTCCACAGAGGTCAGATCAACTTCGTAGGTGTCGAGTTGCTCATCGCGGTCAGGGAATTCGAAGTAGTAGTAGTTCAGACCGTCAGTTGACATTTGCCCTCCTCGATTGGAAGATTGATGCCAGAAGTTCGAGATGACGAGACTAGCCCATTCTCCCGAACCCCATGGTGCATTTGCGTCAATCGGACCAACGATTTCCATCTGCCACGATCGATCATAGAAGGGTTCAGTGAATCGGTTGAAGCACCATGTCCAGTCCTCCTCATCTGCATCCCAGAAGAAGGCATAGAATTGGTCTCCACCCGAGGCAGAGGGGTAAGGGAACCACCCCATCGCAATGATGTCTCCAGTTGTTGTCTGCACGATACTTCCTTCGCCGAGGCCTTCCTGCCCCGGTAGCGTCAGTTTTGGTGTTCGGCAGTTCAGATTCTGGACAACGGGGGGCTGCCATTCTTGCCAAGTATGTCCTCGATCCTCGGACCATGTGGGATATTCTCCACCAAAGTTCAGAATCCAACCCCATTCAGTCGCTGCGAGATAGTGTTCACAGCAGTTTCCTCCTTCTGGATTCCCGAATACTGCCCAAGATGAATTGCCCCATGTATCGTTCAAGGATGGATCAGGGTGACTTACGTTGAACGGGCGTATACGATCTTCACCAGTGAATCCTGCCGGGTCATCGATGTAAGCGAAGCCTTTCGCCCAATCATTCCCCTCGTAGATTTCTTCATTTTCGCCGAAGCAACCGGGAAGCAGAAGAATCAG
Organism: Euryarchaeota archaeon UBA40; assembly: GCA_002506875.1. Classification (GTDB taxonomy): domain Archaea; phylum Thermoplasmatota; class Poseidoniia; order Poseidoniales; family Thalassarchaeaceae; genus MGIIb-N2. The sequence goes on along the minus strand of DAYJ01000044.1, from coordinate 4,451 downwards.
GACAGTTGCAACTGATGCAACAATCTTGGTTGTTGAACCATCCCTCATACTATTGTGGGTGAGGTGAGTGCTTTTGTCCCTGTCGGAGCACTATTGTCATCATGAGTGTCAAAGGACAGGGTTCAAGTTCTTCGCGCCTGAACCTCGCAATGTGACGAGCCGTAGTTTCCTTCGTGCTGGATTCGCCATTTCCCTCTTACTCCTCCTTCCAATGACTGGTGTGACAAGTGCGAATGGTTCTCAGGGTGCGTACATTTCGGAGTTCCTTGTTTCGGCGAGCACTGCTAGTTATGATGGCGTTGACTGGAATTGTGATGGTTCGACGGGTTCCACCAGTGATCAGTTCGTGGAAATTCATAATCCCGAATCATCTGCAATTGATGTTCAAGGCTGGGTCCTTGAGGTTGAGACCGCTGGTATCACTGAATCTTACACTTTCACCGCCTCTACGATAGACGCTCAGTCGAGACTCGTGTTTTTCCGTGCGACCACTATGCTCGAACTTTCTTACTTTGAAGGCGGCACAATCAGAATCATGGATTCATCTAGCAACGAGATATCTTCTGCAACTTGGCCAGCAGAGGAGTATGGTTGGGACATATCCTACACTCGAGATGTCAAGGGTGAACCCTTGCAGAAGGTCAACTCACCTACACCGGGATGGGGTCCGAGTGAATCCCGGCCTTCATCAGGTGTAGGCGCTGAGTGTGAGCCTCTGGAGGGCGTAGATCACAACGGTTCGTACGTACTGACGGGTTCGGTTGTTACCATGGAATCCCAATCTAGCGTCCTCATTTCGGGGAATGTCCTCGTAGTCAACGGGCTTATTGAGGCCGTATGGGGGGATGGTGAGCCTGAACCCGGTGTGGCATCAGGTGTTGAGCGCATACATACTGGTGGCGTCATCTATCCTGGACTGATTGATGCTCACAACCATCCTCATTACAATGCCATTCCGATATGGGACCATGGCCGAGGCGCACGAGAGGTTGATCCAAACGGTTGGAACAATCGATACGAATGGCGGACTGTGAATGATTACAAGAATGCAATCACGAAGGTCGAGAACGGTTTGAATGATGGTGGTTCCGATGGCTGCGGTCTCATGGTAGATTCCATGAAGCACGCTGAAGTCAAATCCATAGTTGGTGGCACAACAGCGATTCAGGGTTCTACATCGGAGAGTGAGGAGACATTCACATCTATCCTTGCAAGAAATCTTGAGAAATCGAACTTTGGACAAGATAACATCGAGACCCGTGTAGGTGGATCCTGGTTCCCTGATGACTACACTGGCTCTCACATCAAGAATTCAAAGGCTAGTGGAAATCTCGATGCGTGGATGATTCATCTTGCAGAGGGAATTGATGAGCCATCACGTGCAGAATTTGATGCACTTGTAAACAACGATCTTGTGATTGATGAGTTAATCATCATCCATGGTACTGCGCTTACATCAAACGAGTTTTCACGAATGGCTGCCGTAGATGCCAGCTTAGTTTGGTCGCCAATGTCGAACCTCCTTCTCTATGGTGATACAGCGGATATTGCTGCGGCAGACGACGCAGGCGTCTCAATCCATATATCTCCAGATTGGAATCCATCAGGAGCCAAGAGTGTCCTCCATGAGGTTAAGATTGCAGATTGGTGGGACTCCAACGTCCTCGGCAATCGATTTACTGATTTCGAAATGGCGCAGATGATTACTACGAACGCAATTGATCAGGTGGGTTGGACTGATTATGTCGGCCGGATTAAGGCAGGACTCGCAGCCGATTTACTAGTAGTGGATTCCTTCCATTCTGATCCATACCGAAATCTCATTGAGGCCGTTGACCCCGATGTGCGTCTGGTCACAGTCGGAGGAATTGCTGTATTTGGTGATGCAGATTTGATGGACCAAATGTCAGACGACCCCGAGGTGTTGTCCGCTCCTGGTTTCCAGAAGACGATTGATGTTAGATTCGAAGGAGTTCCAGGGGGAACTTCGTCATATGCCGATATTTCTGGGCGTCTGAAGAGTTGTCTTGAGAACCTCTCTATTGGGCCTCGACCATTCGATCCGTGGTATACCTATGGCGACGATCGTTACTTCGATGTCCTGAATAGATCCGGTACATTCCAACATGGCCGTAATGCTGACTTGTGGTCTGCATACTACGATATTACATTGGATTCGAATGGGAATCGTTCCAATGTTGACACTATTGTAGCTCCTATTGACAATGGACAGGGCGACACAGATGTCACACCTCCTGTTGACGACGGACAGGATGATACAGATAATGACAATAATAGCAATTCAAATGGGCCTAGCTTAAGTGAGAATGATCTTCCACTAATCCTGCCGACTTTCGGCCCATATGGTGGTGAACAGTATCCTTCCAATACTACGTGGGGCAAAGGGATCCATATCGAAGAGTGCGTGACTGATCCGGCATCATCTGATGATGGCCGAGTCCGTGGCTGTGGCGCAATCGTGATTTTGATGTCCAGATCACAGGGTTGCTTCGTTGAAAATTGGCCAGACCAGGGTGCAACGGATGCCAATATTGTGTACAGTAGTGATTGTCCCGAGGATTCCATTTGGACGCAGCCTCATGGAGGTCTTAGCGAGTCAGCCTCAGAGGGCGATTGGCCTGTAAGTCGATTAGATCCAAGTTACGATCTGGGGAGTGCGATTACGTTCCCTGGCCGCACGTGTGATGATTCAGTTGTCGCTCAAGCACTTGTCCTTGGCGAAACACCACCAGAGCGAGGGGATGATTCACGGATTAGCGAATGGTCTTGCAGGGATGCTTCCAATTGGATTGTACCCCTCTTGGATGATAATAATCCAGACGTACTGATAGAGGAAAGTGTCTCATCTGTGACTGAAAAGGCTTGGTTCTGGGCAGTTCTTATCCTAGCTCTGTTGGTTCTAACCTTCTCTGTCGTGACGATTACTCGGCTTTTGCGAGAATAGTCATTATTCGAGGGACCAGATGGCCCCTTCAGGAGTATCCGTAACTGTAATCCCCATTTCGTTAAGGCGTTCGCGAATTTCATCTGCAGCCGCCCAATCTTTGGCATGACGGGCGATACCACGTCGAGCCAGAAGAGCTTCTACCTCTTCTCTAACAGCAATCCTCTTGGGATCAAGTCTAGGGTCACGTATAGCCTTCGCAATTGCAGGTTCAGGAAGAACTCCTAGGATGTCACCTGCAATCTCTTCAATCCAATCGACAGCGAACTTGGCGAAGGAGGCAGTATCATGCTCGTCAATTTGATCTGATTCCAGTGTGTCATCAATCGCACTAATTCCTGCTTGGACCTTAGCAAGAGCGATTCGACTGTTGAGGTCGTCATCGAGTGCTCGGGCCGCCTCCTCTGCAAGCGATTCGATTATTCCCAGTATCTTTGGGAGGTAGGCATCTGAGGATGCATCCGGGGTCGGAAGTGGAGGAAGGGGCTCGAGAGCTTCCCCGCCCTCTTTCGCGATGAGAGCTTGTCCGTATCCTTCGGATAGACGTCGCTGTTTCGTCTTTGCATCTTCTAGCAATTGTTCGCTTACATCGATTGGATTTCTATAATGGGCATTTAGAAGGGCATATCGGAGGGCGAGGGGGTCGTAGTTGTCGAACGTATCTTTCATCGTCCAGAAGTTGCCGAGACTCTTGCTCATCTTCTCCCCATCTACCCTTACGAATCCATTGTGCATCCATACACCGACGAAAGGCTCCTTTCCAGTGCAGCACTCGGATTGGAAAATCTCGGCCTCATGATGAGGGAATCGGAGATCAAATCCCCCCCCATGTATGTCGAAGGATTCTCCGAAATGATGCATACTCATTGCACTGCATTCGATGTGCCAACCGGGACGCCCCGGGCCCCAGGGGGAATCCCATGCCGGCTCATCTGGTTTTGCAGCCTTCCAGAGGGCGAAGTCATGGTGGTCTTTTTTCCCGGACTCCACGAGTCTCCCCGATCCTCCTGCTTGGACAGCATCCAGTGTATTTCCAGTCAATGTACCGAATTTTTCAGGCGCGGAAGCGACGGAGAACCATACCCCATCCGAGGCGGTGTAAGCATGCTCTTTTTCGATTAGCGTCTCGATTATAGAGATGATGCCTTCGAGATGTTCTGTGACGCGAGGGTAATAGTCTGCTCGAAGAACACCAAGTGCATCCATCACCTCATAGTAATCTGCAATGTTTCGGTTTGCAACTTCAAGGAAATCGATTCCCTCCTCATTGGCAGTCCTGATTATTTTGTCATCGATATCAGTGAAGTTTTGCACGTATTCGACATCGTATCCGGATGCCTCCAACCATCGGTGAAGAAGATCGAACGCGATGTAGCATCGAGCATGCCCAAGGTGTGAGGGTGAATAGGGTGTTATTCCGCAAACATACATCTGAACCTTACCCGGAACGGCAGGATGGAAAGGAACCTTCTCTTTCCTGCGAGTA
>DAYJ01000074.1 GCA_002506875.1 Euryarchaeota archaeon UBA40 | reverse complement strand
AGATGGTTATGGAGATAATCCAAATGGAAACCAGGGCGACCATTTCCCCCTTGATCGAACACAATGGTTCGATAATGATGGAGATGGTTATGGAGATAATGAGGATGGAAATCAGCCAGATGCCTGTCGTTTCACGCTTGGATACAGTACAGTCGATCGATTCGGTTGCCCAGATAGTGACAATGATGGAGTCAGTGACCCAGATAGCGAATGGTTAGCTCATCCGATAGGAAGTGCAGATGCATTCAAACTCGATTTTCTTGAGAATCAAGATAGCGACAGTGATGGCTTTGGTGATAATTCTGATTCTTGTCCCAATGTATCGGGTTCGAGCATTGTAGCGATTACATTGGATGGTAATAGTGCTGAAATTGGCCCTGGATTAGCTGAATTATTTATGTTCGGCATAACTAGTGGTGAGTTGATTGACAAATATGGGAATTTGGATATTTCAGATATGGTCGATTACATAATTATTGAAACTGATGAGATAGTTATGGTATCAATTCCCTTATCTGACGAAACCTCTCACTCAATGACGAGTCATATGGGGTGTCCAGATCGCGATGGTGACGGTGTGGAGGACATCACAGACCGTTTTCCAGATGATCCAAATCAATGGTATGATACAGATGGCGACGGTTATGGAGATAATCTGATAATTAGGGCGAATGAAACATCTCTCTTTAGCCAATCATTCTCAGATTGCAGAACGAGTGTTCACCAAGAATGGAGTGAATATGTATGGGGGGATGTGCTTCCGATTGCTGTAGATTCATCGGATACGTCGAGATGGTCTCTTATTGAATCGTTTTGTTACTTCTCTACAGGGAAACAAGATGAGATTATCACCTCAATTGTTGGAGATGATTTTGATGATACCTTTGAATGCGGCAATGGTGACATGGTGGATTGGGATGCGCGATTCGACGGATATGAAAATTGTAGCAATGGAAAAGATGAACAATTATTGATGAAATCTCACCCGCTTAACTGGAGACTTTCAACTTCATTCCGTAACAGTTCGGACTTAGGTCTGTTAATCGTTGTTGATGCCCAACAAAGTTCAATGCGATATGATATGTGCCCTAATGAATCGGGGGCATCATACTTCGATCGTTATGGTTGTGTTGATTCTGATGGAGATGGTTGGAGTGATTTGAATGACGCTTTTCCCAATGAGATTACTCAATGGCAAGACAAAGACGGCGATGGTTTCGGTGATAACTCCTCAGGATTTGAAGCAGATTCATGTTCTGAAATTTCGGGATATTCTAGGATTGATCAATTCGGATGTCCAGATTCAAATTCAGACGGTTACAGTGACGAAAATGGCCGTATAAACACGGTAATGGATAAAGCTGCAAGCGGAGATGTTGGTTCGATTGCTGTTCTGTCACTATTACCAATTGCATTACTATCCTTCGTTGCGATATCATTCATTCTACGAAGTTCGGGTAGCAAGAACCAATCGATTCCATTGAATCACCAATCTATTAGTCACGTTGATCCTTGGAATGAGAGTCCGGCTCCATTGCCATCGGTGAATCCCATTCCACCTCCTGTAATTCCATCAGGTCCTCCGGCAGTATCCTATGAACAAACATCTGTTTCTCAACAACCGACTCATTCGAATTCTCCACCTACCGATACCACCCCCTCAGGTGGTAGTGAAAACACTTGGTTTGAGAACGGAGTAGGTTGGAGACGTCTTCCCGATGGTAGAGTCCAGTATTGGAATACGGAGTTACTCCAGTGGATAAATCAGTGAATTTAACCTACTCTTGGGCCACTATTAGTGATTTTTACTCACCCGTTTTCGGTTTACAGTGTCACGATTTGAAAAGTGCGCCCGCCGGGATTTGAACCCGGGACAAGAGGTTGGAAACCTCTGGTGATAACCCCTTCACTACAAGCGCGTCACCCCTCCGAATCATCACTCTGCCTTATTCGATTCGGTTGGTATCCTTCAGTATCATCGTAGATATCACGAATAGTCACACGGGTTGAAAAGCGGCTTTCACCCCGTGAGGCTGTTATCTATGGCAGTTCCCGGTGTTGCGCAAGATTCCTCGGATCTCGAGGATCAGCAACAAATCGTTGGCCGTCGGATTTGGATGGTCGTCCCCTACATCCTCGTATACTGGAGGCGAGCTCTGGGGGGAATCATCAGTAATGCAGTCGCTCGCGCCTTCGACCTCATACCTTTTGTTGCCATCGGTATGGCTGCTGATTACTACAGTTCTGGCGTATACACATCTGACTTGATTGAGTCGATTGTATCTCCATCTCCAGAGGTCCGTTTTGGTTTGTTGATCTTCGCCGGGTTCACCGGTCTTGCAGTAGCCCAAGGGCTCAGTGATTATCTTTGGCAGTCGACAGCATACAAGGTTCAACATGATATCCGCATGGATGCCACTGCTAGCCTGATGGCGATGGAAGCGTCTTATTTTGAGGTTCGACAATCGGGTAACCTGATGTCAGTTCTATCCGCAGACGTTGCACAGTTGGAAGATATCGTCTCTGATTCTAGTACTAGCATAATCCGTCTAATCGTAACGTTCAGTACTGCTTTCCTTATTCTCATCTGGATGTCATACAAACTAGCATTGACTTTGTTCCTTCCACTCCTTCTAATCGCTCCTATGGTATACTGGTTCTCGACCCGTGTCCAGCGTCGTTATCGGCGCCAACGGGAGAGTACGGGTGGCATCGTTGCAATCCTTGAGAATGTCCTTGCAGGTATCACAGTGGTTCAGGCATACAATGCAACTGATCACGAGCGGGAGCGTGTCCATGGAGAGAGTGCAGAATATCGTGATCAAGCGATTGGTGCTTCTGCGATTCGCAACCGGTTTGTTCCTGGGCTCTATGTGGTAGCCGGTGTGGCCTTCGGTCTCCTTGTCACCGTGGGGGGCTTCCTGATGGCTGGAGATGAAATCACTGTGGGTCAGTTTGTGACCTTCCTCCTCATCTCCACGAGGATGACTATGCCGCTGTTCATAATGGGGTTACTGCTCAATCAGCTTCAGCGTGGCGAGGCTGCTGCACGTCGTGTCTTCGCTCTAGTTGAATTAACTCCTTCAATCAGTGATAATGAGGATGCAATACCCCTTGATGAACGGATTGAAAGCATTGAATTCTCGGGTGTCACCTTCGCGTACCCTGGGACTGATGCTCGTGTTCTGAACGATGTGTCATTCAGTGTTGACAATGGAGGTTTCACTGGGATTATGGGTCATACTGGTGCAGGTAAGAGTACCATACTGAAGCTCATTGAACGATTCTATGAGCCACAGATTGGACAGGTTCTCATCAATGGCGCGGATATCAATGAATACACTCTGGAATCGGTCCGTTCAAGAATTGGTTTTGTCTCACAGGAGCCCTTCCTATTCTTTGGTTCATTACGAGACAATGTTGCTTATGCCCGTGAATCCACGGATGCAGAGGTCGAAGAGGCGCTTAGAACAGCAGGTGCTTGGGAATTCGTCAAGGATTTCGAAGACGGTATGCACACAATGGTCGGTGACCGAGGTGTCCGACTTTCTGGTGGTCAACGAGCGAGAGTCAGCCTCGCACGTGCTCTTCTCACAAACCCAGATGTTCTCATCCTAGACGAAGCCTCAGCAGCGCTCGATGCCGAGACAGAGAAGAAGATTCAGCAGTCCTTATTCGGCAGCGAAGGTGGTCATCGATTGACTATAGCAGTGGCTCATCGTCTCGCGACAATCCGGAACGCGGGGGAAATTATCTGTATGGTTGATGGAGTCATTGTAGAACGTGGACCTCATGGAGATCTCCTCTCTTCAAACGGCGTCTATGCTTCACAATGGAGTATCCAAACCGGGGACCTCTTGGAGGAATGAGATATGACCTCGTCCAGTGGCGAGGATATTGAATGGGTTTCATTCGACGGAGGGGTCGTGGTTCTCGGAGGTTCAAGACGCGGGATTTTGTTTGGTGATATCGGCCCTCCTCATCAGTCCCGAGTTCAAGCGTTTGAGATTAGTCGTAGAGGCTACACCATTAGCGAAGTCGAGGAACGCTTCGGTGCAAAAGGAGGATGGGAGGTGGCGATGACTGCTGCAGGAATCCGTCCACCAACTGAAGGCGAGTGGATTTGTGCCCATGATTCAGATGCTTTGGAACCAGTAGCAGGAGATGAACTTCTGATAGATCGGATTGAGCCTCGAGGATATTGGGGCCAGCCCACGGATGGCCGTCCGAAGGGGCCTAATGGTCAACGCCTCATTCGTAGAAGGAGTAACTCTGGCGATTATATTGCTCATCTCGCTCCATCCGAAATTCCCGAGGGCTTCGTCCGATTTGTTCGTCCTGTTCGTCCACCTCAGGGTTGGGAGGGTGATGGTAATCCCTTACCTCGGGGCCCTGATCCTACACGACGGTTCTCTGAGGAATCAATTATCGCAATCGTCGTTGGTATCATCCCTTCCTTTGCGTGGGCTGCAGTCAATGCTCGCCCCGGATATATTGCAGAAGGTTGGCCTGGATTGATTCTCGGTGGCTTGATGCTTAGCCTATTGACTGGAATTCTCTGGCGTCCACGTTTCCATTTATTCAAACTTGATTCAGAACCTGAATGATTCATTGATTCCAACGATACACTAATCCACATTTGGAGAGGAGCAATACACATGCAAAGTGGAAACGAGGACTCTACGCAGCCATTGTTGTCTGGTGAGGTGTCTCCAACATCTGAAACGACATACTTCGTACCCTTCGAGGAGCCACCTACTCAGATTGCCAGAATCATTGGAATCATTGCCATGGTGATGGGTGCACTTTCAATTGTTGGTGGCCTTATGAATATCGGTACTGGCCAAGTAATGAGTTTCTTCTCTAATGATCTAAGTAGGATGGATGTTGCACTCGTCCCTACATGGTTTTACTCGGTATCCGGTGTAATCGGGATTCTCGGAGGGATCGGATTCCTCTATGGGGGTTATCGAATGCAGAAGTTCGAAATGATTGGGCAATGGATAACTCTAGGGACGCTTGTTGTTGTAACCATATTACAGGTATCGATGGCCTTTCTCATGCCCGAAGAGATCTTTACGGGTGGGCAAGATCTCAGTGAATTTGGTATGTCTAACGAGACAATCATCATGATTGGGAAGTTGAGCACAGTAGGTGGAGCCGTGTGTCAAGGGGGTTTCTGTGGGGCCGTATTTGCCCTTCCATTACTCGTAGGAAATCATGGACTCCGATGATTACGATCGGGTTCGGTCATCAATCTGGAATCCTAATCGTCCTGAGCGAATTCGTTTCCACCCTTCGAGGACACCACGTCCATACGACCAGTGCATTAGGAAAGTCATCAATGGGGCTGCGAAGATAGTCAGTGGTCCACGAGAAGGTGAAGTACCTAGGAGTGCCCCCACCCAGCATATCGCGACATAGAGGCCCATTAGGCCGAGAGACCCGTGGAAGGAGAGGCGTTCAATCGACCAAGGTCCCTCAATACTGAACCAGAGATCCCAGGCGCCCCCTCCCATGGCTGCACCGTAAAAAAATGCGAGAATACCTAAGGCTGCGAGGATAGGGAATAGGCCAACGAGTATATGGGACCAAGATCGCATTTCTGGATGTCGATGACTGGCGAGGATTCTAACTAGGCCGTAGTTCCCAATCTGTTTACGCACTCGTCCAGGTCCTCGACGTCGGTGCCACATAATTGCAGATCCGTCCTGCCATAACCTATGACCTGCAGCACGGATACGGTGATCGAGCATCGCGTCCTCACAACCGATTGCACCTTGATCAAATCCTCCTACTTCTTCGAGAACGGTTCGGCGATAGGCTGCATTGACTCCAGGGAGTTGTTCCACCTCTTCGAGATCACCTTTCGCTCGATTTCCGTAGTTGGTTCCTGCCGTAACCCAACGGCTGCAGAATGTCACATCGATGACTCGCTGCCAGAATGTGGATTCCTGTGGAGGAGCGAAGTTTGGCCCACCTACGCCCGCGACTTGCGTTCGATCGAACCAGCGGATGAGCGATGATATCCAATTAGATGGGACAATGACGTCGTCGTCAGTGAAGAATACAAATTCAGATTCTGTATTCTTTATGCCGACGTTGCAAGCATCGGCCCTTGTACGGACTCCTCCATCATCGATGAAACGCGCACCATTTTGCTCAGCAACTTCACGCCCAGGATCATTTCCAGGCCCGACTACGACTACCTCAATTGGGCCATCGTGATCCTGTTGTTTCAGGCCTTCAAGGACGACCTTCAACTCGTTTGCATTACCGACGCTCGGAATCAGGACACATACGCTGCCCATCTCCATGCTCCTCGGACTCCGACCTTGTTCAAGACCCTCACGGGTCGTAGGGGGAGAATTAGACCGTATCTTCGATACGTGGAGCAAGGAAATATGTGACACTCCCTGCTCCATCCGCAATTTCAAAATTGAGGTTCAGAGGATATTTATCATCAAAGCAGACCTCTACCGACTGGACAGATCCATCTATTGCTTTGACAATGGGTTGTAGGTAGGTTGTGCTGTAGGTTGATTTTACTGGTGCCTCAGCGACGAGGTCTTCGAGCTGTCCTGCTTCATGAGTTACAGACACCGAATCCTGATCGCCTTGCACATGGAGATTGAATTGTTTCGGGTCTAGGGATAGGGTTACGAGTTCACCAACTAAACGAGCAGCTTGGAGTGCCTTGTTCAGTTTTGTTGCACTAATCTTGACCTTGCTCTTCAAGTCAAGTTCAGGTACTTTTGGCTCGTTCATGAGGGTATGATCGATAGGGCGAATTGAGCGATCAACCTCACCTACTTTGATGTCCACCTGTCCAACATTCGGGTCGTAACTGACATCGACGAGGTCGTCGGGACCCGCGAGCTTGAGCAGGTCACGTAACTTTGTAAGTTCGATAGCAAGTACTGTGTCGCTAGCTTCCCATGTCTCAAATGCTGCTGCATCAACATGCATTTTAATCAGGGCAACATGGCTTGCGTCTACCACACTAATGTCAAGTCCATCGGCAGAGAACTTCATCCTCGCTTCCTCAACAATGACGCTCAGGACGTCGACAATAGTGCGCATGGTCTCAGGGCGTGAAGTGAACTGTAGCATCTTAATCACCTATTGGTCGGTATCGAGGGTGCTTAAACGAGGTCCAAAAGGGTTCGTGGGAATCAACACTACTTGTTGGAGTGACTTCATGCATATTCACGGAACTTGTGACCGCAATCCGCACAAGTGCCAATCTTTGTTTCCGGCTCATCCGAACTTCGTGTTTGTCGGAGTTCGACGTAGATTCTCTGGCAGTCACATTTCGGGCACATGAGGGACCCTTCCTGCAATACACCTTGCCCCTCCGACTCAGCAATGACTTCCTTGAGGTGTTTGAGATCGGATGCCTTGGAGGTGGAACTGGCGTTGACAAGGTCGATCTCTTTCCCGTCAATCTCCAGATTCTGATTAATCGGCCCATTGTAACCGCAGGCGTGATTTGGACATTTGATAATCCCTGATGGATCAGGGAAGGATAATTCACCACATTTCGGACAGAACATGCTTGCTCACCTTCGTTGTGCGTTTACTACGCAATAGGTTCAGGGATAAGTATCCTGTTTTCAATTCTCGCTTTGTTCGTGACCGAATCTAAAGCACTATTGCAGTCAATTTCCATCCCGCCAGTGCCAGGGCTGGGCCAAGAACGCCTGTTGCAACGAGATGTATGCCTATTGTACCGAAGCGGTCAGCATCGAACAGGGTAGCAAGATCTAGACTGAATGTACTCATCGTAGTGAAGGCACCAAGGAGTCCAGTCCCAAAGAATAGGAGCAAATCATCTGAGATGACACCTCCACCGTGGAGGCCTCCAGCAAGGATACCTAAGAGGAGTGCGCCAAGTAGATTGATCCCCATTGTGGCCCAATGACTTTCCATTGGTAGAGTGAGTGTAATCTGGTATCTCAGAATGGCTCCGATAGCACCGCCTGCGGCGACAAGGAGTAGGGGGCGTATATCCATGGCCGTAATTTTCCGACTGGGTCCAAAGCCCTTCGTGAGAGATTTTGGTTCCGTTCCCTTCATGCATCTGAGCCCCCCCCAAGGGGCATGCATCTACACTGGGACTGGCGCCTAGCGCGCGTCGTTGATGCTGAAGGTATCATCATCGACGAATCAGTTTGGGATGGTGTCCGTTCCTCTGGATTAGTAGCCGATCGTATCGAAATGGTTCGAAGAAAACGTATGACTCCAGAGGCGCGGGATCTCTTTGAGAGATTTCCTGAAGTCGATTTTTCTTCCATCAATCCGGAGATCTGGCCTCCGTTTACCTCCGAGGAGATGTCACTTCTTGACCAAGCCTCCATCATTCTCGCACGGCGCGGATTGGAGGAATCAGCGGGTGATGTTGATCGAAGAATGGAACACCTAGTCCATGCCGTGGAAGAGATGCGTATCAGTTGGACTACGATGGAGTCCCGTGTTGTGGAGTGGGTAGGGTTATTCTTGACTGGAATTGATCTCGATGAACAACGTCGTAATATTGTCACTGAAGCCGCTGCTTCCTCTTCCTTCGAGGACCTTCTTCAGAGGCTTGAAACTGATTCGCCTCAACACTCTCCTACGAATGAAGAATGGGTTGCCATCCAGGGTGCCTCATCCTCAGCAGTTGAGATGTCGGGACGAATTAAGGACGCTGAGTTAGCCATTCGTACCCATGCGGAATCCCATATCCCCTCTCTTAGTGCTCTTCTCGGGCCTCTGTTAGCTGCACGTATGACGGTGGCCGCACACGGGCGAGCCCGCCTCTCCCGGCTCCCGAGTAGCACAGTCCAAGTTCTTGGAGCGGAGAAGGCGTTCTTCGCACATCTTCGTACGGGTTCTCCTCCTCCAAAGCACGGTATGATCTTTCAACACCCGTGGATTTCGAGATCACCTCGTTGGGTCCGGGGGAAGATATCTCGCCTCGTAGCTGGAAAGGCTTCGATTGCAGTACGTGTCGATGAGCATGGTGGCAAGGCATGGGGTGATGAGGAGATTGCCGCAATTGAACGAGCGGTTCAAGCAGTTCGTTCCCGACATCCTAAGCCGCCATCGAAGCGACGGAGGTGATGCTTTGGCGGACGATTCTGGGAAGATTGGTTGGGGCGTTCAGCGTCGTGGTCGCGGTCTTTGGACTAGGAATGCGGTGAAAGGTGTCCGTCTTCGCGACGAGAATCTTCGGCGAGATGGTCGGATTGAATGGAGATCGTGGAATCCTCGGGCCTCCAAACTCGCAGCGGCATTGATTCGAACTAAGAGGGACCCCACTCTCTTGATTCCTGAGCCTGGTTCAACTGCCCTCTACGTTGGTGCTGGCCACGGTACAACGATTTCTCATCTCCACGATCATCTGTGCGGGTCAGATAATCACCACGGGGGCCGTATCGTCGCTGTTGACCTCTCGCCGCGCTGTATTCGAGATCTAATCCGGTTGTCAGGGGCCCGTTCGGGTATTTCTCCTGTCCTTGCAGATGCACGTCGTCTTGACCAATTTGCACCTTTTGTTCCTGAACGTGTACCTTGGATTCTCCAAGATGTGTCTCAAGCTGGGCAGGTCGATCTCATGATTCGTATCTGTGAACGTTTCCTTGCTCCTAGTGGTGTTGCTCTCCTCTCGCTGAAGGCTGCTTCTGAGCGTTGGTCTGATGGGGGCGATGAAGCCAAATTCACGCAAGCAGAGGAGCGTTTGACATCCTCCAATTTACAACTCAATGAGCGAATTGACCTCCGTGGATTTGAGGATCAACACGTCATGTTTGTAATCCGTGCTGACTAATGCTGTAGCCACATCCTCATGGAGGAGTAACGTTTGCCCTGTTCATGCCCGAACTGCCAGAGGTAGAGACGGTGCGCAGGGGTCTTGCACCCTATCTCGAACAGCGCACCATCAAAAGGGTAGTTTTACGACGGCCCGATTTACGATTCCCTTTCCCTGATGGGCTTGCTGGCCGAATCGAAGGGAAGCAAGTGCAACGAATAGAAAGACGTGGTAAGTATCTTGTTTTCCAGATTCAGGATGGCAGTGTACTACTCAATTCGCTTGGAATGTCTGGGCGTTGGACTTTGTCGGGCCCGGGTATCGCGTTCACTCCTGGAACCTTCGCTCATGGAGCATCGATTGGTACAGGAGATGGTCCTCACGACCACCTTGTAATGGAGTTTGAAGGTGGAATCCAGGCAACATACACAGATGCACGGCGGTTCGGATATGTGCATTTGATTGAACCCGGTTGCATGGATGATGATCCTTTTCTACGTGTCCTTGGCCCTGATCCACTCGACTCTAGGTTCGATGCAAATACTCTCGCAGATCGTTTGCGTGGGAGGCGGACGCCCATGAAAGCTGCTCTACTAGACCAGAGTACCGTTGCCGGTCTTGGGAATATCTACGTTAGCGAAATCTTGCATAGGGCAGGTGTTTCTCCACGAAGGACTGCGATGACACTTGTCCGCAAGGATGGTTCTCCGACTGCACGCTTAGAGCGGATTGTATCAGAGACAATTGTGGTTCTTGAACAGGCAATCGAGGCAGGAGGTTCAACATTGCAGGATTTCCGAGGAGTTTCAGGCGAGGATGAGGTGGGTTGGTTCCCAGTCAATTTCACAGTGTACGGGCGAGAGGGAGAATTCTGTAAAAGCGTGGGTTGCTCAGATAAGATACGCCGAATCGTCCAATCAAACCGTTCCACCTTCTTCTGTCCCTCTTGTCAGAGGTGAGGAATCAATATCTCTTCAATTTCTAGACCATGCATGGTTAAGTTAGGGTCGTTACAGGATTGTATCATGACTTCGACTACTACTGCCAAAGGCCTTGCTGAGTTCATTGGTACACTTTTCCTGACTCTGACTATATTCACTGCAGCAGTCGCTGGAAGTGCAGGCTCCTTCGCACCTGTTGCGATTGGTATGATGCTGATGGTAATGGTCTATGCAGTCGGACATATCTCTGGTGCTCACTTCAATCCAGCCGTGACAATCGCCCTCTTCATCAAAGGGGACTGTTCCAAAGATGATGCCCCAGTCTACATTGGCGCACAGGTTGTTGCAGGTGTTGTAGGGGGTCTTCTAGGTCTCCATGTTCTAACTGGTGCACCTGAAATTACTGCTCAGGATTTTGGAGATACGACAGTCGCAGTTTTGGCAGCCGAGCTCCTGTTCACATTCGCTTTGATGTATGTGATCCTAAACGTCGCAACTGAACAGGATGGGAATCCATTCTATGGTGCTGCAATCGGTTTCACTGTAATGGCTGGCGCATTCACTGTCGGTGCAATTTCTCTCGGTTCATTTAATCCTGCAGTTACTGGAATGCTGATGGTTACTGGCAAGATGGCAATTGCTGATTGTTGGATGCACTTACTGCCACAAGTGGTTGGTGCTGTGGCTGCAGTCTATGCGCACAGTGCTACGATGGCTACTTCCGAGGCTTGACCATCTCACATGTTACGACGGAATTTTCCACCTGTCTCAAAGAGGGCCTGAGTCACCTGGCCGACAGTGCAGTCTTCGACAATATCCATCATGGCTTCGAAGAGGTTGCCGCCTTCTCTAGCTACCTGCTTAAGTCGAGCGATACCCACTTCGGATGCTTCCGTGTGTTCTTGCTGGAACTTGCGATTCCGTTTGATGACCATTCGCTTCTCACTCTCGTCTGAACGGGTCACATCCATGTCGAATGAGTCGGCATTGTCTGCACTCAGTGCCTCTGCTTCAGGGTCCGTGAAGGTGTTTACACCAATGATTGGCAAGGTGCCGTCATGCTTCTTGTGTTCGTAGAGCATTGATTCATCCTGAATCCGATTTCGTTGGTAGTTAACCTCGAGTGAACCGAGGACCCCGCCTCTACGATGCATTTCCTCAAAGATTCCTAGGATCTGATCTTCTACATGATCTGTGAGCCATTCCGCGACAAAGGATCCTTGGAGAGGGTTCTCGTTTTGCAACCAACCATATTCGCGACTTAGGATCAGTTGTATTGCTACGGCATCGCGCACTGTGTCCTCTGTGGGGGTTCCGAAGGCTTCGTCCCGACTGTTAGTGTGGAGTGAGTTGGCATTGTCCGCGAGCGCGTACAAGGCTTGCATGGTTGTTCTGTAATCGTTCCATGTGTATTCTTGAGCGTGTAGTGAGCGGCCAGATGATTGGATATGATACTTCAGCTTCTGGCCCCGTTCTCCTACCTCATACATTTCGCGCATCGCGATGGACCAGATGCGGCGACTAACACGTCCGATGACGCTGTATTCTGGATCCATCCCGTTGGAGAAGAACCAAGAGAAGTTACGTAGGAACTTGTTAGCATCAAGGCCCCGCGCGCGAAATAATTCGACATAGGTCAATCCATTCGAGAGTGTCAGGGCTGCTTGAGTGATTGGATTAGCACCAGCTTCAGCAATGTGGTACCCTGAGATGGACACAAAGTAGTGATTCCTTACCTCGTTGTCTACGTAGAACTCGGCTACGTCCCCCATTAACTTCAGCGCAGTGTCAAGATTCAGAACAAGCGTATTCTGCCCCATTGACTCCTTGAGTTGGTCTGCTTGGACTGTACCTCGGACGGTGGAGAGTGTTCTTGCACGAATTTCTTTGGCTTCATCTTTTGTCGGCTCTCGATTGTTCTCCGAGGCGAATGCACGTATCTGTTGACGGATTGCGACAGTGAAGAAGGCGGCAAGGTGCCACCAATAGTTGCCGTTGATTGTCATTGAGACGCTAGTGTTTGGGTCGCATAGATCGAATCCTTCGAAGAGTCGATCCATTTCATCTACTGTGCTGATGCTTACTCCTGATTCGCAGACCTTGCCGAAAATATCCAGTCGTTCATCGGGGTCGCGTCCATAGAGTGATGGAGAGTCGAAGGCAGTAGATAGTCGATTGAAAGGCTGGTCGGTACAGAGGAAATGGAAGCGCTTGTTCGTCCTTTCAGCGCTACCTTCTCCTGCGAACATTCGAACAGGAAGTTCGTCACGTCGCTTGAATGGGAAGACACCGGCAGTGAATGGAAATGTTCCTGGGCGGTTCTCCTTTGCAATCCATCGATAAAGGTCTCCTCGATCTTTGGTATCGGGTAGAGCCACTTTCGGTAAATCAAGTCCTGAAAGCGTACGTGTTGTCGTTTCCACCGGAATCTCGCGTCCTCTGACTGTGTAGGATGCTTGCCCTGAGCGGTATGCTGATGCATAGGAATCGAACTCGTCTAGTGCGTTCCAAGCCTCGTCAGGGACCTCCTTCCGGATGTCGTTTGCCTCATTCTTAAGGTCGTTCGATGCGGTGTTTTTCCCGCCCTCTTCCATCCTCTTCGCGGATGCTTCCAACTGTTGTACTAGTCGGATATTGTCTGCTATGTTTTCTGCATCTTGGTGGTAGTTGCGGATGGAAGCTGCAACTTCAGCTAAGTATCCTTGACGCTCTGGAGGTATTGGCGCGTTTCGAGAGGGGAGGCCATCCTCGCTGAGAAGAGGCTCGGCTGCGGTGAGCGTAGTTCCCATTCGGTCATTGAGTAAGGTGGCGAGTCTCTTCCAGAGGAGGTCCACTCCAGCATCAGCAAATTGGGATGCAATAGTGGGGATTACGGGCAGACTTTCGTCAGTCGCATCCCAAACCTCATGATTCCGTTTCACTTGCTTTCGGATTTCAGCAAATGCATCCTCAGCTCCGGCTCTGTCGAACTTGTTTAGGACGACGAGATCGGCAAAGTCCAAGGCAGCGAGTTTCTCAAGCTGCGATGGCGCACCATATTCACGTGTAGTGACATAAATCGAAACATCTGCGACTTCAGTAATTGCATCGTCACCTTGCCCTATTCCACTCGTCTCACAAACGATGAGGTCGAATCCAACTGCTTGACAGGTTTCGATCGCACGACCAATACAATCCGCGAGTTCACGGCCACTATCGCGACTCGCAAAAGATCGCATGAATAGGTGATTGTTTGCGAGCGAATTCATGCGAATGCGATCACCGAGTAGGGCTCCCCCCGTTCGTTTCCGAGTTGGATCGGTAGCGAGCAGCGCGATGCGGAGTCCAGGATTATCTCGCTGGATGCGGAGCATGAGTTCGTCAGTTAGGCTGGATTTTCCCGCGCCTCCAGTCCCAGTTAGGCCAATGACTGGACACTCCTCTCCCTTGGGTCGACTTCTCACGGATTCTAGCACAGAGTCGTAGAGTTCACTTTCTCCATTCTCAGCTAGGGTCAGTAGTTTCGCAACTGCGCCATGATCTGATGCGTCTATGGGTTCACTCAGTTCAGCATAACGTGAATCATCAAGGAGGTCAATTTCTGCTGCAGTTCGCATGGCGTTTTCGACCATCCCGGTGAGGCCCATGCTTCGGCCGTCGTCAGGTGAGTAGATTCGAGCGATTCCTTCGTCGCGTAGGTGGCGAATTTCTTGTGGGAGGATGGTGCCTCCACCGCCGCCACAGAGGAACACGTGCTCGAATCCAGCAGCATCGAGGATTTGCTTCGTATGGGTGAACATCTCTACGGCGCCGCCTTGGTACGATGTGATTGCGACAGCGTGGGCGTCCTCTTGGATTGCCGCTCGTGCGACCTCATCCGCTCCTCTGTCGTGTCCAAGATGGATGACCTCGCATCCACGCGATTGGAATATTCGACGAAAGATCCCAATGGCGGCATCATGGCCGTCAAATATTGCTGCAGCAGTGACTATGCGCAGTGGCATCTTGCCATCTGATGCACGAATGGCATCTT
The DNA here is from genome assembly GCA_002506875.1 of Euryarchaeota archaeon UBA40. GTDB lineage: Archaea > Thermoplasmatota > Poseidoniia > Poseidoniales > Thalassarchaeaceae > MGIIb-N2. The sequence goes on along the minus strand of DAYJ01000074.1, from coordinate 12,009 downwards.
TGCCAGAGGCACCCTCATCGGTGCTGACCATGTTCTTTCCGATAATGCGCTCTGCAATGAGGTCATCGCTTACATTACAACTTTCATACTCACAGAATGGGATCATCTCAGAGATACCTTGCAGTGATGAAAATCCGCCGAAGCGGCTATGACCTTTCTAGTGCTAATTCAGTGCATGGTCGGGTCCATGCTGGGTTTGGGCGGCGTTATCGACATGGTCGAGGCCTTCGCTCAGGAGGTTGCTCTTGCCTTGTTGGTAGGTGGGGTAATTTGCACATTCTTCGGTTTCCGCATCCTTGCATGGCTAATCGGCCTGGGAATCGGTGGAGCAGTCAGTCTTACCGTCTATGGGGCCGCAGGGGCAATGGAATCGGCCCCAGTTGCTGGCGATGAGGTGCTTCTCCTTGCCGGGGTAGTAGGCCTAATCGCTGGAGCATTAGTATTCAGATTCGTCAAACGTATCCATATCCTAGTCAGCGGATGGATTGGATTTTTCGCTACTATGATGGTTATGACCGTGATTGAGCCATATTATCCTACAGAACTTTTGATGAAGACAGCGATTTCCTATGTTGGCTTCTTTGCAGGTGTGGTTATGCTCAAGAAGCAGTCTGGTTCGATTGGTTTCCTTGCATCCTCTGGAATCGGGGGCGTCGCAATCGTGATGGGTTCCAGCGTGCTTATATTCGGAGCGAGCACTCCTCTTACACTGGATTTTGTTGATTTAACAAACCGTATCATCCTCTTCACGGTAATGGCAGTAGGCTGTTATTTCCAGATTTATTGGACCACGAGGGAGAATGCCAAGTCGGATCTCCTTTACGATATCTGACTCTCAGATTATGATTAGAAGTATGCCGCTTAGGATTAACAGAACTCCTACAATCCGATCGACCGTTTGAGCATGATTCTGCAACGACGTTGCTAATGTACCACTGAGCAGAACGGCGACGACAGCATACCATGTAGCATCGATTGCGAATGCAAGACCACCCATCCCTGCCATAGTGAGAAGCGACGAGTCCACTTCTACGAACTGACTGTAGACTGCAACCATCCATGCAGCGATTTTGGGATTGAAGAAAGCAATTGCAAATCCTGCAGCAAATGGATTTCGTTCCATCACATCAGGTTCGGATACAACTGACTCGGTTTGGGTACTGAAAGATGATCGCATTAGAAGGCTGCCAAAGGTAATTAGCAGAGCGATGCCAGTCCATCGTAGTCCAGACTCAAGAGAAGGCATGGCTGCAAGGAGTCCTGAAAGTAGTGCTACAAATGCGAATGCGTAGAGTCCAATTCCTATTCCATGTCCAATGGCAGTGATGAGGCCGACACGCCGCCCTCCGGCCATGGTGTTCCTCATCACGAAAGCGAGTGAAGGTCCCGGCGACATCGCTCCCAATGTGCAGACTGTAGCCAGACCGAGCCACTGCTCAGGCGTCATGAAGGTGCGCCGCCATCAAGGGATTTGTGCGATACGGTCCGCAAAGCGCTCTTCAAGAACACGACGCTTGACCGACATCTTCGGTGTGAGGACGTCTTCAGTCGTCCATTCACGATGATCGATAATAATCGTCCGTGGCTTCTCGTAACCTTTCCAGTTTTGAGGTGTCATGACCTCATCAGAGAGCTTTTGCAGCATCCACGAGTTGACATTTTCCATAGCACAGGTGTCTTCGAAGTTGGCAGATGTCTGCATTCCCTCTGATGCGAGTGCGGCCATCATCGCATTTTCATTAGGTTGGATAATGACATAAGTACCGACTTTTCCTCGTCCGTCGACGGAGGCTTGTTCGATGAGAGGGGATAGTTTGAGTTGCTCTTCTAGTGGAGACGGGGCGACGTACTTACCGTTCTGAAGCTTGAACTGCTCCTTTACCCGGCCAGTAATCTTGACGAATCCATCGATAAGGCGTCCAAGATCTCCAGTTCGGAAGGTTCGATGTCCATCATCCATGATGACCTCGTTAGTTTCCTCAGTATTATTCCAGTAACCAAGCATAACATTGGGTCCGCGGACGAGAATCTCCCCGTCCTCAGAATCGGGATCGTCCCAAGCATCCTGGTCAATAAGGACTTCAACACCAGGGATTACTCGGCCAACAGTTCCGGACATCGATGCATAGTCGTCTTGCCATCCATTCAAGGACACAAGTGGAGCGGTCTCCGACAATCCGTAGCCTTCGAGTACTGTGATGCCAAGGCAATTGATGAACAGAGCAATCTCGGGATCGAGTGGTGCTCCGCCACTAATCATTAGATCTAGTTCGCCACCAAGTCGTTCACGGATTTTGGTAATCGCAAGTTTGGTCAGAATCTTGTCTTTCAATCCCTTGGGAGGCACTGCAACCATTTCCGTTGGTGCGGCTAGGGTACGCTTCTTTGCGGTAGCAAGAGCAGACTTAGCGAGCTTCTTCTTGATTCCAGAGCCCTCTTCGATTCCTGCCAAAATTCGACTATGGAATCGGTTTAGGACACGGGGTACACAGAGCATGATGTGTGGGCGAATCTCTCCAACCTCGTTCACTAGGTTTAGCAAATCGGATACATAGTGGACCTCGACGCCAAAGTAAATCATTGCACTCATATCACCGGCTTGAGCGAGAGAGTGAGCAAACGGTAGGAAGCATGCAGTCCGTCGGCCAGGCCAAAGAGGGGCTCGACCTTGGATTGCTAGGACGTTATGCAGGACGTTCCAGTTGGATAGCATTACTGCCTTTGGAAAACCACTGGTTCCTGAAGTAAAAATCAGGCTTGCGAGCTTGTGAGGGTCCATACAGGGGTCGTTAACGGGTTCCGCTGCTCGGCCGGACTGAATGAAATCCATCCATGTCTGGACCTTGAGTCCTTCTGGAATTTCATCAGGCATTTCGTTGTCTAGTAGGACTGCTCCAGCAGCTGGCCACGCAGCGTCACCTTTTGCAGCACTGAAGTTAGCGAGAATATCCCCCGATGCAACAAAGAGAATGCTAGGTGTTGCAAGGTTGTAGCAATGGATGGTCTCCTTCATCTTCATATTCGTGTAAACTGCAGATGCAGCAGCACCTAGCATATTTGCAGCGTAGAAAATCATGGCAAACTGGGGACTTGTGTCGACAATCTGTAGGACACGATCGTCCTCCTTGACACCTGCCGCCCGCATGCCTGCTGCGAGAGCCTGGATATTATCGTGAAACTGGCCACGAGTAATTGGGACCCGCTCAAGCCCTTCTCCAGGGATGTAGGTGCATTGTACGGTATCTGCTCCCCACATGTCAACGGACTTTCGTACCATTTCATAGAGGGTCTTAGGGTCGCCATATTGGTCGGATGGGCCGCTCCAATCACGGTCTTCAGGTAGTGCTTTCAGGGCTTCGGGAGGGGGGTTCCACATTGGTGTTCCTCAACTCACCAAGTTGGGTGTGACACATATACACACCGGCGGAACATTGTAACCTTCATTTTGGAACATTGCCGGAATTCATTGATATGATATCGTTTAGAAAGGTCTTCACTATGAAGGCGAGACTCCTCCCAATTCTGCTTTCTGCCCTCATATTTGCTGCGCCGTTATCCGGTTGTATCTTTACTAATGATACTCCTGGGGAAATAATTTCGGAGAATAGTGTAACCGAATGCCCGGACGGAACCGAACTGGCACCCAATTCTGATGTGGATTGCATTCCAATTGCCCCAATTGTCATTGATTCAGACGATGATGCGGTTGATTCCAGTGGTAATTCTACAACTGAGGCTGAGGGGAATGAGACTACCTCTGCCAATGAGACGCAGGATTCAACAAATGATACAGAGCAGGAAACCGCACCTCTTCCTCTCGCAGAACAATGTCTCGACAGTCACCAGAATCTTGCAATGCACATCCATCCCTATCTAGACATCACTGTTCGCGATATTCAGGTTGTAATTCCGGCTGATATGGGCATTGATACTACAGCCTGTTCGAATAAGATGCATCTATTGCATACTCATGACCAAACTGGGAAATTGCATATTGAAACATATGAGGAGATGACTGTCAACCTAACTCTGTTCTTTGAGGTATGGAATATTTCAGAAGTTACGAACCATGAGTTGCATCCTCTTTTCATTGATCCGGCTAATGTCTCAATCTCGATTAATGGAGTAATCCAGAACGTGGATTGGCACCTCATTGCATTGCTTGATGGAGACCAAGTTGTCATCGAATTTGACGATGCTATACCTGATACTGACGGAGATGGTGTCAACGATCAACAAGACATTTGTCCCGGTCACGATGATCATATCGATGCCGATGAGGATGGAATACCTGACGGCTGTGATGATGATGATGATGGTGATGGAGTGAGTGACGACGCAGATCTTTGTCCAGGTTATGATGACACTATGGATTCAGATTCAGATGGTATCCCCGATGGTTGCGATTCAACTGACGACAGCGGGTATGACGCTTCTGATCTCGCCCAATTTTGGATGGACAAATTCCTATGTCAGAATGGGACTGGGACTGGAATTGACGATTACAACACGACCGGTGACGACAATCATGTCTGTGAGGTAACTGTCGCGACCGATGACAATAATGTCACAATCACAATGAATGGAATCCCCAATCATGATCTTGAATCGGGACCAGGTTGTTGTGCAACAGCGCAATCATACACGCTCACGATTCCTCGTGAGCCTGTAAACGATACTACTGGAGGCCATTCGTCTACTAATTGCCCTTCAGCAGGTGGAAACTACCAATGTGCAGCTGATCGAGGTTCAATCGCTTATGGCATGAATGGAGTGCCCTTCTTTGGTCCAGAAGATGGCCCTGGTGGAGATGCAGTTGCATACCACCATGGTGAGTACGAAGAAGATCGACAGCAGATTTGGTTAGGAATCGGGTATGGTCATTCTGCAGGAGGTACTTATCATTACCATGCAGATGCAAATCTCATGCATTGGCATCCAGATGAGACCGCTAATGAGGGATGGTTGGATTATTCATTCCCATCTTCGTTAGATTCTCAAGTTGCATCTCCAGTAATTGGTGTTGCTTTTGATGGCTATCCAATTTACGGAATTTATGGCGATGATGGAAATGGTCTGATAACGGAGATGAAATCCTCATACCAGTTGAAGGCCGGAGAAACAGGTTACAATGGAATTGATGACTATGAGTACGTTGCTGGATTGGGTGATCTCGATGTATGCAATGGTCATTTCGGGCCGACTCCAGATTTCCCTCAGGGTATCTACCACTATCATTCAACAATTGAGAATGGGATAGGGGAGATGGGGTTCCCATATTTCCTGATTTGTTACCATGGCGAAGTTCCGGGTGCTGCAGGTAGTGGCGGAGGTGGAGATGATCCGTGTGCAGGATATGGAGAGACATGGGGTCCAGGAATTGGCCCTCCTCCGGCAGGTTGTGGCGGTGGTGGTGGCCAAGGCACTCAGTCAGCCGAGACAATGATGCTTACAAGTACGCTAGATTGGAGCTCAATTCTACTTGGCCTCATTCTATTGACGATGGGGATAAATGCATTCAGGCGTTATCGTCGTTAGATTCCCAACACGGTACGGAAGGCAACTCTCCAGTCTGCCCCCCCATTTCGATTTGCAAATGGGTTTGCAGGGCTAGGATGTGGCACATTTCTAACCTCGATTTCAGAACTTTGGAAGATGGCTTCAACACGTCTCTGCGCATATCGTCCTACCCCTATGATGACCTTGGAATCGAGTATGTCCGCAACATCTCTGAGATGTTCGTCACAGACGCTACGAAGTGTATCTGCAGTCGGACCTCGTAGTTTGTCAGGTGTGATGTTGGTCCCCTTTTCATTAAACATCCAGAGTGGACAGTGATTCACAATATACACATGCTTTCCAGGCGCATTCCCTGTGCCAAAAACCTCTGAGAGCGCGCTCCAGATGCGAGTACCTGAAACCTCGGGTTTGGGGTGTTCAAGCCCGTATATTGGCCGCTTTGGATGGATTAGTGGAGGTTGTTCGACAGGAAGATCTACGATCCCAAGGACTTCCCTTACCATTTTTGGACATCCAAATGGGACCCCCGTGTTGCCCATACCGTGCCCAGGATTCATTCCTACGAGCATAGTATGTGCTCCTTGAGTACCATGGCGACAGATGTATTCACTGTGTGGCGCCCATGCATAAACCAGAGGATTGTAGATCCAATCGATATTATCGCAATCCTCTAACAGTTTAGGTGTAATTTGTTCTGTGAGGTCACGCAGATGTTTCGCTGCATCCAATAAGGCATGCTGAACACTCATACGTCCACCTTCATGATTTTCGCTGCGAGTTCTGGTTCTTCCATATCGATGCTATCGAATACATCATTCAGCGAATCGAATGGAGCCACCTCTGGTGAGTTTCTCTTTCGTTCCGCTCTGTTTGCTACTATTCGTGATGCTCCACGATCACCGATGCCTGGGATGCAGCTAAATTGCCGTTCAGTCATTAGATTCGGGTCGAGATTTGTCTCGATACCAGTGATGCTTCGCGCTCCGTGGCCTGTGATGATAATGTCGCTCATTGATTCAAGTGGAATCTGATAGTTCACGCCGATTAGAATTGGGTAAGCGCCAATCTGTCTACCCATTGTAAGCCCAGGTCTTCCGATAATCGAAGAATCACGGTGGCTTGGGTCTTGCACATGCCTGGGCAGTCTTGTTCGCCCATCGTGGGCTTCCCAATACACATCGTTCAGACGTTGGCCTAGCGGAAACATTTCTTCGAGGAGCGGTGCATCAATTTCGTTTCTCACCCATTCTTTGAATTGTTTGAACGGTTTTTCCTGAACGGTTTGGAATCCTCTACCCTCAACCTGCCGGATATTGATTCTACGCACCCACAGGCCTGATTTTCTAATATCATCGAGGAGATTTCGATTTAGGTCATATGTTGCATCAGTCTCTCCTTTCAGGCCTGCGATAAAGTTCAGTCCCGGGAGCAGTTTCGGAAGACCGCGAGGTCCACGTTCTCGTCCATATCGATTGATGAGTTCAATCGCAGTCTTGAGTTGTTGAGAATCGCAGTTTAACCAGTTTGCCTCATGGACGGTGGGGTCTGCGGATTCGAGACCAAAGGAGAGCACAGCCCCATCCGACATTGTTTCCACTAGCGTTTTCGTAATCTCAGTTGATGGTTCCAAATTTTCGGCGATGATACTTGGGTTTCCGTTGTCAACGTGAAGGGTCTCTATTCGGTCATCTTCTCTTAGGCCGTAGAGTAGCCGAGCGATTGGTTCGGGGTCTGGAATTGGATATTCAAGATCAACGACACCTTCAGCCATGTATGTGTACACGTCAGTCATGCCACCAAGGCGAACATGGCGGACGCCTTGGTCGACAGCAATACTTACTTCTTCAATGACATCTTCCGGTGTCCGCCAGATAGGTACTCCCTTCTTTGGTTCGATACAGAATCGACATCCTCGTTTGTATCGAACACAACCTTGGTACACCTCTACCTCGTAGGTCAATGGGCCAGGCTGTTCTTCATTACCGATATCAGGGTGATCCGTTACGGCCCGACTCTTCGCGCCCTCTTGTGCCCATTGAGTCCATTGGTCAGCTGTACGGCGTCGATGTGCCCATTCACCAGTTTGAAGGAAATTTTCCAAAGTTGCATCGACATCTTGGACCGCGAGGAAGAGGTTCCTTCGTAATGGACCCCAACCTTGCTGCTTCCATCCGCGGATTGCCCATCCTCCGGCGAGGAAAGGAGTCTTACGAGGAAGTGATCGAATCAAGTGATCCGTCTCCTTGAGGGAGATAGGCGTACCACGGAGATATTTTCCAGGGACTACAGCTCCAGCGATTAGAACAAAGCCTTCAATTCGCCCATTTGCGAGGCCGTCGGGGCGAATTCCCAATCTCCACTGGTCTATTGTGATGTACTCGTAATCGATACCCCTTGAGGATAGAACACCACAGACGTAGCGTACGTGGAAGCCAATGTAGGGTGGTACGCCGAAGGCAGCCGGCTCATCCTCATACCCATCAATCACGAGCCAAGTCATGTCATTCCCCCTCCTCATGAGGGTGGCTACTTCGGCATTTCATCCATCGCTCGTTTAGTTTCGATTTCGCCGGTCTCTTCCGCCGCGGTTTCCATGGTCGCGGCCGCCTCTTCCTCTCCGGCCACCTCTACTATCAGAGTTGGATTCTTCAAAGCGGAGCTTTCGGCCACCGAGTTCAGTACCGTTGAGTGCCTTGATGGCTGCTCGCCCTTCATCTGGATCTGCGAATACAACAAAGCCGAATCCGCGGGGATTGCCTTCCTTGTCTTTAGCGATGTCCACCTTTCGAACCTCTCCATGGGCCTCGACAATGGACCGCAACTCCTCCTCACTTGCTCCATGGGGTATGCCTCCTACGAACAGCTTGACACCAGCTTCCTTTTCGGCCTTCTTTCGCATCTCATTGATGACCTCCCGCTCCTTGGAGAGTTCCTCCTTACTTGCGTTTCCTTCCTTCACCTTGTCCATACAGTCTCGGCACCTAATTGGCTTGCCTGGAGTTGGTTCGAAGGGAACTTTGGTGTCAGTTCCACAGAGCGTACATTTGGTCGCATGCATTTCCCGGCGAGGGCGCCCATCTCGGCCGACTGGTCGGTTTGCTTGATTGGCAGGCATCTCGTGATCCTCGCCACGACGATGGTCAGCCATAGGAGATAGATAGGGGCGTGCCCCATTGTGGCCGAGACGTCCATCCATCTCCGGAGTCCAGCGTTCACCTCCGCGATTCAATTCGCTTAGATCAACACCTTCTGGGAGGATGTGTCCATGTCCGTATCCATTGGATAGCGCCCGGTAACCAGTGTAATCACATCGGCTACAGTTGACGTTCTGATCTGCAACCTTATCGGAAACAGACAGGAACTTGCCACAAACAGGACAAATCGCGTGTAGAACACCAAGTGCAGGATTCCCCTTACAACTTGCTTTAACCATCGGCTCAGATTGGATGACGCGAGCTCGAACTACATCGCGGGTCCTCATCCCATCTCCTGGAGATGGCATGAAGCGATCCACGATTTCCGAAACAAAGATGTCTGCAGAGCGATGGAATGTGTCCAAGGTTCTGTCTGCATCATCTCGGCCTTCGATATGAAGAATCTCAATCTCTGCGGTCTTGTTATGGAGTCGAGTAACTCTACCGATGATGATTTCATCGATTTGAGGGATTCTTGGTGTGGATCCTGAACTGATGACATCAGCCATGCCTTCAGAGATGACAACTCGGCCCGGACGAAGTGCAATCCAGCCACGTTCCGTTGTTCCAATACCCGACCCTGTTTCGACTTCACCGTCGAGATCGAGGACCATTCCAGGGGTGACGAAGGCGCCATCTGAGGTGGACATCGAACATAGGGACTGGACAGTTCCCTTTCAACGCGTCGGCCGTTCCAACCACCACATTGCAGCCTCGGTGGACCCACGTTTCCGAGTGTGGTGAGGGTAACTTGCAGGAAGGGGGAGATCGACCTCCATCCAGCGCTTGGATTCCCATCCGGTCCTTTCTGCCCATGGATCGATGTGGGCTGCTCCACGGCCGTGGAGGAGGTGAATTGTCGAACGTGCACAGCGGTCGGCAGCAAGGAGAAACGGGCGGTCCGCCTTCGGCGTCTGACGGCCCCAAGGGGGATTCATGATTACAACATCATGGACAAGATTGTCACCTATATCCGTAACATCTCCATTGATTATACGACATCGATCATTGAATCCCATCAATCCAATGGATTGCTGAAGAACTTCACATACTTCGATATCAATCTCAACGAAGACAGCATGTGGTGCACCTAGAAGTAGAGCTGCAATCCCAAGGATTCCATTTCCTGCGCCTAAATCAATGACTCCATCGACCTCTTCAAAGGGTGCTTTCATGTCGATTGATGCTAGCCATTTCGCTGCTACTTCCCCGTCAGTGCTGTACTGCTCTAGAGTTGGTTCCTTCAGAGGATGGCGTGGGAGTTGTGAGAGCGTCATAGCGAGTTTACGCATACGCATGGAATGTATCCCTCCAGATGGCGGGGTTATACCCCACCGAGACGATGCCCAGTGCGGACTGAGGACTGAGGTGTACTCGATGTAGGAGCGGCTCCGCTTTGCTTTGCTTGTTGGATTGCTGCTGCTTCCCTACGGAGTTGCGCAGTTAGATCTGGTCCTGGCGTGCGTTCTCCGCAATATCTGCAGAACTTGGTCTCATCTGACTGCTCACGGCCGCATTCCGTGCAGTGGACCATGACTCTACCAATTGCTGCAGGGGTATGAACAGTTCGTCATTGGAACGTACTGACTACCATGGTCCATACATCCACATTGGCTGCACCTGCACGTTCCGAGACCTCCGCAAACTTGGGATGCTCCATCACTTGCATCATGTCCATGCCATCCGCCCGTAGTAGGTCAATCGTCCTACGGACTTCTTCCTCCAGAAGTTCTGATGCAGGAACCTCTGCGACAACGACTTTTGTGGTCTCGGCGGGCGCCTCCACTGGTTCGGCTTCAACAATCTCTGAATCAGTGGAGGAGGTATCTTCGGAGGCCTTATCGGAATCAAGATCTTCAGGTGCGTCCTCGATGATAGTGTTCCCCTCTGGAATGTGATTGTAACATCTCCCTTCGACATCAAAAGGGTTCCAAGGTAGAGGCAGACGTTCGACAACAGTACTTGATGGATGACCAAAGCACATGATATCCATCGGCGTGTCATTATTTTGGATGACTTCCATCTCGCATCGATTCCAACCCTGCTGGATGAGATTCTGCATCCACACTCCGAGGTCTCTCGTTGCGATGTTAATCAGATGGAAAGAATGGTCATCAGGTTCCATGCCTGAATCACGAATGGCATCCTTGCCTTCACGGGGGCGGAGATAAGTGGAGTATACCGTCTCGGTATGAGCGATCATACCAATCTTGGATTCATAGTCAGGGCGATGTGCACGTGGCATCAGAAGAAGGACATGTGTTCTTCCATCATTGGAACCAACTGTGATGCCCTTGAGAGTTCCTCGCTTCATCTCCGTGCGGGCCATGTCGTTTCCAACATGAAGGCGGTTATAGCAATCACGCGAATCCGCGATATTTCATGAACGTGTTCTCAATTGTGTGTCGAACTCAGCGAGTAGTACACAACCACCTGCTGCACCACGAATTGTATTCGCGGAAAATGCACTCCATCGAATCCATCCGTTTTCGATTCTAGGAGGAGTCACAACGATGGCCATCCCTTGTTTGAGGTCAAATGTGGCGGCCCTTTCGATCGCCTCCTCTCCTGCTCGTAGATCTCTATCGGGTTGAATTGTCTCTCGGACCATGAGTGGGAATGTTGGGGAGGAGGGGAGAGCAAGATGGAGAACAGAGGATTGAGTCGCCCATAGGCGGAGAACCTCTTCTTCATCAATAATACTCTCAGTTCGGGCTTCGATGTGTACCTCGTGACCAAAAGGCCGACCTACTCTGGAGCATTCGATATCTACGTCAAACGTTGCATACTCCTCGATGCCATCATCATCAATGTCCGCAAGTAATCGGCGTAATTCATCTTCCATCTTCTCTGCTTCACCCGGTATTTTTTGATCGAATGCCTCTCCTAATTTCCCGCTTCGAAGAAGAGCTGCACCTCCACCGGACAAGGACTGCTCCGTTCTGATTCGTACGTTTTGGATATGGTGTGCACGATGTATTGGAGCCAATGTCATCGCAACTGGCATGACTGTACAGTTAGTTGAGCAGATAATACCTGCATTTTCGGTTTTCCTCCTCTCAAGTACAGTTCCGTTGACTTCTGGAATAATTAGTGGGGTATTAGACAACATTCGGTGGGTAGATGCATTCGAATAGACGCGACACCCCCTCTTTACGAGAGCAGGCTCAACCTCAGCAGCGATGTCCGATGGAAGCGTACTGAAAGCGACAGGGGTCTTATTTGGATCATAGGCATCCAGCAGTTCCTTCATTGATAGTACGACATGATTGAGATTGATTGGGCGAGGTGAATC
>DAYJ01000026.1:18984-37188 GCA_002506875.1 Euryarchaeota archaeon UBA40 | reverse complement strand
GATGTCGATCAAGACGGCGATGGTTTACCCGATGGTTGGGATCAAGATGAAGGCAATGACGGAGTTTTGGATATCGATGATTTCCGAATGGGCGGTTCCCTAGATGCAGAGGACACCTGTGGGTGGACGACGGTAGTCGGATATGCCTGCGGATATGAGTACGCTTTCCACTACATGCTCCCACTCGATTCGGGCACTAACTTCCAGTACACGAAGGCGTACAGTATTCGGCCCGATTCAGGATATACGGATGGGCAGTATGATGGAGCAAATAGTAATGGAAACTGGGATTGCTTTGAGGTAAGCTGCTGGCACTTCGAGTTTAACGGCCAAGTCACTGCAGCGGTACCCTTCGATGACATCAACAACAATCGTGATTTGATGATTGCATGGCGAGGCCTCGGTCAGGGATTGTTCAATTGGAACGCTGACATCAATGGGAATTTCTTCCCAGACGAGTATGCAGACCTGCTGAATGATAGCGTTGATCCTGATGATGACTGTGGTGCGCCGAACGCTGGTACACCTAATCCCCAGTGCATGTTCAATGATACAGCTGACCTCGATGACGACTTCGATGGAGTCTACGACTTCTTCGATGTTGATGATGACAATGATGGAATCTGGGATTTCTTCGAGATTGATACGAACGACGACTTTGATGATGATGCGGGTACACTACCTCCTGGCAATTTCTTCATTGGGACAAACTGCTTTGACAACGACGATGATGGGACCGATACGGATCCTGACGAAGATGGATTTTACCAAGCGGTTTGGGATAAGGGCGTGCTCGGTCAAGGTTTGATGTTCCCTGAGTACTATGATGTAGACAATGACAACGATGGTATTGTCGACACCGAGGATCCAGATGATGACAATAACGGCGTACTCGATGTAGTTCAGGAATTGACTTGCTTCGTGGGCGAGGAACAACATCCGTTTGATCATGACAATGACGGTGTTCCAGACGGCAAGGGTGAGACCGACTGGGATATGGATGGTATTACGAATACAGTTGAACTCGCGAATCAGACCCCTTGGATTAGCCCGTGGGATCACGATAATGACGGTATCCGTGACGACATTGATCTCGACGATGATTCTGATGGTATGTTTGATGAGGACGAGATTCTACTTTGGCCTCAACGTTACAATAACGAATCGACGAATCCATGGGACCACGATGATTTCGGTGGAGGGGTTGGTATTGCCAACCCATCAGATCCTTCAACGGGCCCTGACGTCATAGACAACGATGATGACAATGACACGAGAACAGATTTGGATTATGACCATCTTGAAGAGAACGAAGTGTGCATAGATACTGCGGGCAATAGTTACCCTGCATCTGATTGGGACAGTGACAACGACTGCATATTAGATGAGGATGACAAGATTCCCACACGCGTCAATATGAGTATTCCAGGAACAATGTGGATGGATGGCAAGAAGGCAGCAATCTTCTCTGGTTCTGTTTCTTGGCTTGATCCCTCGCTGAACCAATTCGTTCCAGCACCTTACTTGCCAGTGCAAGTCACAATTGAATGGGCAGGGAATGGTACCGAAGCAGTACAGACCATCGACGTACTCTCTTCGGAGTTTGGTGGATTCACAGTTGGACAATTCTTACTCCCCGAGGATCTTGACGTGGGCCCGAATACAACCTACAACGCCTATGCAGAGGTCACAGAGATGTTCATCCATGACGGTAGTACCTCTGAGATGTATCCACTTGAGATTCGAGCGAATACAACCTTCGATTATGTTGCTCCAGAGTACTTGCGGAGTGGCGAGAATCCTCTTTATCTTGACTTCAAGACCCACTATTCTGCGGATTGGGATCGTGGGATTTTCAACAATCGAATCAAGTATGCTCCTGTTGCCTTTGAGGTCACTGGAGGACCATTTGGTGATCGTCAGAATCCTTCCACCTTCGATGGCGCAGGTCAGGGATTCCGTGCAGACCAAGGCGGTTATGTCTCGTTGACGTTTGTTCAGAACCAAGGTGCTCAGGGCGAATGGAAACAAGTTCGTTACAATGCATCTCTCAATAATGGTCCAGGTACAATCCCAGGTGGTTATGAAGAAATAATCTGGAACGGCTTCCTGAATAATCACGATGTTGTGAGTACGTATGAGTACACGAACACCACTCTCCCCAAGGGTAATTACGAGTTCAAGGGCGAAGTCAACATGTCATATGCTGGCCCTAACGAGTGGCCTTTCCCTTGGCTTGAGGGCGCTGAAACAGACACCTTTGTCATCAAATCAGTAGAGCGCATGTTCATTGGTTCACGAATTATCGTTCCTTCGCATAATCCCGTCTTCTTCTGGGATGCGCAGCAGTTTACTGGCGCATATTTCGGCGCTTGGCGCCCAATGTTCAGTGAGGCCGGCTTGGTTAATGCAGGATATGATACGGATATGAACAACCAAATTTCACCCTCGGAGTTTGCAGCAGTATCTTCCGGCCGTCAGTATTCGGTTCTTTGGAATGATAATCCAGCCGACCTTCCACTTGGTGATGCAACGGCAAACATCGATTCTCCATTGCGTGACTTCGTTACCACAAACAGTACTCATTGGTTTGTCTCGATGGTCAATGGTGCAGATTCGAATGTGCCCCCTTGTGGCCCAGTAGATCCATTGGATCAGACTAGTCCTATTCGTTGCGAAATCGTCCCCGAGATGAATACTGGCGAGACGTTCGGAACTATTGGCGACGTCAAGAATCGCACCTTGGTTCCATGGACAGATGGCGCCACAGTTCTCCAAGTTGATCTTGATCAGGACAGTGTTTTCGCTGGTAGTCGTGAGAGTGTTAACCCGAAGTATCCAGCTCTATCCGGAGGTCTTGCGGTTATGGATTTCAACTGGACATGGCGCACTGAATACCAGGCTCTGACCTATGGAGTTAAGGTTGACTTTGTCGATTCTAACTTCTTCTTTACCGGTAATCAGACCTACACTTTGTCGCCAACTGGCGCCCATGTGAATGTCTCAGTGGTAGGTACAACTGACTTCCAACTGAACACAGTCCCCGTTCTCTATCGTGGGATGAACACCACCCTTGAAGCACGCCTGATTGACAATTCACTCCAACCAGTTCCGTTCCAGCCTGTGAATTGGACTTGGTCTGCCAATGGCACTTCAGGTCTAGCTCAGACTGATGTGAATGGTGTGTTCAAGATCCCGTTGAATATCAGTCAGAATCACTTCCTCGGTAATTTCTCGATGACGTTCGGGTTCCCTGGGACACAACGTCTGAAGAGTTCAAGCGTAACTCAGGCACTTTGGGTTGTTAGTAGGACCTTCATCAACCTTGAAGCAACGACTTCAGGAGAACGGTCTAATGGTGACGTTTGGTCTGTTTCGGCCCAAGTCACCGATGATAATCGGACACCATCAATCCGCGATCTAGGGCAAGCCCTCGATGGTATAGGTGAGAATGGTGGGCGAGTGTTACTGATTTTCGAAGGAACAGACTTCGATAATCGACAGCATAGGCGCATCATCTCCGAATTGACTCCTAATGCAGGATCGGTATACCACGAGATGCTATTGAATCCGCAGTTGCTGAAGGATGACCCTGAATCCTTCTTGCCAGATGGATTCGGACCAGTCAATGTAATTCTCCGATTCGAGGAGAATCTACCTCATGAGGGATGCGTCACTCTTGAGAACTGGATGCTTTCGATGCAGGGCGCATGGGATCCATGCACCTCGATTCCTAACAATGAGCACTTCCGTCGTGAACTACAGTACAATGTTGACGGATTCTACCTTCGTGGACGCACCACGCTAGATGTCGACGATCAGATTGTCTACACCAGCGAGGTCAATCCAGTTACTGGCGAAGTCGTCGAAAAGCCGATGACTGTCACAGGTCGTTTGACTGACGAACTTGGAGGGAACCTCTCTAATCGTGATATTCAGATTAGCTATCAGATGACAGGTTCTGCGGCTGATGTGCCACAATGCGAGGCGGGACGAACTGATAATGATGGATATTTCGAGATTGATTGCCCACTGAACGGCGTCTTTGCTGGACAGGCTCAGGTCACAGTCAGATACAATGCTGATTTGAACAACGATGGCTATCGCTTCAAGGATGCAACAGTCATCAAGAATTTCGCAGTATTCTCGAACAGCACTCTGAATGTCGAAGAGGTTGGTCCCTTCTTGACCGATGTTGATCGGTATGTCTTCGCTGGTAACGGGACCAGTATTCCTGTGCTCTATCTCAAGGAACCGTTCCATGTCCATGCAGCTCTCTACCAGAGTAATGGGAACATGCTTGGTGGACGTTGCCTCAACATCTACCTAAGTCCTGAGATTAACCCGCGACCAATCGCATCTGCAGTCACAGATGATGCAGATGGCCGTATTGAGTGGTATTCAGGAGATCCTGAGCAGAATCCAAGCCGTCGGGGTGTTGAACCGATTGGTGGACAAGGACTCGAAGGATTCCGAACTCTCCGTGTTGCCTACGAACCAAAGATGGAAGTCAGCGGTGGATGTGGACAAGAAGCGAATGCTGTAGTCAATGGTTCGCACATGGACATCACTGTACTCGTGCGTAGCCGTGTTGACATCATCTTGAAGGACACTTGGTCTAAGGCGGATGGCTATCAGCCAGACGAATGGATCAATGGTACTGTTCAGGTCATGCGTGATCGTCTTGATGTGCCGGTTTCCGGCGAACAAGTCATGTTCATCCGTGAATACTGGAATGGTACGGATTGGGTGCTTGAGAACATCGATTATCAGACAACACTTGACAACGGCGAAGCATCGTTCTCTTGGCAGTACACAGCACAAGATGTACCAGGTAGTGATGATAGCGCTGTAGGTGGAAAGTGGAGGATTCTTGTGCAGTTCAGGGACTCTCCTAACTTTGAGCAGACGTTCCTCAACAATACTCCGGAGATTGTCCTTGGCGACGAGCCAATGGGTGAACAGACAAGTGGCTTGTTCACAGCCCAAGTCATGCTTCCACTTCTGATTGCTCTACTTCTTGCAGCGGTGATTGGTGCTGTGATGTATCGTAATTACCAGGAACGTCGCCGTATCGAGATCCTCCGTGGTATCTTGACCGACTCCCTGATGTCGCTGCGTGCTTCTAACGAGTACATCCAAGCAATCTTCGATTGCTGGAAGCAACTGGTTTCCTTCTTCCGTAGTAAGGGAGCGATGAAGAAGGTCTACGAGACCACACGTGAGTTCGAGGATGCAGTAAATCGCATGCTTGGCGGAATCACTCCACCTCATGAGTTGGATGCATTCCTCAGCCTCTTCGAAGAAGCCCGATATTCGGATCACGAGATTGGCGCGGCTCAGCGCGATCGTGCTATCCAAACCTTACAGGCTGTGGTGAATAGCCTCACCTTAGCACTTGGAGAGATACAACTCGCGAGAGTTGTCGACGAAGGTAGCAGATACGAGAATCTGACTAAGGCCGGAGAATTCGTAGATGCTGATGGCCAGCTACGCCAGGCAGGCGTTGGCGAGGACGGCGCCGCAGACAACTTCTCCTTGTGATTCTCTGGAGTTCTGCGTTGAAGTTTGGGCCCACTAGGGAATAGCGGTAGCGCTCGTGACCGTAGGTCACGAAAATTATCATTTCACTGATATCTGAACTGGTGTAGAAAGTAAACTTGACTACGCTGGGTAGACCGGATATACTCAGGTAAACCGCAAATCAGCACTTAAAACGCAGTTTTTCCGACCTCTTTATATATGAAAATTGAAGAGAAAGTATCAATCCTTAATTGGAAAGTAGAGGCAGAAAATATGACTGAAACTGTTGATGGAAAAATGATGACGAACGAATTCCTGGGCTCACTTGCCGTTGTGTACTTCATGACGAGCATGGCAGTCGGGACTTCGGGAGTGACGAACGCAATGGCAGCGGGGCTTGTTCTCGCGGTGATGATGATGACGCTCTCGGGCGCTATGATTCTCCCGTGGATCACCCTTGGCCGAGTGATGAAGCAGGAGATGGACTGGCAGACTGGTGTGCTAGCTTGGCTCATGCAGATTCTAGGTGGAGTAGTCGCTTACTCGATTGACTGGTGGGTCATGAAGGGTCAGGGACACGATGCAATGGTTGAGGCGGCATTCACGTCGTACCTCTCGAACTTCTCTCTGGATGCTTCGGTTATCCTGATGACGTTCATCGGCGCATTCCTACTGATGATGGTCTGGTCTCGCCTCGGTGGCGGATGGGCAATGGGTATCTTTGCTTGGATGCTCATGTCCGGCGGTATCGATGTAGTCAGCGCTGGCGGTGTTGGTGGCATGATTGTCACGGCATCATATGGCACGGACGCAATCGTCCAGGTCCTCGGTATGATGATCCTCGGTGGAGTTGGAGCTGCAGCATGGCTCTACTTTGACGAGATGGTCCTCTCTGCAGAAGAGGAATGATCCACTCATAGCCATTGATGGCTGTGGAATTACTGTCCTTTGGACCCAATGACATGAGGTGAGATACGGCTTCGGCCGCTTCTCCCTCTAACCCTCGGGATGAGGGATTGGTGCATCGTGCCTTTCCTTCATCCCGGCCCCCTTTTTCTTAAACGCTCAATCAAGCGAATGAGTCATTTGACATCTATTCGTCCCCGATTTATGGGGCGCTGGATTTACCTTGGTCTTGCAATTGTATCGGAGGTTACCGCTACCGCTTCTCTGAAGGCTACAGAGGGATTCACTAATCTCATTCCATCCGTGATTGTCATCATTGGATATTGTTCTGCTTTTTATTTCATGTCTCTTACATTGGATACAATTCCTGTAGGAGTGGTTTACGCGATTTGGTCAGGTGCAGGTATAGTGGGGATTGCTATAGTATCCTACATTTTGTATGGGCAACGATTAGATCCTGGTGCAATTATTGGGATGGGCCTAATCATTGCAGGAATCCTCGTGATGAGGTTATTCAGTGATGCTTCATTCGAGTGATTCAAACATTTTATCATTCTATAAACTCGCCAATAAGATCTGGATATTGCGTATCAGAAGTGAATATTCTCAAAAGAATCACTAAACCAATTATTGCGAAGAAAACCATACCAAACCGCAGCATCAATTTAGGGTCATCTTCGCCTGACTTCCCATCATCCATTTTTATTCCAAATTGAGAATCCAGAATTAACTTATTGATGAGTCTAAATCATGTCGCCTTTGGCATCGAGAACTTCGACCGTAAGGCCCGCTTCATCGACTTGAGAGGTGATTTCGTTGTGTAGGGAGTCGCTGAACTCATCTAGGCTTGCGAGGATAGATCCAGAGTTTGGATCAACCAAGTCATCGATAAGGTGGTTCAACACACAGGAGACGCCGTAGGATTGTCCAGTGCGGAAAGCGTGATCGAGATCTCCAGGCTCAGCCCCTTCTGCTTTAGCTCGAAGGGTGACAGCTTGGACGTATGCAGAAAGTGCCCCATAAAGCGAAGTCATTGCAGCCGAGACCTCTTCTGATGAGCCTAGAAGTGCTTGGACTTCAGCCATTGCTGCCTCCTCACATTGTTTCAGTAGCCGATGGGTGGCCACTACATCGGTTGTATCGCCAGTCATCGCCTCGGTCATCAGGTCCATCCAGTTGCTCATGGTGCGCACAGGGAGGGTCGGACGAATGAATCATTCCCCCCTTTTCTGATACTCATCCCTTGGAGCCGTCTTCCATTTTCGCTCAAAGGGTTCATATCGGAAGGGTCGGTCGCCGGAATCCCCAATACATCGAGGGAGTCACATGGCAAGACAAAACACGAAGACCAATGAGGGCCTGGTGGAGCTCATCTCCGACCTAAAGGCCCAGACTCGGTCCACTGGTGCTGCGCTGTGGCGAGATGTTGCGAATCGACTCGAAAGAAGTCGTAAGAACTGGGCCGAGCCCAATCTGAGCCGTTTGGAGCGGCACATGCCTGAGGATGCAACCGTCCTCGTGCCTGGCAAGCTCCTTGGTAGTGGATTGGTTTCAGGCAAACGCACCGTCGCCGCATACAGCGTGAGCAGTGGTGCTCGAGTCAAGATTGAACAGGCAGGCGGACGCGTAATCACAATCCGTGAGCTGATGAACGAGAACCCTAAGGGAACGGGGGTGCTAATCCTTGGCTGAGACAACGTTTGTCTACGATGCATCTGACAAGGTGCTTGGCCGACTGGCCAGTCATGTTGCGAACCAGTTACTCTCTACTGCAAAGGCCGGTGATGGTGCTCGCGTCATTATTGTCAACGCCGAGAAGGCAGTTGTAAGCGGTAAGAAAACGGAAGTATTCCGCGACTACAAATCCAAGCGTGAACTCAATCACCCTCGCAAGGGTCCGTTTTTCCCACGTATGCCCGACAAGATCCTAAAGAGAACAGTCCGCGGTATGCTACCTTACCAGAAGTCACGTTCAGGGCGAATCGCTCTACGCAATCTTCGCGTAGAAATTGGTACACCCAGTAACCTCAAAGGTGACCTTCCTGACGGCCACGAGTGGGGCGACACTTCGAAGTTCGACCGTGGTCTTCCAAACAGTTTTGTTCGTTTGGAGGACATCTCAGAGTCACTTGGTGCGGATATCACACGTTTCGGAGGTGAGGCATGATGGCGGCTCGTAGCAAGAAGAAGATCTCAGTCGAATCTAGCGGTAAGCGTAAGACTGCGATTGCTCGCGCTAGTGTCAAGAAAGGCAAGGGCCGAGTTCGAGTCAATGGTAGCCCTATCGAGATTATGCAGCCAGATATGGCTCGCATGAAGGCCATGGAACCACTCGCTATTGCTGATGCTATGGGTCGCCTTGCAAAGGCTGACATCAACATCTCAGTTGAAGGAGGTGGAACGATGGGTCAGGTTGATGCAATTCGTACTGCTATTGCTCGCGGCCTCGTGTTTTGGAACGACGGCGCTGCTGGCGAAGACGATGAACTCCGCGATGAGTATCTGCGTTTTGACCGTAGCCTACTCGTAAACGATCCCCGGCGCAAGGAGCCCAAGCATCAAATGGGCCGCGGTGCTCGCAAGAAGAAGCAGAAGTCCTACAGGTGATTCAAGATGCTCATTCCAGTTCGATGTTTTAGTTGTGGTAAGGTCATCGGTCACCTTTGGGACCGCTATGTGGAGCGCATGGAAGCAGGTGAAGACGCAGGAGACATACTCTCTGATCTCAAAGTCGAGCGTTACTGCTGCCGCCGGATGTTTGTATCTCACGTGGATTTGATTGACGATATCGCGCCATTCAGCACCACGCGGGAGATTTGATCCGAGTTCATCTCGGAACCACGGGTCCGTGGGTTAGCTTGGTCTATACTTGGCGGCTGGGGGCCGTCAGACCCCGGTTCAAATCCGGGCGGACCCACCAATCTTGACCTGACGGTTCAACGGCATGGATAAGAGAGAGGCCATCCATCCTGCATCTATGAGGCGGCTCACCTCCATTGTCCTAGGACTTCTTTTCCTAGGCTTATCCGCCGCACCAATACTGAGTGTCACAGCATCCCAGACTATCTCATCAAACACGGTTTGGTCTGGTTCCCACGTTGTGGATCAAGCGGTTACAGTTGCTCCAGGTGCAACATTGACCATTGCTGCAGGTGCTGAAATCGATGTGACTGAAGACGTCACAATCACTATTCAAGGAAATCTAGTAATTGAAGGGACAGAGAATAATCCATCCGAAATCTATGGGACTTTTCGTTATCCAACTAGTGACCGTCCAGTATGGCAGGGCTTCCATATAGATTCGAGCGGGTCTGCGATAATTGGCCAATCTACAATCACACACTCGCGTGGGGGATTCGACGTGTCCGGTGATTTGTCCATTACCTCAGGGATGAGTCCCCTCGTTGAAGGTGCTCAGATAGGTTACCGTATCGATGGAGGCTCCCTGTCAGTCCCTTCGGATTCGAGTTTACACTGCTCAGATTCAGCGATTGCTTGTTTGAGCCTTGCTTCAACTTCGGTCAATGTCCCTCTTGTTGAGGCCGTAAACTCCTCCGCCATCATATTGTTGAATCCAGGTGGTAATCTAACGGCCTTGGAACTAATTGGAGACGATATTGGCATAGGAGTTCAGATTCACGGTGGTGCAAACCTCTCAGTAACTAATCTCAATTTGACTGATGCGAATGTAGGCGTATCACAGACTGGAGCTGCAGATACGTGGATTGGCTCTATTCACTTAACCGGCGAGAACGGCATCGTCGTTGATTGGGCGTCATCTTCTGGAGGTGTTATTGACAACATCGCGACCACATCTGGAGGTACGGTGCGGGAAGCAATTCACGCTGAGGGCGTGATTGATGGCTTCGTTGCCAATGTAACAGTAGCAGGGTCTGGAACACACCCTGCTCTTCATCTTGGCGTGGATGGCACGATTAACATCTATTCCTTCACTGGAACCGGATTTGCGGAAGGTGTCATGCTCCGAGGTTCGGGAACTGCTAACCTCGATGGAGTGGATCTTTCGGTATCAGATCGATTAATCGACACGATAGGGGCTGCAACACTTCATCTCAGTAATTCAGATTGGGTTACGGCTGGTAAGTTTGGAACTCTTGCCAGTACATCATCGATTTTGATTGGAGTAAATATGACAGGGACATCTACTGTAGAGGACGGTTTGGAACTCATTACTGGTAACCATCAGCTAGAGGATGTGCTTCTAGAACGACCATACATTGCATCAGATCGTGTATCTACGGGCCTTCGTTGCATATGGTCTGAATCAGACCTTACATCTGTTCAGTTGATTGGATGGTACCGTGGAGCGGTTCTCGAACAGGATGCACATGTTACAGCCCAGAGTCTCAATATCTCTGGAGGAGGCCGGGATGGAGGTGCATCAGTTGTGGTTGACGGAGGATCCTTCCAAGCGACATCTCTTCACACGGAGGATGCCGATCATGGAATTGAGGTTCTGAATGGTACTTCTCTCTGGGATGATGGCCCATCTGTTCACATCGATCAATGGACGGCGGCCGATCATCGTGACATTACCTTATTGATGTCAGATGAAACCTCTGTCACGGTACGAAATCTTCCGACATTCCAGACAACTTCTGCGTACGATGCATTTGGTGACGGATATCTTCTCTGGGGCGGCCCAAGTTCGGGACGAGTATCTGTATCGGGATCCCATCATCTGATTGAGCATGGTCTTACTGTCCAGGACCTCGGTGGGCAGGTTGTGTTTGGTGCAGAGGTTGAGAGCCTCGGTTTCAATACGACCTCAGCCATTGATGGTTCAGTCACACTCCCCATTTTTGAGACGGGTCATACGACGGTTACGGCAACTAGTGGAGGGATTGGAACAACACAGATGACCGATTCCAGTTCAGGTATCATTCAGATTCCTTTGCTACCCACTAGTGGTGATTGGAGAATCACCACAGGTAACACCGCCGTACTCCAAGGTGGAAACTTCACTATACCTGGTGATCTAATCATTGAGTCCGGGGCTGCTTTGCATCTAGTACGTGCCACCTTGATGTTGAATTCGAACGCATTCTATACCTCAGAAGGAGGACAACTATTCGGAGCGGAAGGGTCGATTACCGGTGGAACTGGTAGTCACGGTTCTGTATTTTCTCCACTTGCTTACAGCGGCGATCTTACTGTGGATCAGCCAGTTGAAGTCAATTGTACAGAGAATGCAACAGCCGATGGAAACTTCCTCTCGACACTTACAATCGGATCTGGTTGCACTCTTACAGTTCATGGTTCAGTTAACGGAGATGTGATTTTGTCCTCCGGCGCGAGTGTTCTCGTGGAGTCACCGATTCGTGTAAGGATTCTCGACCGAGGCTTTCCTGTTGAAGGGGCGACGGTGATTGTTGGCGCCCTTCAGATGAACACTGCTAGTGATGGAACAGCTGAGGGCAGCGTAGTATCTGCGAGATATGAGGAAATTGAGAGTGTAATTACAGGCACGGTGACAATCGTTGTTCGACAACAAGGTATCGAATCTCTTCGTTCATGGGATACATCGAGTCCATTCGATGAGGATATTAGCGTTTCAACTCTTGATGCAGGAACCCTTACTGGATGGACTCGTATCGAACCTCAGTTCTCACCAGTCCATCTTCTCGGAGATCTTGTTGTCCCTGCTGGTGTGACGTTGCAGATCTTACCCCAAGCATCTCTCCGAATCGGCTCTTCCATGACTGTGGACATTCAAGGTAATCTGGATGCAGAGGATGCTACAATTACAGGCTATGATTGGCTATCTCTGCGCATCTCTGGCGATGCTATGATTCGTGGAACCCAGGTTACTGGTGGACCAATCGATGTTGCCTCAGATGGTGTGTTAACAGTCATCGATTCGTTACTGAACGCGGCTCCAATTGATTCGACGGGATCCTCTCAAGTGATTGTTCAGTCATCTCGCTTGCTGGGATCCTCAACCTGCCTTTCGGGTATGGATCAGAGTGTGCTTAATGTTCAGGATACTACTTTTGAATCGTGTCACCAGCAAGGGATTCTTGCTTTCGGATCCATCGTCGAATTTACCGATATTACCTTGGCACCTGGTAATGGACGAGGTATCTGGTTACAATCTGCAAATGGAAATGTGACGAATCTTGAATCGACTGAACATACAGGTAAGGCAGCGCTTTTACTCGAAGATGTTGGTGATTTACGTGTTCGAGGAGGCACGTTCAATGCTAGTCTTGAACCAGCATTAATCTCACAATACACCGACTCTCTCGATATTGTCGGAGGTAACATAATCGCGAGTACCGGAGTAATGTTAGAGGAATCTTCAGGCATTATGGAATCGATGAGTTTCGATGGAGGTGGCACAGGTGCCGTCGGCCTCCGTGTTGATGGTTCGACTTCACGTCTGTTGACTCTACGAAACCTCTCTTTCCACGGATGGGCGCATGGAATCGAATTGATTGGTGACAAGGATGACCTAGAGAATCCAGCCGTTAGAATCGAGGAATGTAATATTGATACTATTGAATCAATCAGTAGTGTTAGCCTACCGTTCCTCGCGACATCAACAACTCTAACTGGTTCTGTGAATGTCTCCACGACTGCCTTTTCTTTCGAAGCAGCCTTGATTTCATCTATGCCTGCAGGTGGAATTGAAGTAATTGACCCTGCAACAGTACGTATTGCTGAAGAACGCCGAATTATCCTTCAGGATCAATCTGGTAATGCACTTGATTCAGGTCTTATCGAGTATTATCTCCCAGAGTTCCATAGTTCATTACCAGCACAATCTGCCATTGTTGAGAATGGTGATTCAATTATCCTCTATCATCGAGTCATGACTCAAGATTTCGATCTCACATATCCGCAGGTTCAACTTGATTCCACTGCCGGGGGTTACCTTTCTGAAATCAATTCAGTGGAGGTTGGGGATGGGATGTCATCGGACATTGTGATACAGATGGATACTAACACCGTCCCGACAATTACGATTACTCAACCAGTTAATGACCAAGTCACATATCTTGGAGACGCACTACTTATCGAAGTGCAGGTAACAGATCCTGATGTTATACAAGCAAGTGCATTGATGGTCACATATGAGATATCGGAGGAAGGAAGTTCAGATTCTCAGCAAATTGGAAGTGAAACAGGATTCGCTCATCCATATGCCATCCTATCTAACACGGTTTACCCAACCGAGTTAGGCACCTATGTCCTTACCGTGTCGGTCAGGGATCCTGCAGGGGGCGTCGCTACAGACTCAATCATTTTCCAAGTATGGCCACAGGATAACGACAATGATTTCATCGATACGTGTCAGACTACTGGGGATTATGCCTGGTATGATCCTGTGGAAGAGGTCCGTTGTGGACCAGATGAGTATGATGAGGACGACGATAACGATGGAATGCGCGACACACTCGATTCCTTCCCGAATGACCCCTGTGCTTGGCAGGACACTGATCAGGACGGAAATCCCGATGAAATCGTCGACTCTTGCACTACAGATCTTATCGCGGATGATGATGATGATGATGACGGAATTTTGGATCAAGATGATTCTGACCCGAAGGTTCCCTTGACGGTGTCTGAAAGCACATCAGAAGATCCTCTCATTGTGACTTTACTATCTCCAGGAGTGATTCTACCTCTTCTCGTAGTTGTGGTTGCTACTGCATTACTTGCCCGCCAGCGGCGAAATTCCGATGGTTAGGTGATGTGTTGAGCGAGATTTTCGAGACATTCGATGATACTACTTCGATCGTTGGCTTTGGAGCTATTGCCTTGGTCTCAATAATCGTTGTAATCGACACATTCCGTTATTTCATGATGGAACGAGAGGTCCCTCGTCTTGGAGCACTTCCAAATGGGGGTTGGGCATGGTCTACCACTATTCGGTACGAATATGAGCGAAATTGGGCAAATGTGATCACTCTTATTGTGATGGGTTTGATGCCTTTACTCCTCAATCCCATTCTCGATATTCCGCCATTGCAATTATTCCTCTTCCCTCTAGC
The DNA here is from genome assembly GCA_002506875.1 of Euryarchaeota archaeon UBA40. Taxonomy (GTDB): domain Archaea; phylum Thermoplasmatota; class Poseidoniia; order Poseidoniales; family Thalassarchaeaceae; genus MGIIb-N2. The sequence goes on along the minus strand of DAYJ01000026.1, from coordinate 22,741 downwards.
TTTGTTTGGAATGCTTCTCCTCCAAATTTTCCCGAAACGGTATGCAGTAACGCGGGATCTGCTATCTGCAGATGGTTTCACTTTCGAATGGGATCGAGTTGTCTGGAGAGGTTGGGAAGGTGGCCGTCGAATTGTGCTTCAGCGCACTGGATGGTGGTTGTTCGCCCCCTTACCTCTCGGCGGCTCCCCAGATGACCTTGAGCAGGCTGCTCTTCGGATTGAAGCTGCAGTCACTAATCGATGGGAGGAAATCATCGAACTCCTACAAGAAGAGGAATGAACTCCTCTCGCAATCATCAAAGACGGACCCGAGAAGCCTATTCCATGGCTGACTACCCCGACAACGAACCAATCCTCTCCTATGCCCCCGGTAGTGTGGAGCGAGTTGAACTACAGGAGGAGATGGATCGACAGATGTGTGAGGTAGTGGAAATACCCTGTATCATCAATGGAGTTGAGATTTTTACAGGGAACACAATGCCTCAAGTTATTCCTCACAAGCATGGCCATGTTCTCGCTAATGTACATCTTGCTGGACCGGAAGAGATGGAAGCGGCTTGCGATACTGCTGTTAATGCGCAGAAGGATTGGATTGCGATAGGCCTCGAGGCACGATGTGCTATTTTCGAGCGTGCCGCTGACCTACTTGCAACAACATGGCGGGCGAAAGCAAACGCTTCCACCATGCTGAATCAATCAAAGACAGCATTCCAAGCAGAGATTGATGCAGTTTGTGAACTTGTGGACTTTTGGAGATTCAACGCTTACTATGCTCGTCAATTCCATGACGAATTCCAACCACTCCATTCTCCTGAGGGCGTAATTAATTCAACAGAGATACGACCTCTTGAGGGCTTTGTTCTTGCAATCACCCCTTTCAATTTCACAAGCATCTCTGGAAATCTTCCGAGTGCACCGGCACTTGTGGGTTGTACTGCAGTATGGAAGCCAAGTCGTAATTCCATATTCTCAAATTATGTAATTATGAAATTGATGATGGAGGCAGGCCTCCCACCAGGCGTCATCAACTTCGTTCCCGGTTCAGGTGAAGCAATTACTAGCATCGCATTGGAGAATCCCCATTTCGCAGGAGTCCACTTCACTGGTTCCACGAACACCTTCAATGGCCTATGGGAACGGATCGCTTCAGCCCTCGGTAATCTTGCATCCTATCCGCGTATCGTCGGTGAGACCGGTGGGAAAGATTTCGTCGTTGCCCATCCAAATTGCGACCATCGTGCACTTGTTATTGCACTTCTTCGAGGCGCTTTCGAATTCCAAGGTCAGAAATGTAGTGCAGCAAGTCGAGCCTATATCCCCCGTTCTGTCTGGGAATCTATCAAAGATGAGCTCGTAGAGGAGGTTGGACGTATCACTATGGGCGATGCCCGCGATTTTACGAACTTTATGACCGCCGTAATTGACCAACGTTCCTTTGACAAAATTACAGGATATATCCAGAGAGCTCAAACGGATCCTGGTTGTAACATTGTTTGTGGAGGTAGCAGTGATGATTCTGAAGGTTGGTTCATCGATCCAACTATCATCGTCTGTGATGATCCAGAGTATGAATCAATGATTGAGGAGATATTCGGGCCCGTTTTGTCGATCTACATCTATGAGGATGATGAATTCCTTGATGTCTTGAGTATGTGTGATACTGCATCACCTTACGCACTCACGGGTTCAATTTTCGCTAATGATGAGGAAGATATCCAGACCGCCTTCAATGCGTTGCGCTTCACAGCGGGAAACTTCTACATCAATGACAAGCCAACCGGCGCAGTCGTCGCTCAACAACCGTTCGGAGGTGCTCGTGCTAGTGGAACAAACGACAAGGCAGGCGGACCTCTCAACTTACTTCGTTGGATTAGCCCTCGTTCGGTTAAGCGGACCCTATCGCCACCGCATGAATGGGGCTACCCATTCCTCCAACCAGATGAGTGAAACACGCCACTGCTCCTTTGCCAGTGTTGAATCATGTGAGAGGAAGATGGTAAGGTTGATGTCCTATCTCGAATGCCATCCGGACCTTGCGCGACCCAACCATGCCTCCGGATTTTCCATCTTGGACACCAGATGATTCCGATAGGAATCTCTGGGATATACGTTCACGAAAGGCCATCATTCGCCGAACTCGAAGAGTCGCTATACCTCACAATGCCCATCTAGTGATTAGAAGACGCTTACGTCCTATTGAGCGTCAACGTATTGCACGATTGAGAGGAACACGCAGACGCCTTTTACAGGCCTCTATCGAGTTCAATTCGAAATTCCAGAAGCGCTGGTGCTGAGGAGAGTAAAGAGGTTCATTGCCTGTCGTGGAGATGAATAGACAAGGGGGGGGAACTTTGGATCGTGTCGAGCATCTTGCGGCGGAGATTGCCCGCCATTCCCATCTATACTACAATCTAGCAACTCCAGAGATTGATGATGCTGAATTCGATGCATTGTGGGATGAACTAAAGCGACTTTCTCCAGAACACCCTCAACTTAGACGAGTTGGTGCAGAGGTACCGGCCGGCTCGGTAAAGGTAGACCATCGTTTTCCTATGAGGAGTCTCGACAAAGCCACGACAGATGAGGAGATTCTTCATTTCGTCCAGGAAACGACGGCCGAGGGTCGCCGCTTTCTCGCTCAACCTAAACTCGATGGATCGGCTCTTTCGCTTGAATATCGACGGGGCCGGCTTGTACGTGCAGCAACCCGTGGTAATGGTGAGCGTGGCGAGGATGTTACAGCAAACGCTCTGAGAATCCCTAACATTCCTCATCGTCTTTCTTGGGATGGTGATTGCCATGTTCGTGGTGAGGTTGTAATGCGCCTTGATGTGTTTAGGGAGAAGTATGCTGACATCGCTCCTAATCCAAGAAATCTTGCAGCCGGTTCTCTTCGTCAGAAGTATGTGGATTCAGGTAAAGGCGATGCTTCAGATCTAACCTTCCTTGCTTACGACGCACGCTTCATCCCTTCGGATGAAGCTCATCCGGACAGTCCTAAACCCCTTCATTTTGAACATGATAGCGAAATTGTCCATTGGTTGCGTAGTATCGGCATCGAGCCAGCGGGAGACCAAGTTTGTGAGGGCGATACTGTGGAGACAGTAACAGAATCAATGATTTCTCAGACCAAGTATTGGACTGACACTCGGTCCGAGCTTCCATGGGAGATTGATGGCGTGGTGTTCAAACTCGACGACCTTTCTAAGAGAGAATTACTGGGAATGACTGCACACCATCCTCGTTGGGCTCTTGCATGGAAGTTCCCCCCGGAAGAAGCGGTAACCGTGCTTATGGGTGTGGATTGGCAGACTGGAAGAACAGGCGCAGTAACCCCAGTTGCACGCGTTGCCCCAGTTGTCGTTTCAGGAGTGACAGTTGAGAATACTACCCTCCATAATGCGGGAGAGGTCAAGCGTCTCGGAGTTCAAATTGGGGACAAGGTTAGGATTGTGCGCAGAGGCGATGTAATTCCAAAGATTATCGAGGTATTGGGGCCAGCTAATTCGAATGATTTGACAGGGCGATTTCATGGAGATGGGACTCAGTTTGAATCAACACTTCCCCATCGGTCAGTACCTAATCCACCAACATCTTGTCCAGAATGTGCATCGTCGCTTGAGATTGATGGCGCTTTTCTTCGATGTAACAATCTCGATTGTCCAGCCCGCGTTGTTCGCACAGTCCTCTACTGGTGTCGCGCCCTCGAGATGGATGGGATTGGTCAAAAACTTGCAGAGCAACTCTGCGATGTAGG
>DAYJ01000026.1:4660-18597 GCA_002506875.1 Euryarchaeota archaeon UBA40 | reverse complement strand
GATCGCATGGGTGAGAAGAGCGCCTCTAATGTTCTCTCTCAGTTGGAATCAACTCAATCTCTGATGTTATCGCGATTCCTATCGGCTCTCGGTCTACCGGGGATTGGCCCCGAACTTGCTACTTCAATTGCTGCTGAAGTTGGCGATTTAGAGAATTTGATGATGATGGTTGAGGCAAAAGATAAGCCTGTAATTGATCGTCTTGTTGCAATTGATGGAGTCGGAGAAACAGTCGCATCTTCACTTCTTGATGGATTGGCAGTGCGTCGCTCAATTGTGTCAGATCTAGCAGAAATACTTGAGATTACGACTGAGACAGTGTCTCTCACATCTTCAGGTGTGCTGGAGGGTAAGACATTCTGCATTACGGGGACGCTTAGCCGTCCTCGAAAGGAAATTGCGCTTGCAATCAAAGCATCTGGTGGCAAGGTTGTCAGTGCAGTTTCGGGTAAATTGGACTACCTTGTCGCTGGTGAATCTGCTGGCTCAAAGTTGGAGAAGGCACAACGTCTGGGGGTATCGATCTTGAATGAATCAGATTTGGATACAATCATCTCCAAAGGAGGGGATTTTGATCCACAAAACAATGATGAATCAGAGGTTCAACGGTCAGGAACTTTGGATGATTGGATCTGATTAACCGTAAATCATCGAAGAAGGACCCGCATTCTCTTCGTCTTCAGCCACCTTACCGAGGTGAACCTGGAGCATTTCCCGAATCTGTTCTTCAATTCGTTCTGCTTCTTCGATGAGAGGCTCAGTAGGGAGGGAAAGATTGGGGAGCAACATGTCGAGTTTTTCGATGATACGGGAAGCTGCTCTTGCATCAGGTAGTCCCGCGCCAGGTGGCCCGTTTGCTTCGGCGAGAATCGCGAAAGTATCGAGACCTCTTCGTCGGCATTCACCGAGTAGAACTCCGGTCATCCCAGCGACAACGCCTTGACTCAATAATTGAACATCCATTTTCTCTAATCGTTCGCGCGTAGCTGCGGTTGCACCTATGCCCAGAATGGTTTCCTCTGTCTCATCATCGTCAATAATTTCGTGAGCGTGTTCATCGGTGTGGGAGAAGGAATCGATTAGTACTCCTCCAGCAATCTTTGCCTCCTTGGACCAATCCAACAAAGTCTCGGTTAGAGGGAGGACCATATCGTTGCGAACTGGGATTTCAGAGACAATCAGAATCAACTTGTCGCAGCCATCGACTGTGCAAACTGGTTCGCCCGCGTAGAATCGGAGGGGAGGCATAGGCTGACCATCTTTCACTAGACAGACGGCAGGAAGTCCTGGTGCACGGACACCTCCGCAAAACCTCAGTTCAAGTTGATCAATGAGATAATGTGCAACAATAGATGTCACATAACCTACTGACGGAAAGCAGGTAACTACCAACGCACCTTCGGCATCCACATCACTCGAGATCTTTAGAATCGGCTCGCTCGCCATATCCACTGATTGGGGCCGATGGTGTTAATCATTGGGCCTAACCATGCGTAATCGAGGATGTGACTATGGCCACTCCAGCACATCAGTTGTCACCCTCCTCGTGGAATAACTACGCATCTTGTCCCCGTAAGTACTGGTTGTCAAGGCAACGTCTTCCGCGGAAGGCAGGGATGGCAGCGACGATTGGAACTGCAGTGCACGATAGTGTGGAGGATTTCTGTAACCTCGATCTTTCTGGGCAGGATGCAGATGAGGTTGGTTGGCTACCACCAACTGCGAAGCGAATTCTCGATCTTCATTGGCAAAAGGAGAAGGAAATTTTCCTTAGAACGCCTCGACATCCAGCTTTCAAGGATGGAGAAATTGTTCGTGCTCATGATCTTCTAATTGGCTCTCTCAATATGCTCATCGCTAACGCGAAGATTGGTACGGCGAAGATGTCTGAGGTATCCATTGCTCAGTGGCGTGAAGTACAGGATACTGTTCTGGCAGCGGAGGGAACACTTCGCTCACCATGTGGCCGTCTGATGGGGCGACTTGACCTTCTCGTAAAGGATCTCGATGAGGACCGTAACCCAGTCGGATGGATTGTTGCAGATCTGAAGACGGGGCGACCACCTCCCGGGGGCCTCTATGAGACAGTAAGTCGCCAACTCCGATTTTATCGAGATATGCTGTTGGAAAATAATCCGAATGCACCCACTGTGCGTGCTCAGGGTTGGTATTCCGCTGGGCCAAAGGTGTACGAGGCTGAGGGCCCTTCAGTGCTTGATGATGCATTCCGTGCATGGGAAGGGATGGCAATCACGAAGGAACCATTGGAAGCAACCCCAGATGATGACTCGTGTCGGTTTTGTGAATGGAAAGCATGGTGCCCAGCCTGGTTCCATGCACGAGCTGAGGGTAACCTGCCTTCACCGTCAGGAATTTTCCGTGATGAGGTTGCTCTTATTCTCCAATTCGATGAAGCAAGTGGTGCTTGCATGGTAGAACTCGTGAGTCCTAAGGATGAGGTTGGAGGGATAATCCCGTCAGGTCGCACAATTGGGGTAATCTGCAAAGGACAGGCACTCGATCAGATGCGAGATGTCATGAATTCGGACCATCGTGGAGCGGTCTTTCTTGGCTCTATCCGAACTAATGCAAAACCATGGGCTATGGGTGATTGGAGCGAGGTTCTTCCATGGGCTCCACTTCTTGAGTCAATTCGTAAGGCGCCTCGTACTAAATCCGAAGAAGAATGAAATATTCAGAGCAGCTCCTTCACTGCGTCTATGGCTTCCTGATTCAACGGTCCAGATGGAGAGCATAGCCAGCGGATATATCCGGGTTCTTCGTTTGCAACAACGAGTATATCTCTTGCTTTGTGCTTACCGAATGCGAGTACCACGCTATCTCCATCTATCCTAAGACGTCCACCTGAACCAGGCATAGATTCGAGGTCATCTAAGGATGGCCCAAGTGCATTCTGATTTGTGTTTCCAGCAGAGATCCATGCCTGTAACTCCTCAGGAGATCTACGAAATTCACGGGGATGTCTTGACATCCACCGCCACAGAAGCATCAGCGTCGCTCCAGCATCAGCGGCTGCATTGTGAGCATTATTCAGAGTGATATCAGCAGCTCTACATAGAGTTCCGAGATCATGTCTTCCTGGAATTTTCAATCGTTTGGCGAGACGTAGTGTGTCAATCATTGTTGCAGGTTCAGGGGGTAAGCGACCAACTCGAGTATATTCTGCAGTAAGCAGTCGCCAATCGTAGCGCTCGATATTATGTCCAATTACGATGGCTCCATCGAGAATTTCACTCAACTGATCAACATGTTCTGCGAATGTGCTTGCTGAACGAACATCAGAATCTGTGATGCCATGAACTGCACTTGATCCACTAGGAATACTTCGCTGAGGATTTACAAGAGACTCCACAGTAATTGTTGAACCATCATCATCGCTTCCGATGAGTGCGTACTGAACGATCCTGTCTTTACGGACATCGAGTCCAGTGGTTTCCAAATCGAACGCGACGACGCGTTGGCCCGCGAATGGATCGTCCACCATGTATCGTCTTCCAACGCGACCGTTTTTCATACCTCGTCGTTTCGAAGTTGAACTAGAATGTAGAGAAAATGACGAATCATGGCGTCAGACATAAACAGGGTGAGGCCCGGATTCGGGCTATGGAGGGGCGACGGGTTGGTCAAGGCCTACTTCTCACAGTTCTGATGCTAATGCTCCCCTTGGCTGGATGCACTAGTGCGTTTACTACGGTAACACCAACAGCTCGCCTCTCTGTTGATGTTGACATGATTGATGTCGGTGAAGCTGTGAACTTCGATGCACGCGCATCCACTTCTCCCGATCCAACCCTAATAGTAGATTATCGATGGGATTTCGGTACATCACAGAGGAACACAACTCAAGGATACGTGAGTCATGTATTCGATGAATCTGGCCGCTTTGACATTATTTTGACAGTGGTCAATGATATCGGAGGTGAGGATTCGATCACGGTAACAATCTACGTCAACGAATATCCTGTTGCTGCTGTATCCGGTCCAACCGTTGTCAAGACTGGCACTATCGTGACGATGGATGGCTCTACTTCTTCTGATCCAGAAGGGGGCGTCCTTCAATATGCGTGGGATCTCGACTGGTCTATGGATTCTGATGCTGATGGAAACTTCCAGAATGATATCGATGATACAAATAATAGTGCCACATTCATTGTAGATAGGGCCCAGAATCGTACTGGTTCACTGACAGTAACTGATGATAGGGGCGCAGCAACTACGATGATCTGGGATTTGCGAATTCTTGAGAGAACGTTCAATGTCACTTGGAGACATCAGACCATGAAGGTAAGTTGGGACGGATATCTGAAGCAGGGAGAAAGCTACGTGATTAACCATATTCCTGGAGATGGGGGTCGTATTCTGGAGTTCAATGGTACATTGGAATTAGACCGAGATTTCGTCCCTGCAGGATTGCCCCCAGAGGACAACTTCTCGATGTTATTACAGATTCCAGAATCTAGTTGGGCAGCCAAAGCGAAGACCGTACAGCACAATATCACTGAAGCATCGACTGGATCGATTGAACGTACAAATCTCAACCCATATTCTACAGAGGCACAGACCTACACTGCAGATTCAGAAGAGGCGTTGTTGTCGACATTAATCTCTGAGCCAGGCGCACGATTTGGTCAAGGAGATTGGATTTGGACGATTACTGCAGATGAATCCGATCCAGATTTCCCAATTGATGGTGTGGACCCAGATGAAGGAAATAATTGGACCTTAGAAGTGGAGTTCGTGGTTCTCATTCCTATTATTCTAGAAGTTGGATTGCTTTGATTCCAAAGTGTGACTTGAAAGGAAGCCCTTAGAACCCGGACTGGGTGGAAGGGTCGATGGCGACCTCCATTGAGATTACCAAGGCGACTCTTCGTGAACGCGTAGTCGTCGATGTCAATGTCTGGATGGATGACCCTGAAGACCACGACTTCTCTCCACGTGCGCATATGTCGGAAGGCACGTTACACATCCAGAATGCAGGCCAAGACGAGGTCTCATCCACTTTTGACCTTGAAGAGGAGATGTTGGTTGCTGCGGAACGTGATCGCCTCATAGAATTACGAGTGAAGTTCGGTGTGCATGGCATGCATGGTACATTGACTCACAAAACCCCCCTTCCCCGTTCAGGGCCTAACGCGAAGAAACTCGCAGAATCTCGATGGAAGACCCTTCTTCCTCTAGAGTTCCCTCCAAAATCTCGCTGAGCAACCTTGGGCCCCCGGGTCTCCCCAGATTGCCTTCAAGTGCTTACCAGCCAACATAGAACCATGGGCAAGCAACGTGCAGCACGGGAAGAACGATTGAAGCGTGAGATCCGAAGATATGTTTCGAATAATCCCGAATGTACTGCCAGTCAGATTGTAGCTCACTTGAGCATTGATTTGCGAATGCGAAATCACGGCCTCACTCCGCGTAAGGTGGGCTTCTTCATCCCAAGATTTGTGGACGGTGTGAACTGGAGACTCGATAGTTCAACAGGAAAGAGACTCTATTCTGTCGCATATTGATTCAACCGTCGGGGTTAAACCGATGGCACATCTCGCCGAGCCGCTGGACCCATAGTGTAGCCTGGATATCACATGAGCTTGCGGAGCTTGTAACCCGTGTTCGAATCGCGGTGGGTCCGCCATTCGCCACCCTGCTTAGCATTAGCGGAGCGTAAGAAAACTGATTGTACCCGAGTGGTTGAAATTAGTGTGGACTCTGGTTGTGTCATTGGACTCATAGTGTAGCCTGGATATCACTCTAGCCTCCGGAGCTGGAAACCCGTGTTCGAATCGCGGTGGGTCCATCCGATTGATTCAATGGAGAAGCCCCACATCAGCGAAATAGATTGGAAGCCATGGGCTAAGGTGTGAATCATGGCAATCGAACTTTCTCGGCGTGTAGATTGGCCGATGATAGATCCAGCCAATGTGGTATATTATCCCCAGTATTGGGATCTTGCACATCGATTCTTCGAGGAGTCATGGGAGTCGATTTGTGGTATTGATTATCCAACAATAATTTCTGAGCACCGTCTAGGATTTCCAGCGGTTGCCACCAATTCTACACATCATGCGCCGTTACGTTACGGAGATACTGCACATTGTCGCCTCTGGGTTAAGGAAGTAGGCACATCCTCGATTATCTGGGAATATCGTTTTACTGATCAGAAGTCGAATGTTGTTTGGACGGCAGAGGTTACGACCGTTTGCGTAGATCTCGATAATTTTCAGCCTCAACCGATTCCTGAGAATATTGCTGAATCTCTACGCAGATGCGGCGAGGATTGATGCGTGATTGAGGTCACCGCATCCTATGGAGGAATCTTTCTCTATCCGTTGGGATGAGGATGAGGAGGAATCTGAAGGACCCGCCATTGCTGTGCCAATTAGACCACAGCCAGGAATTCTCCGAATCATCGGGTCAGTATTGGTTATTGGCGGACTTCTTGCATTACTGAGTGGCGCTTCCAACCTTTGGACTGGAATGGATGACGGGCCAACAGATCCTGCAATGTATGACCAGGTCACCTTACAACTTCAGGCAGCTGGAGAGGATGTAACATCTGAAGAAATCGCAGCTTACTATGATGCGATTGCAGCGAAAGGATACTACGAGGTCCTCGGGACATTGGAGACCTGTGCAGGTCTCTTGCTCCTCATCAGTGGAGTTTTGTTATTCCGACGCCATAGTTATGGGATACGAATCGGGCTTACTGGAGGCTCTCTTCTTCTCATAGATGCGGCTGCAGGGCTCTACTTTCTTCGTTCTGTTGAGGCTCCGTCTGCGATGCTTTCGTTGACTCTCAATATCCTCCAAGTCCTAGTTACAACTTGTGGACTCTTTTGTACGGCGCTGCCGTTACTACCTCTCGTATTGTCAGGTGCGCGTGAGGCCTTAGATTCGAATCATGCTTCTTCACTGACTTCAGATGAATCAGAATGATTCATTCTGGCTTTGGCCATTTCTTTGAGAGCACTTTGCGTAGATCATCATTCATCTTTGCATCCCACCAGTTCGCACGACGCCAGATTGCGTATCGTCCACGGACCCCACGTAGATCGGCTCCATCCATCTTCGCATCCTGAAAGTTCGAGAGGTTTAGTTTCGCTTTGGTCAGACGTGCACCACGTAGATCGGCCCCGTCTAGAGCGCATTTCATGAGATCAGTCCCAATGAGGGATGCATTTCGCAGGTCTGCACCGGAGAGATTTGAGCCTTGGAGGTTTGAACCATCAAGTATAGCGCGTCTCAGATTGGCATTCTGAAGATCTGAATCTCTCAAATCCTGATCAATCTTCGATTGGAAAGACCAGTCAACTGGATCCGCCTGATCTTCTTGGTCTGACATTGGTCCTTCACTGAGCGGCCCGTGAATCAAGATGTGCACGACCCTCATCGGTGAGAGACATGAATCGATTCTTCTCAGGCATATCTTCAGGGAAGGTGAGTCGACCTTGTTCACGGAGACGGTTCAGATAGAGGGAGATATTCCACTTCTCAACATCATCTGCATCATGGCCTGCATCGATGAAGAGTTGCTTGAGTTCTCGAGGAGGTGAGTCCCTTTGCCCCTCAACTTCACGAAGGTAGTGGATTGCAGCGAGAATTAGATCAGGCTTCTTGCTTAATTGACAGGTCGTGACTAGTGAACTGAATGCAGAACCGCGCTCAGGAAGTCCTGTTTGCATTGCAGCAATTCGTGCCGCTTCAAACGCTCTCTCCCTAGTCTCACGGACCTTATCAAGAGCAGTAGACCACTGTTCATCGGCGCGTAACTTGAGGAGTTCAGCGGTGACTACCTGCTCCGTCCCCTCAAGATCGATTCGAGAGTTACCGACACGGATAGAAAGACGCGCTTTCAAACCGTCTCCCGACTCGTCGCTCATGGACCCCACCGAATGACTCAACCATTCTCGGGCTTGACTTAACCGTTCCCGTCGTTTCAACTGAGTTTCCAAACCCGAATCTCGCCGATTCCTTATGAGTGCGAGGGGGGAACGGGAGTCGATGAAACACCCCTCAGTGGAACCGGCTGCATCCCGTACTGCAGGATATCTACTCGTTCTTTTGATGCTTGGATTGTCCCTTAGTCCCCTTATCTCGACCGTTAGCGCCAACCCCTCATCAATCACGACATTCAGTAGTGGGAACAGTAGTGAGACAGTTCTTGGTAACACCACTGTGGATGTGGCGTTGGAGCGGAATACTACGATTACAGGGTCAAGTTTTGAGTTGCAATATCTTTCCTCAGACCCGAGTCCTGGTATTGTTCAAATGGACATTGGCAACGACGGTTTGCTTGAGTGGTTCTTTGGTGGAAATCGCTACGGAGAGCTTGGATCGCAGACTCGATTCAGTACTAATGGCTCAATCGCATCCAATACTCCAACCAAGAATACCTGGGCACCAATCTGGTCTTTCGATCTTCCATCGGAAGCAAATGTTGACCTCTCGGAGTTGAACATATCTTATGCCCCTGAAATGGGTGGAGGTGTGGTGCCAACGGGAGGATCAATTGACGATATGACGGTGGCCGATGTCGATAATGACGGTAAGTCAGAGATTGTAATCCTTGATCGAGATAAAGATCCAGGCAATGGTTCTCATCCACATATCGGAATCATCGATTGGACTCTATCTTCTGGCTTCTCTACTGTCTCTTGGACATGGACTTGTGCAGGTGGTACTGAATTAATGACTGGTGACGCGAATGCCGATTCTCGCAAGGATGTGTATCTAATTGATGCGCAGAATGGTTCGGTTTGCTTACATCTAGCGAACAATACTGGTCTCGCTCCATTTGCAAATATCTCTCTAACTTCAGCGGGCTCATTAGGGGATGTCTATGTCGATGATATCGATGCGGATGGGTCCTCAGATATTGTGTACAGTACCTCCGATGGAAACCTTTGCTCGACCCTTCGTCGTTCTGGAGGATATTCGAGCCTCTTTGTGAATATCACAGTACCTTCAAACTCAAGCGGAATGGGTGGGCCGGGAGGATCTTCAACGAGTATTTCGGACATACTCTCTGTAAATCTCTGGTCTGGAGTCAAGACGGCAGCCGTCGCGGAGGATATGGAGGGATATGTCTCGTTCTGGAATTTTTCCACCAATCAACAGGGTGGTTTTGCTTGGGTTATCAGCATGGTCAATGCAACTAGTCTTGAAGACAATATTCAGGCGGTTGACATCGATGGTGATGGTGACGATGATTTGTATGGTAATGCTCCGATGTCAGGCACAACAATGGCGGTCTTCACCAACGGGGGCTACCAATCGACACAAAGTATGGCCTTCTTTGCAAACGAGCCAGTGTTTGCAGATTGGGATGGTTCAGGAACAATGACTGCCTTACTCATTGATTCAGGAACAAGTGATGGCACCGATTCAACATTCACTGGAGATATTGATGTCCGTTCAATCTCTGCTTCAGGCATAGCCTCCAGTGGATCAGTCCTTCTCGAACCAATCACAGCACCAACTCGTATGGTTGTCGAAGACATCGATGGTGATGGTGTTCCAGAGCATATTGTGGCAGGTGGTGAAGCGACACACAACATCTTCATTGCAGGACATCACAACATGCTAGTCGATTTCGATGGCGACACTGTAGCGGAGGTTAACATCAGTGGTTATGCGGGTAACGGGAGTCAGGGTATTGATGAAATTGAGTGGTTGGATACTATGGGAATCCTTCCAAGTATTATCCAGTCGGAACTCACGGCGAGCACTCCGTCAATCACAGATTTCTATGGAATTGATTACTCTACATTGCAACCAGATGCGTACGTTCGCGGTGAAGGCGCTGTTCACGGTTCCAATCTCCTGATTACCTATTCTCTTTCTGCTCAAGTGGATACCAACTCTGGTCTTGGCAATCTCACTAATGCGCTGAACCGAGAGATGGTAGCGGGGTCTGGTCCTTTTGATGTGGGCCTTGTGTTCAACATGACTTCATCCACTGGACAGTTCACGCTTCAGAACCTTGCTATTACACACATTCCAGGTGCTACTAGTATCGACTTGCCGACTGAACCAGTTTTGATTCAAATGAATATCTCAGAGGATATGGCAATGCAACTTCAACCACCCTTTGTTGCTTTCGAATGGAATAATACCTCCTCAGATGACGAATCGAATTTCATGATGTACGAGATTCACCGCACTAAGGACAATTCACCGTTGAATCTTATGACTCCTTACTCAACTTCTCAAGGATCGTTCTTCATGGATCAGTCCCTTCAACCAGGGACTTACCGCTACTATGTGCGTGCGATGCATCAGAACAGCGTCACCTCAAATCTTAGTTCACCTTTGATGATTACAATCGATCCACCTCCGCCTGACACAACTCCACCCGATTCTGTAACCAATCTGACGGTATTGGATGTGCAAGGGGATGAGGGTGGCCATTTACTCGTATCTTGGGATGATGGGGGATCGGTAGATCTCAATCATCATCTGGTGTTTGTGGATACGGTCCACTTCACTAACGCATCCACTAGAGTGCAGGTTGCAAATTTGACTGCAGGAAATTCCTCTATTGTGGTCAACATGACTTCGGATGTTCTCGACAATACCGGCAGTGTTCAACAGGCTGGCATATCGATTATGGATAACACAGACCATTACGTAGCGGTGGTAGCCGTTGATACCCTTGGAAATTTCAATGAAACAGTCGTTACTGTCGGCCCTGTACGTGCTCTAAATAATTCCAACATCATTTCATCCATGACCGTCGAAGCCACGACATCATCTACATTGGATGTTGACGGTTCGACCTTGCCTTCAGTCACACGCGGTGAATCGATTACAATTTCAGGACTATTGGACCTCGATACAGAATCGAATGTAGGGCGAACCGTTCAGATTGATCTCAGCGATGATGCCCATAGCACCCAGGTTATCGCAATCACGGATGCGTCGGGGGCCTTCTCCGTGGTATACTCCGATTGGTCAACTCTTCTCGATTCGACCAGCAGATTTGTTGGTGTAGTAAATATCTCAGCTACATATGCCGGTGGTTCGACATCGATGCAGCAGGTCATACTCGGTTCATCTGCTACGTCCGAATTTGTGAGTACAGTAACTGCGTCAGTCAGTGCAGTTCAATCATCTGTGCAACTTGATTCCGATAACCAGGGAACGGCCCGCCTCCAAGTCACTACCGACTCGAGAGATCTCTCTTTACTCGGCGCAGTATCCTTTGATTGGACCCTTGGAAATGCCACGGAATCTATCATATCATCAACGGGTATTTCGGTTCTTGATCAGACAGGCTTCATTGAGGAAGCAGTCGACTATCCGGGTGGAGGGGAGATTGAGTTTGTTTACGATGAGAACAGCCGCCCATTCTGGCTTCTGATGAATCCCTCAACGGTATCGATTGATCTCCAGCCCCCGCCGCTACAGACAGACACTGGTGGAGATACCAATGTGACGGATCCAACACCAGATCCGCTCCTCCTCTCTCTGAATGTGAATTGTGGTGATCAGCCTTGGTCCATGAGTGTGAATGCCTCGTTGTGGTCGAGTGATGATTCAAACTTGCTTGAGTGCACAGTCACTAATCCAAATCAGAATACAGTATACGTTGATCTTGATCTTGAGATGAATGTGATAGGTGTCGAAATCGAATCCGACCTTGGAGGGTCTTTCAGTATCCAAGCGGGAGCTGATCAGATTCTCGTTTTAGAGATACAAGACGACACTCAGTTCCGTGATGGTAGCGTTGATCTTAGCTTGACGGCATCGGCTCCGGATTACCAAGATAGTGTTACTACCCTGACAATTCAGTTCCAGTTCACTGAGGAAACAGATAGTCCAACAAGTCCTTCGAATAGTTCGGAAGGAGGGGCAAGTAGCGACAATAATCTCGTTATTATTGGCGGGATTGTGGGAGCAATCCTTGTCCTCGGTTTGCTGGGGGCTATCATGCTCCGTTCTGGATCTGATGATGAAGAGGATCTTTTCTCAGATGATGACGATGATGAAGTTGGAGAACTTCCAATGGTCGTTTCTGGTGGAGCAAAGGCCACTCGTGCTGAAGCGGATATCCCGAAAGGAGTACCACTCGATGAACTCATGAAGCAGGGTTCACGCCCAGCACCCGTATCGATGTCGAAGTCAAAGTCGCCTTCTGCTGTTACCACTAAATCCAAGGAAGAGGATGATTCTAAGGAAGAAGATGAATCGTCAGATGAAATTGAATCTGGAGAAGATTCAGAAGAGGATTACACTGACTCGGATAATTACCATGTGGATGATGATGGAACTGAATGGTGGAAGGACGAACTCGATGTCTGGTGGTGGCGTGGACCTGATGACGAGGATTGGTCTGAGTACACTGAATGACCGGACGAGGGTTGAAAACGACCTAAGGTGAGGTTGAGCCAATGGGTCTACCCCGTCCGTTCGAACTTGTAGTTCAGCACGGCACTGAGCGCGAGCGTCTTGGAGGGACAGCTATCTGTGGTTTCACTACGAAGGGAGCCGTTGGCGCTATTGCAGTGGATTGGGTCATCAAGACGTTTGAAATGGAGCAATTAGGTTCGGTTCTAAGCGAATCATTCCCGGCAATGGCCCTTGTCCGAGGACGCCGCCCCCAGCATCCAGTAAGAATCTACCAAGGCGATGGAATTGGGGCCTTTGTTAGCGATATCGCCTTTCCTGATGAGTTCAATCTCTCTTTTGCTGAGACTGTCATCAAGTGGTTCCGTGACGGTGGATTCGATCGTCTTGTGATGATTGACGGCGTGTTCCTTCCAAATATGACTGGTGAAGACATTCCTCCTGTTTTCGGTGTCGGTTCTACAGATGTATCGAGAGCTCGTCTTGAGGAGATTGGTTTGGAATCTGTCGAGCATGGAATTGTGCCAGGAATCACCGGCTATCTTCTAGCAGAGGCAGATCGCCAAGGTTTCGATGCCTATGCAATCCTCTCCCCATCCAACCCTGGATATCCAGATGCACGTGCAGCACTTCCAGCACTTGAGGCACTTTCGGAGATGCTTGATCGAGACATTCCACTTGAGGGCCTTATGGAGAAGGCGATTGTCATCGAACAAAAGGTACGAGAGATGATGCAGGAGCATCAACTTGCATTACCTGAACCAAAGATGGACGAAACTTCAGATGATGACCCGATGGTGCTCTAATTTCAGTAGAAAGGATTCGTCCCAGCAGCATGATCCGTCATATCGACAATCGCAGTAATCGCTGGGACCTTCTCTCGGATTACCACCTCGATACCCTGCTTCAACGTGACATCCACCATTCCACAACCCTGACATCCGCCTCCAAAAGCGATGATAGCTTTGTCTTCATCCACACCGAGGAGTTCGACAGTACCTCCATGAGAGGCCACCATTGGGCTAACATCGTTGCTGATGACGTCCGCTACGGATTTTGAAACGTCATCGACCCACATTGGATTTGGATTCTCAAATTGAAATCCTCCTCCCATGAGTGTCTCGACGAAGTCAAGGATTGCGCCTTCCATGTATGGAGCGCTACGTTCAGCGATGAGTACAGTCATCCCATCGACCTCACAAGCCACATCGCTTGCAATCTTTTCAGCTAGATCAACAAGGTTCAGATCATAGCGGAACCCATTCGCTCCTCTCCCAATAATCTCTACACGGAGTACACGTTCGATGTCATCATCGGCAGTACTTTGGAATTGGGCGAGCATCTCGCTCGCCTTCTCAGTGATGCCGATCATGACTATCCCACTTCGTGGTTGGATTTGAATCTGAGTGATTTAACCTATTTCAAGAATCAGAGGGAGGTTGCTGGAATTGCTGTTGGTGAGCATCAACCATCGACGTTGGAACTTCTGGGGCTGCCATATCCTGTGACGGAGTAGAGATGGGCGGAGCCATCTGAGTATTTTGTGAGAACATTTGCCCGACAGGTGCCTGCAT
>DAYJ01000026.1:0-4345 GCA_002506875.1 Euryarchaeota archaeon UBA40 | reverse complement strand
CGACAGGTGCCTGCATTTGCCCGATAACTGGAATTTGATTTCCAACTGGCATGTGGTATTGATTGACCATCTGTACTTGAGGTTGGGGGCCACCAATTGCTAATCCAACAATCAGAAGAATCAAACCAACAGGCATACCGCAACAACAAGCCACGGAAGAGAGACCTATGCCTCCAAGAAGACCTCCTAAATCCTCCGTGATCATTACCAGATAAGCATCATTATCAAAGAGAATAAAATCAACTGATTCGTTGTTTGAATCTGCCACTGATACCGTGTAATTTTCATTTATTTTGCAATCCGATTTGGAGAACACGGTTTCACAAACATATGCGGAGATAACTAATCCTTCATGCATCTGATCTTCTTCTGTCCATTCATCAAATACACAACCTCTGTTGATTACATCATTTGTAACATTAGTACCATCTCCATCTGTTACTGTGACCGTGTAATTGGAACATCCGTCAACAAAACCATCTTTATCACTGTCAACATAATCCAAACTAACTAGAACTTGGAATGCGATACTGCCTTTTCTGTCTTCATCGATATAGGTGAATGTAGCATTCCCGTCCACCGATTCTGTGTAATATGGGGATGGATCATCATCCACATTTTCAAGATTCTCACCAGCGGGTAGGGTCCAAAGTGCCATGCTTACTACTGCTAGTAGGAGAAATATCCCCGTAACTACTCCACCTGTGATGGTTAGACCTTTGTTCATACCTCTTCCTTGCCCGGTTCGTATTTCAAATCCTTGGCATTTCGTGACCTCACAGGACTAGAGGAGGGTTCATCGTCGTCAACAGTAAGAGGATGTACATGGGGGCTCAATTTGATCGTCGAGGCCGTCCATTCCGCGACCTCCGGATATCTGTAACTGATCGTTGCAATATGAGGTGCGATTATTGTATGCCTGCCGATGTCTTCGATGCCAACCACGAATTCCTTCCACGTAGCGATTTACTGACTTTTGAGGAGATAGAAGAGGTTGTAATTTCACTTATTCCTCACGGTTTGAAGAAGGTCCGAATTACCGGTGGAGAACCGTTGTTGAGGCGCAACCTCGAAGTATTAATTCGTATGTTGTCGAAGCATTCTTTGGATTTAGCATTGACAACGAACGGGCTCCTTTTCACGAGCCGTGCCGAAGCTCTTGCTAATGCAGGACTTAACCGAGTCACCTTCAGTCTCGATAGCCTCGATCCAGTTACTTTTGAGAGGATTACCGGGAAGTCAGGACATTCTATTCAACGAATTATCGAGGGAATCGAGAAGGCAGTTACGCTTGGTCTTAGTCCGGTGCGCATCAATTCTGTGATTCGACGAGGCGTGAATGAAGCAGATATTGAGCGTTTGATAGAACGTTTCCAACATCTACCGGTCGCATTACGATTCATTGAGTTCATGGATGTGGGCAATCATAACCGATGGGACCTCGCATCTGTAGTCCCTAGTGAAGAAATCAGGAAACATGTGGAAGAGCGTTGGGTTCTCCAACCGACACCTTCTCTCCATTCAGGCCAAGTTGCCCAGCATTGGTCCTTAGATTCAGATACGGGATTTGAAGTCGGATTTATCTCGTCTGTTACAGAACCATTCTGTGGTGATTGCAATCGAGCCAGGCTTTCAGCAAACGGTCATATCTACACATGCCTCTTTGCAACATCAGGACACGATCTCCGCCCCGTCTTACGGAATCCCAAAGGGCTAGAGACAGTGACAGAACAATTCCATACGATTTGGTCTGAGAGAGAGGATCGATACTCTGAACTCCGAGCCCAACCAAGAAGTCCTACTGCCATCTATCTGCCAAGAGTTGAGATGTCCTACATTGGCGGTTGAATTAGACCTTAGAAGCGGTTAATTCCAGAGCAAGATCATGGATTAATGACCAAGGAGCCGCGGTTCGAATACCTGGATTAGGGTACGCGGCGACGCAGGATGGATGCCCTGCTTCCGTAAGGGCCTCAGCGAGTTTTCGAGGCGATGGGGGGCCTTGTAGTCGGACATGAGGGTGGAGGTGATCGACCAGAATCAATGAGGCATTATCTGGGACAGTAGCTTCCTCCTGTAAATGACGAATTGCGCGTAGAACACTCTTCCGAGATGCTTCAATGAGATCATTATGCTCCGCTGCATCGAAGCCCCACTTCTGCAATCTTTCTTCGTCAGGGACACAAAGTCTCAGTGCGTTTTCCTCGTTGAATCCGAGTAGCACATCGGAGTTATGCAGAGGTCCAGTCCACATGGGTCCACTGATTCGTCGATCTTTACCTGAGATAGCGTGCGAGGTTGGGTGGCGGAAAGGAAGGAAGCAGAATGGTTGAGATCGATTTGGGTCACCATGAGGGTGCAGTCCTGAATCTATGGAGATCTTCAATTCATCTGGTGTCGGGTCCCAAACACGCCAACCGATGTTTCCTTCCACATCGGAGGCACCTTGCTTTGAGCGACGAATTGCAACACTGACTCGGAGATGGTGCGTTTCCCAGACAGAGAGTAACGGCTCAATCGCGCGATCGTGGCGTGCAGCGATTCGTGCAATATTAGCAAGAAGAACTCGAAGACCTGAGTCGTGAGCCCAATCGTTGGTTCGCACAACTGCTCCGTATCGGCGCATTGTCGGACCTTTACTCGAGCCTGTCAAAGCGGCAGAATCAGTGGCACTAACCTCAAGAATTCCAGTTCGAGCGAAAGCTTGGATGACAGGGTCTAGGAAAGTGACAGGTGAGCCGAATGGATCGACATCAATCCAATGCCATCCATTGTTGAGAACTCGTGCACGTAAATCACCCTCAATCAAAGTGAGCGCGCTTCCATCATCGAATCGCTCCTGATTTTGTCGGGCCCATTCCAATGATGTTGGAAGGATATCGCAGACATGAGCATCGATTCTTTGCGCCATTTCTTCGGGGAGTTCGTTCAGCCAACGACGCGCACGAATTCCAGAGGCTCCTAACCCGTCCAAAGCCCGAAGTGTTCCCTTTGGTAACCGCTCGAGCTCGAATAATCGATGCATTAGGAGTACAGAACGCGTTCGACTGCCATTCATGGCTGGATTGTGAAACACTTCACGTGTCGCTTTGGAACCCGGACCACGTCCAAAATGCTCGTCGATGTTCTCTGGAGTTGGGAGCAGCATCGGCGTTGCTCCTTCCAGACCGAGGTCATGCTCCTCCATGCCATGGCCGTAGCGTGGCTGGCTAAGGCCCTTCCGCGGTCGAAGTGGCAGGTTTTGTGTATCGCAAGACCTTGTGTACGGCATTGTTCACTGTGTGAATTTGGTGTCTAGTATCTGCATCATTCAGCAAACTGAGGGCAACAGTACAGATTCGATCCCCAAGAGGGAGTTCATCGGCTGCATCGAAGGCACAAATCTCTCTGAACAGGACTTCATTCCCACCGGGTGTTTGAGCAACTGGTCGGATGATGTAAGGTGCTCCATGTGCACCTCGCCCGGGCGATAATCGCCAATGTACTCCTGAAGAACCTGCGATTCTCAGATGTGAACCATCGCACCAGATGCCGGACATTGCATCCACCACTGATCGGAGTAAGTAGAAAGATCGTTCAGTTGGATTGGCGACTTCGCCTTGGTCTTCATGGCCTGAATCGATTGCCCACGCCATGGTCAGTCCACGGAGACGACGCGCGATATCAGCTCCATCTCTACCATTCCATATGGCGATGAATGCCTCAATAGAACGTGGAGACCGTGGAAGTTGAAGCACATGTCTCTTGCCATCTTCGTTCAGAACCGTGATGTGGAATCCACCAGGAGTATAGTTGAATGGAGGGTCTTCGGGCCACTCGACAGTTTCGAGAATGAATGGGCGCACTGCACCTGGGGATTGAAAATCTTGAATCCAGAGTTGGTCTTTTCTAAGATTCATTCGATCCATTATCGGGCGAAAATCGATACCATTCATCCCCATTAGTTGCTTCATTAATCGAACGAACCGCCCTCCTGGATCACTTCCTTGACTGAGGATTAGACGTAGAAGTAAATGCCCGGGACCATAGGTCAGTGTCCAATCTCCCACATCAAGGCCGACTGAGGAGGTTTGTATGTGATGGCCATTGAGTAGACAGGGTCCCATGAACGCCTTGTGTTGAACATGATGACGGAGAGGTGTCCCACCATTGAATAATGGAGAATCTTCGTCGAAGACAGAACTCATATTGGTCAGTAATGAAAGGACAGAATCATCCGACCATCCATCCAAAAGGGAGTCAGCAGAGGTATCTGGTAAGAGCCAAGAGATTACCTCTGCCCAGCCTTCGTCGTTGGCTTCAATCCCATTCTTTCGAACTTGTTCTAAATCGACTATTGCAGCAT
>DAYJ01000112.1 GCA_002506875.1 Euryarchaeota archaeon UBA40 | reverse complement strand
GCTTTCTTCTCATGCCGGGCCAAGGTAACCCCACCGCATTGATTGTTGGTGCAGGACCAGGAGGGCTTGCAAGTGCTCTTCTTCTCCAACACTCAGGCGTAGATGTCACCATTGTCGAGAAGGCAGATGTCGTAGGTGGGCGGACACGAATTGTTGAGCATGACGGATTCAAATTCGATCGAGGGCCAACCTTCTTCCACTACCCGGAAATCATCGAGGAAATCTTCCAAGCAATCGGTCGTGATGCTCACGAAGACCTTGGACTCATGCCACTTGATCCATCGTATCGACTCGTCTATGGAGCAGGTGGATCGATTGATGCAACTAGCGATCTCGACAAGATGACTGAACGTATCCGTGAATTGTCTGGAGACAAGAATGCTGCAGGCTTTGAGAAGTATGTGAAAGAAAACCGTCGGAAGTTGGACACATCGAAAGCCTGCCTACAAACTCCTTGGAGTGGCCCTAGCAATCTTTTCACTAAGAGGGCAATGCGTGTCGCAACTGTACTCAAGCCTTGGGCAAGTGTTGCCAGCGACCTAGCTCGCCTCTTCGATGATGAACGAGTCAGACTAGCAATGTCCTTCCAAACAAAGTACCTTGGAATGTCACCGTTCCACGCTCCATCACTGTTCACAATACTTGCCTTCCTCGAGTATGAACACGGTATCTTCCACGCCAAGGGTGGACTCGGTTCAATCACAGTCAAAATGGCTGAAATCGCTGAAGAGATGGGTGTTGACATTCGACTAAATCACACGGTGGATGAACTAATCTTCGAAGGAAAGACAGTCAAAGGTGTTCGAGTTGGAGAAGAACTTCTGCTAGCAGATAAGGTTGTTGTGAATGCTGATTTCGCTCATGCTATGACGACTATGGTGCCCGATGCAAAGCGCCGTAAGTGGACCGATAAGAAGCTTGCAAAGAAGTCCTATTCCTGTTCGACATTCATGTTGTATCTCGGTGTAGACAAACTCTACGACCTCCCACATCACCAAATCTACGCCTCAAAGACCTATGAGAAGAGTCTCAAGGACATCACAGATTTCAGAGTGCCTTGGGAAGACCCCTCCGTCTATGTTCAGAACGCATGCATCACCGACCCGAGCCTTGCACCTGAAGGATGTTCCACAGTATACGTACTCGTGCCAGTACCAAATACGAATGACAGTATCGTTTGGGATGATATCAAAGACAAGTATCGCGATCTTATCATCAATCAAATGAAGAGACTCGGCTACGATGATCTCGAGGACCACATCATTTCCGAGACAGTGGTGACTCCAGACGACTGGGGTAACTCCGATATCTATCGTGGTGCTGTATTCAACCTCGCCCATGGTCTCGACCAGATGCTCTGGCGTCGACCTCAGAACCGTTTTGAGGAATTCAACAACGTCTACCTTGTCGGAGGAGGGACTCACCCTGGAAGCGGACTACCTACAATCTTCGAAAGTGCACGAATCAGTAGCAAGATGTTGCTCGCTGATGTTGGAATCAAAGCAGACTGGAATGGTGTAGATACTTGGTTCCCTGGACAACGACATCCTCTCGAGAAGCGTAAAGGTACTCAGATTCGCTCAAGCAAAGATGGGGTCTCTGCTCCCCAGTGATTGCATGAAAGCGCTAGCAATCATACTCCTCATCGTAGGCTCCACGATGAGTGGGTGTCTCAACTGGTCCCCTGACGAAGAACTACCTGCAAACTTTGCTGAGGAGGCAAGGTACTCGTTCCAAGCGTCAACCCTCAATCGGACAGTTGACGAAGGGGCAGTTCTGACATTACACGAACATGCGGATGGGGCGCCGATACTGCTCATCTGGGTCAGCCCAGCCTGTGGAGGATGTCATGACTGGGTTCAAGAAATAATACAGGAAGAAGTGCATACTCATCTTACAGAGGAAGGGGTGGGAATCGTCTCAATTCATCGATACTTCCAATTTGAGGATGTATCCGATGTCATGCAGGAATACGGCAATGATTCGAGTGATTCCTACAGTCCATGGCCAGTTGTTGTACCAAGCGATGATATTCGAGCGATTGATCTCTCAACAGGAATGATCTCGGATATCGGTATTATCGAGGCTTTTGGGACGCCTGGAACACCAACACTCCAGTTAATCGATGGCGATGGAAGAATGGTCTGGGAATCTGCATCTTACTACTACGATAATGCAGAAGTCCAAGAGATGGTGGGCGTCATCGAAGAATTAACCAAATCTGGAGAATGAATACAATGGAACCCCTGAATATATCGCTGTTTATGTTATCGACAATATGGGTTGGCCCCTTCTGGATGCTAATGCTCGTAGAACCATTCTCTGAAAGAACTGAAACTTGGCTAAAGGGCAATATGTTGTTCCTCGGACCTCTCGGAGTATGGTTGCTTGCAACTATATTGAACCCAAGTGGACTACTGGACTTGTTCACTGGTAATCCGGTTGAATTCTTCGATACAATGGTCTCTTTGCTTGGCACCGAAACCGGTACTGTACTCGCTTGGGCTCATTTCGTAGCTGGAGATATTATGGCCACAAGATGGATGTGGAGAAAGGGTATTGAAAATCAGATTGGAATTAATCGAATTCGGATAATCGTGTTCTTCGGTGTGATGTTGATGCCAGTTGGGCTTCTTCTTCATGTAATCCTTAATCGAAATTCAGGTACAACATCGAATGCCGAATGATGAGATATGGGTGGTGCAGAGGTTAGCGTCTGTATCGACCCACTGAACCCCCTTTGTATCGGAAAATGAAATGCAAAGGGGTTTCGGATGAACCCTTACAACTTATCCGAATCAATTAGTCTATGCTAGGCGAGATTACTACCACTGGTAAGCGTCTTTTCTTTGCTTATCATATACTTTGGCAAGAGAATGATTACCAGATCTTCTTTCAATCTGCATCAGTTTTGCTAATGCCATCGATTCCCCCTTTCCATCTCCAATTTTCCTACAAACATCAACACATTCAGAATAGTATTCCTGACCGAGGTCATCATTTCCTTCATCGATTGCAATTTTACCTAAGAAGTGCAGGTTGCTTTTTATTCCTAAAGCATCTTCTGACAATCTGTTTGATTCTAAACTCTCCGCAAACAATTCTTTAGCTAAATTGAGGTTATTTCTCACCATATGGATATAGGCAATATTAGACAAAACCTGAGAAACTCCGCGTTTATCCTTAATTTTTCTACCAATCTCAAGACTTTGTTCATACAGTGTTATCGCTTCATCATACTCTTCTAAATCACTAGAAATTCTAGCAAGCTCTGCCAAATTTATTGCTATACCTTTTTGATCATCGCTTTGTTTAGATAATTCTAACGCTTCATTGTATAATGACGATGCCCTGTCGTATTTTTTTTGTTTTCTAGATATCCATGCTAGGCTACCTAAGCATGTAGCAACGCCCATGAGATCTTCAATTTCTCTATTAATCTTCAAACTTTTACCGTAGAAATTACTTGCCTTTTGGAAATCACCTTTGCGACGATATATTTTGCCCAACTCACCTAGATTTATTGCTTCACCACGACGATATCCTTGATTTCGGGTGAACATTAAATTTTGTCTTAGCGATTTTTCAGCATTTTCTTCATTGCCCCTTCTCCTTTCGATTTCAGCCAATCCGCCGTAATTTGTTGAAATTCTTTGAATGTAATTTGTGTCTTTTGCCAATTGTAAACTCTCCCTGTATAGCTGTTCTGCTTCAACCAGATTTCCTTGGTTTCTTTCTAAATCAGCAATACTAGACAGGACTGAACTTTCTCCACGCTTATGATTTGATTTTCTAGCAATTAACAAACTCTGATCGAACAATTTCTTTGCTTTCTCAATCTCTCCTAGCTTTCTATGAATATCGCCTATGTTGCACAAAACCATCATTTCGCCCTCATCATTATCACAGCCTCTGTAATTTTCCAGTGATTTGTTATAATTGGCAAGGGCTTCCTCAATATCTCCGCGTTGTCTGCAAATACGGCCTAGGCCCGAATAGCATAAT
>DAYJ01000107.1 GCA_002506875.1 Euryarchaeota archaeon UBA40 | reverse complement strand
TCTTGAAGGTGGCCTTGGCCATTACGCAGGGTACTATGGGACCGCGGCAGCGGTTGATTTCCTAAACGATTTATCCATGGAAAAAATCCACGAACATGAAGTGAAAATCAACCGAATTATCAGCGAAGGGGTACGTGACCTCGATGGCACCTCCATAATTGGACCTGATGACCCGTCAGAGCGAGGAGGGATAACCTCAATCTTGCTGGAAGGACGCGACCCTCACCAGATTGCCATCATGCTCGATGAGGGATTCGGGATTTATGCACGGAGTGGACTCCACTGTGTCGATCCGTGGTTCCATGCTAATGATGCATTGAACGGCTCACTCAGATTCTCGGCCTATGCCTACAACACAATCGAAGAAGCAAAACAAACCGTGGATGCAATGGATGAATTATTCACTGCAATCCCGAGAACATAACGACCGAATCGATTTGTAGGAGGGTCTCCACCTAGCCCCGTGAATAGCGACGAGGAGGATGTGATTGATTCCATCCTTGAACAAACTGTTCCTAGCAATTTAGAGGACCACTTCGTCTCATCATTAGCCAATTCTGAATCTATCGAGGACGAATTATCCGACTCTCAAAAAGGAGAAGGTAGGATTGATTCGCTTCCCAAAAAAATACTGGATGAGGTCGAGATATGGTTGATGCCTTGGTGGCTCCCACCAATCAATTGGCTTAGGAAACCAAAAGTCATACTTGCATCAATTATGATCATCTTAGCTTCATCCCTGATTGTGCTATTTCCCGAAGGTGAGATAATTCTACTCGGGCCACCCCAAGAACTCATTGATTGGCAAGAAGATCATGAATTAATGACTGGACTCGATTCATTTGTTGGATGGGACGGTAGCGGCGTAGATGTATGCATAGTGGATACAGGGATTGACCTAGCTCACCCTGATCTAAGCAAAGTCACTCTAGCCGGATGGACTGATGTGATTAATCAGGAATCTGAACCCTACGACGATGAAGGACATGGAACGTCTATGGCAGGTATCCTTGTTGCAGATGGCGGTTTGAATGGTATCGCGAAGGGAGTGAACCTGTATATCGCCAAAGCACTCGCGAGCGACGGAAGTGGAGATGATCAAACAGTTGCTACTGCTGTGGACTGGTGTATCCAACAGGAAGTCGATATCATCAGCATGAGCCTTGGCGGGACTGCAGGTCTACGCTTCTTTGGACAATCAACAGATGAGTCAGAAAACTCCGTTCAGGCTGCACTCGATGCAGGAATCTACGTAATCGCCGCTGCAGGAAACGATGGAGGGCCTGATGATGATGGCGATGTAGAGAGTCCGGGTTCGATACAGCGAGTCATCTGTGTAGGAGGTCACGATCGCACTGGAGACATGTGGGGAGGAAGTAGTCAGGGCGACAACAATGGCGGTTTCTTCCCCCCACGCCTCCCAAACAGCGACCCAGATATGAAACCAGAAATCACTGGAGGAGGACACGAGGTACCGGTTCTAATCATCCCCAGTTCCGGATTTTCCGATTATGTATGGGGTTGGTCCTCTGGAACAAGTGCAGCAACAGTCTACGTCACCGGCGCATTAGCAATCAGCCTCCAAGGTGCACCTAATCTCCAACCAAATGCCATTGATGGTGGCCCAGATGCTATCTTGAATGTGAAAGAAGCCTTGATGGAAACCGCTTCAGATGCTCCTGAATCACATGATGACTACGAAGGCTATGGACAACTCGATGCTGCTGCTCTATTCCAAAGCCTCACTGGACTCAATCCGGACACACCCCCTGCGAGCGCATTCTGATTATTTCAAGCGTCGAATTGCCACAACCGAACCAGCTGTGACTTCCGCAATTCCAACGGCATGCTCAGTAGACCATCGTTGAATCAGACGAATCCAGTGATTGAACACCTCGACACGCATTTGTGCATCATTCTGAGGTTCACCTTCGGGATAATCGCCCACATCTGATGATGGAACCAATGGTTCGGGAGTCAAAAGAACGCCACCTGGACGAAGAAGTTGGAACGCATTCTCAACATCCTTCACTTGACCCCTCCAATCTGTGTTAACCAACACAACATCCGCGGGAACAGGGAGGATTGATCCCGAACGCGCCCCCTCTGGCATTGAGGCATTCGCTGCGAGCCAAGCAATTGATTCACTTACCATAGTATCCCAAGGGCCAACACGGACATTGCACCAATCGGCAGCAGAGAAGCGCTCAACGACCCTCTGTAGAATAACTCCGAATCGCTGACCTTCCTCTACCATCGCATAGGACTTCGGATGACTGCCACTTTCCCAAGCATCGTGAAACCATGCACTGAGTTGACCAATTCCTGCACCGACCTCGATAAAGTGATCAGGCTCTAAACGGACTACAATGTCCCTAAGTCGTGCACGCATAGATCTTGATAGAGGTTCAAGTTCCATGTGCAACATCTGCTGAGTGATGTTAGCAGCAATCTCTGGCTCCTCACCCCCTCTTTCGGAGCCTGCCAAGAGTGCAGTCATAATCTCCTCATGAGAAAACTGAGGCAAGCCTCCGTCCATACCAAACGCTCCCGTTCGTTGCCCTTGAACCATCCCACCATCCAACAGACCTAAATGAAGTGTGAACGGCGCGCGTCTATGGAGGACGCAACTCACGATACCGACGCGGAAGACGAGGAGTTAGTCCATGTGGAAGAATGTCCATCTTGTGGCACTGAAGAAGTCCATGAGATACTCTCCGAGAAAGAGGTTGGTGGAGGAGCAGACTACAGGGTTCGATGCGAAACCTGCTCTCATGTTCACTTGATTCATGTCAGGCCTCCAAAGGCAGTGATTGTTCAGTTCACTCTTTCTGACGGAGCACACAGTAGCAATGAAGAAATTGAAGTTGATGAGGACGAAGTCATCCATATCGGTGATGTCTTCGATCATGCCCAGATGCTCTGGAGGGTACAGACATTACATCTCAAGCAAGAACAATCCGTTAGATATGCTGACCCAGTTTCAATCGTCTCCGCATGGGCTGTTCGTTGCGATCTTGTTCGGATTAAGGTCACAATGACACGAGGAGAGGATAGTGCTTCGAGTATAATCGAATCGGACCCTGATACTGTGTTTTCCTGTGGAACAATCATAGAACACGAAGGAGAAAAATGGCGTATTCGAGCAATACATACTGGCATAGGTCGTACTTTGACCGGACGTAGGGAGGCTGCAGAGATTCGGCGTCTCTTCCTCCACCCACCCCCTGTACCGCGCAATCGACGCTGGCAAAGGGACTAATCAACGCCTATTCGACCATGGAAAGAATAGAGCCTTGGTAATGTGCCAAGCAACATCTGGATTCTCACGAAGCCGTCGTACACCATACTCGTACCACTTCGAACCGTATGGCAAATACACACGTGTACGATGGCCTTGCTTAGCAAGACGTCGTCGAATATCCCCTCGGACACCAAGCAGCATCTGGAACTCATATCCGGGCCCCTTACCCGAGCGTTGTGGACCTGCCAATTCCCGAGGATCAGGAATCCCTGGACCCATCCCTCTATCTTCAAGCGCAGTCAAGGAATGTTTCACGATATTAGTATCATGAGATGCAATGCCGACATAGGCGCCACAGTCCAATGCAGCATCGATGGCCCGGTTCGTTGCACCCGTAATATCTGACCTTCCGGTGAAGGCAATATTCTCAGGTTCAAGATAGATTCCTTTGCAAATTCTATGATCAGCAGCTGAACCTAGAATCTCAGAAATCTTCTCGATATCACCCAACGTTCGATGCAATCTGCCTTGAAGTACTGTCCCTATGTTCGAAAGACCTCGATCATGCATCCTTGCAACAAGGTCGATTGTAGGCTGAGTGACCCGATGATCCTCCATATCAAGACGAACGAAAATGTCGTTCCCTGCAGCTTTACGAACAAGTTTCTCGATGGAACCCTCGGCAATTGTTGGATCAATAAGTAGTCCGAAGGCTGTCGGCTTAAGCGATAGATTAGCATCGATCCCTGTTTCAATAATCGTCTCAAGGACTCGCCCATACTCCTCGACGAAAAAGGCAGCCTCCTCCATCGTGGTAATTTCCTCTCCAAGAACATCGATGGTAAAACAAGCACCTTCTCTCTCTAGCCTACGCATGGTTTTCACGGCAGCAGAGAGATCTTCCCCTGCATGATAACGGCGCGAGACCCATCCTACCATGAATCGGGGCATAAGGGGGAGAACCGTGACCACAGCACGACCGAGTATCCCCATGAGACGCTGTTCATCATGAGGGCTATGACGATTCCCGCTTCAACTTGTCAAACTCAAGGAAGTCAGCCTGACGAAACAGAGGGATTCCTTTGGCCTCAAGATGACGCCGTATTGATTGCCTCTGCCACCCCTTGAATGATTTGCGATCGAGGTGTGCTACAATCTTCGAGTTTGGGAAAACATCCTGTGTTTGTTTGAGACAAACATCGATTGCGCCCTTCCATGAACCCTCTGGCAAGGGACCCGTTAATGGATCCCAATCAGGTTGACTAGGTAGAATAAATGGAAGAGAATACGATGCAAGTAGATGCCCACAATGAGCCGATGTAGCCCTCAGTATAGCTTGATGTCTCGGAGCATAATGGCCACCCCCTAGACCGATGAAGGCGATTTCCTTGGCCTCCGTAACCTCCAAATCCTCCTCAAATTCAAACTCCTCCGCAAGTACATCCGCCCACACTTCAGCCGCATCTTGCCGACCCCAGTGCTCCTCTGTAGACCCTATTTCGATAAACAACGTTGGAGTATCAAGGATAGGCCCATGATGAGTCGTCTCCAAAGTAATTTCAAACTCATCAATGATGTCTGTTCTGTTAGCAATTTGATCTAGACGCCGGAAAAGAGAGGCGAATCTCGGCGAGGGTGGTACAGTCATACCATTCCTCCCCCCATACTCCGCTGCTTCGCCATGAGGAGATGCACCAGGAATACCAATCGCATGTAAGGTAAGACTCGGACGTCCGGATGCAGCGACATGACGTGAAAGAAAGAGGACCTCGCTCAGAGAACGTGAAGTTTCCATTTCGTACTGCTTGTCGAGATAATCGCTGTACAAATGAGGCTGATCTCTCCACCATAAGTCCACACGACCGCTCCGGTGCCGCCACACTCGGCCGCCATCAACCGCTGCATGCTCATCCCAACCACCTCGTGCAAGTAGAGCACGCCCCTGGACTGTGGACCCAATATCGGACTCCGATACTACAAGCAGAGAGACAGTGGCCATGAATTGGTCCATGTCATTCGATGCTTCAATCTCTTGGATAGTCACCACATGTTCAAACCACTAGGGGAGATATCAGGCACCATGACCGAAGAAGCCGCAGGACCCATCCTCCACTGCTTCGGGAAAAATCAGGCGATGGCGGCTCTCCTAATGGACGACTCAATCCAACGTTGGGACATTACTGGACGGAAGTTTCTGCCACCAGTTCTACCACTCCCTACCGAAGTCGCTGAAATCGCTATCCATGACAATCTTGCCATCGTATCTTGGATTGACAGGGAACTGCGGGTAGCACGAATAGCAGGATACAGCATGGAAGATGAATGGCACCCTGCATTCGCTGACAAAGGAGAATATAGGAATGCTGTCTCGACAAATCAGGATATCCATGCTCCAGGGTCACTCTGGAATCATGGAATGTCTGCCGAAATACTAGCCATAGATATCGATGAAAAAGCCGCAGTTTTTGTTGCTATGAACCGAGGGATCTACCTGATTGACCCGTTAACTTCCAACGAGATTTGGCGATCGGAAATCCCTGAATGGTCACCCCCATGGGAAGGATCCAAGGTAGAGTCCTACACTTTGTCAGTCCATCTTGGCGAAAATCAAATCCATATTTTTGATGATAGAGGAGCATGGGCATGTCTTGAACGAAGTGATGGCTCACATACAGAGCAAGGTCGGCTTCCATTCAGAGGAAAAACGACAGGAGTATGGAAAGGAACAAGTGGTTGGGCAATCACCGAGTCGGGGAATAAAATCCACATCCTCAGCCCTGAATTCACACTCCTCGAGACGAAATATGTCCCCGGACCGGTCCGTCACGCAATCGAAGTTGAATCTGAATGGTATTGGACAGGTTGGAGGCATGATGGAGGTCCGAATGGAGTCATACCACGACCCGAACATGGCGTATGGCAGATTATGATAGACAAGAAAGTCCGGGTCCTCTGCAATGATGGACAGTGGAGCAATCACGGCTTAACTGTCTGAATCATTCTTCTTCAGAAGAATCAGCGGATTCAGGCGGCGCTGCCTTATCCTGCCCACTGCGGTAGCCGCATCGCCCACAGGATGTGCGATCTGCATGAACTGCAAGGAATACTCCAGGTCCACAACGTGGGCAAAACTCACCCTTGCGAACAAGCTCGCCGCTGGACATATCGTACTTGCTTACCTTGGATTTTCGCCACTTCTCTCCCATCAGGCTCCCTCCTCGGATTCTTCTTCATTTGATTCTTCTTCAGGAGCTGCTTCCTCTACCTGAGGCTCCGCTGCTGCCTCGGCGTGAGCACCACGTCGGACGTGGCGATCCTTGACGTAGTTAGGTACAGTGGTCGCTGCGGCCTCGTCGTTCTCATACACGTGAGCCACACCAGTCGTCATGGAGCGCCCGAAGCGAGAAGTGACATCAAGAATGAATGTGCACTCCTTCTTCGAACCAGGCTCCATCTTCGTGATGAAATCAATCATCTCCTTGAGGCTCGGAGTTGGAGCCGCTGGATGTTCCATAGTGAAATGTAATTCCACACGCTGGAGGATAGGGTTCTCGATTCTCTGGTCGATGTTCATTCTTTTCACCTCAACGTATGTTCACCTTGAG
>DAYJ01000045.1 GCA_002506875.1 Euryarchaeota archaeon UBA40 | reverse complement strand
GCAGCAGCAGCAGACATCGTCTGAGTGATGCTGGAGTTGTATGGGTCGCGATCCATGTAATCCATGGTGCCGTCATCATCATCATCATCATCGAAATAATCCTGGATTCCATCATAATCGAAGTCGCACGGCCACTTGAACTGATCAAGGCGGCCATCATTGTCGTCATCTTCATCGAAAGATTCGCGACCACTACCATCAGGATCCTCGTCATTGACACCGTCGTTGTCACGGTCTAACGGGTTCTGATCAACCATGTATCCTGGACCAACTGCAGTCAGCGTCCATGGATGGATTGTGCTGGGCTCGACGTAGCGGTCAGTTGAGACATTTAACGGGTCTGCACCTTGAGTATAATCGATTGGCCCCTCAAGGATACCATCATTGTCGTCATCGTAATCATACTCGTCTACAACACCGTCATTGTCATGGTCAAGAGGGTCAGTTCCAAAGCAACCATCAAATCGTTCGATTAGGTCGTAAATTCCGTCATTATCGTCATCTAGATCGTCGAGATCGCCGATACCATCGTTGTCGTGATCACCGAGATTGGTCTCTTCAAGGAGGAATGAATATGCCTCGGATCTAAGTTGTAGGGCCGAGATGTCTCCAACCTTGCCAGTGCCAGCGAGAATGTCATTCCAAGTTGGGTCGCTGAGGGCAGGGTGATTGAAACGCGACTGATCCAGAGCTCCGGGAACAGGTGCGCCTCCTGGTTGGTTGCCACCCTGATAGGCGGATTGAATCGGGGTGCGATCTTCGGCTGGAGCGAAAATTCCCATGTCAATCTCACCACCATCCGCTGCGACTGGAAGCAACGCGAGTGTGGTGCTGAAGACCATCAGCATCACTAATGTGAGAGCTGACGTCTGACGTTTGGCCTGATTCATCTTCTGATTCAATGTCATCTGTTCCATGGTATACACCTAGGGGTAAGTATCTGCCCAATCTCGACGAATATATCAACAACTCGGCTTCGTTGAGTGTTTCTGTATCACGCACGAACCAAGGTATCATCGCTCGTATAACCATGCGATTCAAGGATAGGGGTGCTCTCCTCAACACAATGAAGATTGGATGGATTGTCTCTGGTGTAATCATGATTCTTGTCACAGTACCTGCTGGAATGATGGGATATTCTGGCTCAGGGTCTTTGGATAGTGACGTACCTGCATGTGATTCCGGAATCCTTGGCCTCAATGTCTGTGATAAGGTTGTCATGCTGGAAGATGGAGTGAATATACCTGAAACTGCAGCCACCCTTCTAACTGCAGATGTCTCCGTCGATTGGGGATCACAAAACGTTTGGATTGCTATCGTACCCGCCTCGGATGAGGAGCATTGTTCCAGCGGAAATGATGGTTATCTTGTCTGCGATCGTGATAGTTTGACGTATCTCGCAGGGGGCCCCTACTCAGGAGGGGCCTTCGACTGGGCTTTAGAGGGCGGTGATATCCGGTTTGTTGCTGGTAATTCTATGGAAGCAGCGAGTGAGAGTGTTACTATCGAATATAGTTACAATGCTCGCCTATCACCACTTCTTGGCTCCATTCTAGCATTGGTGGGCCTTGTTCAAATCTTAATTGGATGGAAGTTCTGAGTGTTACTCTTCCTCGTCGGCATCTTTCAAGCCGCCATCGAATACTAGCCAAGCATAACCTGCAACTAACAACATGAGGCAGCCAAACAAATTGATGATGAGGCCTGTCGGGTCTGCAAACAGAGAGGAGAGGGGTCCCCCGATTATCCACCCTAAACCAAGGGTTGCTACTCCAATCAATGTAAGCTGGGATGACGACCGACTAGGATTACTCCACAAATGAAGGGCAGGAATTAACCCATGGAAGCCGAAGGTAGTCGCAAACCAAGCTCGATAGAACAGATAGCAGCCAATAAGGCCGCCAATACCGCGTGTGAAGCCTGCATCTTCCCATGGCCCTGCAAAACCGAAGCCAAATGGAAGGGTATTGAGGACGAGGAGGGTGCCGATAATAACCTCAATTCGAATATCGATTGGCTCGAAGGGGTCAACAGCCATTGACCGTCCCAAGACGGGGCCCTTCATCATCCCTCCTCAGTTGCTTCCCAATTAACAAACGCCTGTACTTGACTGTCCTCGATTTCAATCAACTGTCGACCAGTAACCGCTGTCATTTCAGACATGGGGTGCGCACGCGATGGCATTTGGAGCGATGATTTAGGATCGAATATGAATAAGTGATATTCTCGTAGATGGCGGATTTGGTGTCCAATTCTAACCGGATCTTGAAACAACATGGAAATACCTCGTAACATCCGATTTAGAACAATAGAGATTTGCAAACGCAAAGGAAGGGTTGCTAATGTGGATCTGAAGAGCCAAAGGCGACTCCATCGTCGTTCAGACTGTACCAAGTAGAAGCCCGCTCGATGATATGCTGCTGCTAAACCTGCACTTCTAGTCCAGGAGATTAGCGGACGTCGAGATGATGGTTCAAGCGGAGGAGATACTCTGTGAAGAAGAGCATCCTGATACCACCGTGAAATCGCCTGCTCAACCAATTCATGCGAACGCCCTTGTCCACGAACACGTGGATCAAGTACCACTGTCCTCAACTCTATCGAAGAACCAAGGCGGTCGAGAACAGCGTGTCCAATGAGACCGTTCAAATCGTGTAAGAGAATACGAGGATGACGTCCCCATCCACGAATTGCTGAAACTTCCTTGAGGGGCCCCCACAAATCCAACTCTTCACGGATCATAGACACCAACCAGGTTGCATTCTCAGCGCCTAGAGGAGATTTCCCATCTTCATCCATTGATAACGGGTCGATGTTTGTTTATCCTATACATGAATACTCCACAGCAACCCCTGAACATCTGCATCATTGGAGCCGGAGGTATCGGATCAAACACTTGTGTTCTCCTTGTGAATGCACTACGGAATGGGGTAATAGCTGAACATCTTGGAGGTATCGAGTTTCATCTCTATGACGGTGACGAAGTGGAAGAGGCTAACCTTATCCACCAGCGGTTCACACCGGGCCAACTCGGGATGCTCAAAGTCGATGCACTGGCAGAAACCTTTGCAGACATACATGATGCTGTTCGCCTAACTCCTCACGGTATCAATCTCCGTGAAGCGGCGGTGCTGGAAGATGCAGACATCGTTATTGTTGCAGTTGATCGACCTGAGCCTCGAAGGATTGTCCATTCTCTAGAAGGTAAAGAGTGGTATGACTCGCGTTGTATGGGAGACTTCACACTCCTGCTAACAGACCAATCAGACCCTACGACGGTAGATGCGTTGACACCTGAACACGCACCGGCAAGTTGCCAACCTGAAGGGGCAATCGAATCTGGCGCAATTCAATTTGGGTTTGCTAATGCAGCAGTTCATCTCGCAGATGCAATTATGCGTTCTCTACTCCGAAGATGTGGCCATGAAACAGAGTTTCCTAATTCAATATGTGATTCCATCACAAAGGGCCGCATTGACATCTTCGGAACACCAGTTGAGCCTGTAATGAAGGCTGCTCCACAAGCAACTGAGCCATGGTCTGATGAGGATGATCGAATACTTCTGGATGGTTTAGATCATAATGGAAGGGACCTAGATGAAATTTCAAAGAAAATAGGGCGCAGCACGAATGCATTATTCCATAGATTGAGGAGACTGCTAGAACGAGAAAATGTTAGTATGGAGGCAGGAGAATGAAGGCCATGATAGATTCTGAAATTGATTCGAATCGGCTCTGTCAAGAAATCAAGAGTGGTGAATATCAAGAAGAAGATATAGTCAATTCACTTCGGATTCTTGGTATTCAAGGTCGATGGGATGAAGTGTGGAACGTAAGTCATGCCTTGGGTGTCGAAATTAGTTGGATTCAGGATGCTGAAGGGGTGGTATTCGTCGATCTTGGGTCCTCTGGAGAGGTACGTCTCTCCGCGCCTATTGGCGCGGTACTACCCTTCCGACTATGGATTCACACACACCCTTGGACAGCCTACTGGTCCTTCACCGATCTTACAGCACTCCGAAATTTCGCCGGACTCCTCGAAGTAGCGATTGTACTCGGCAACGACCATTGGAAGAGATCAAGATGCCGCCTCACGATGGGTCAAACCTTACCTGATAGTATCGAAGACCCGCTCAACATGTGGACCGATGAGGAAATTCAGCATTACCCCGTGGTACCGGAGGTGATGGTCTGAAAATCGAAATCCCTCAGGATGATGATATTGATCGTCTAAAGGATACGATAGATCGGCATGGCCTAGGTCAATCCATAGCTGAATGGATTGAAGAGCACCTAGATAGAGCTCCCACTGAAGAATTAATTGAAGCGATTCTAGGCCACATAGAAGCCTGTAAGATTGCTGGAATCTATACAATTGACATTACACAGGCTATCGTAAAACATGACCAATGGTCTAAATCTGAAGCCTAATTTGAGATGAAAGATATGGTGAATAATCTACCCGTTGAGATTGAGCGAAAGCACCTCGCACATCTACCAGGTAATATTGGGAATGATGCAACATATATTCGACAATGGTATCTTCCTGTGGAGATGATTAACATTGATGATGGGCTTGCCCTCATGGGTAGACGAATTCCCCAAGAGCCACACCAGGAAGAATGGATGAGTGGCATTATTAAGGCAATTAAACAATCAGATCCGACGATACGTGTACGAATTTCTGATGGTTCTGCAATTCTCTGTATCAAAGGGAAAACGGTTGGAATTGAACGGCCTGAGTTTGAATGGGTTCTTTCGGATTCTTCTTGGTTTGAACAGCAGTTGTCAACTTCGGAATGGCCATTCGTGGAAAAACAGCGATGGAGAATTATTGCAGAAGATAATCATGTTTGGGAGCTCGATTTATTCATGGGAGCGAATGATGGGCTTGTCCTTGCCGAGATTGAGTTAACTGATGCAAACGAACACTACACTAAGCCTGACTGGGTAGGAGATGATGTGAGTGGTGATCGGCGTCTCTCCAACCAACAATTAGCTAACAATCCGTTTACAAGTTGGGAGCCATCGATGCGGGTTTCTCTAGAGTGCCGATTCAAATACCCTGATTGACAATCACACTTGTTTGCGCTATAACATCTTGAAGTGTGCAATTTATGTTAAATTGTGTTCTTTGATTGTAGTTTTTGACATAATGTTTAATACCTACGAGCAATAGATACTAGAGTCCGCGCAGGGAGTGAATCATATGGATAGAGAAACCGACGACGATTTGAATGAGGAACAGGGTGTTCCAAGTAACGAAGAAACAGCCTGTCCAGAATGTGGTGGAACGGAATTTACAGAGGACGCGACCCGTGGTGAAATTGTATGTGTCATGGACGGTGTCGTTATTCGTTCGAATGTTCTTGAAGATAGCGATGTTTTCCAAGGAACGTCAAACATCGAGAACGTTGGACGGGATCTAGGTAATCGTGGGCGAGATATCTATGCTCGAAGTGATAAGAATCGTCTTGGTAGCTGCCCATACGCAACTATGAAGGGTGCTATCAACGGAAGCGCATCTTCTGCCACGCGTGCATACCATCGTCGAATCCTAACTATTCAACGCAACCACTTGGCTGAACGCCCCACTTTACGACGTAATGCACAACGCATCATCGAAAGTTCTCAGATGCCTGGCGAACAATCTGTGAAGGATACTGCGAACCGTATCCTAATCGAGACCCATGATAAGAATTCTGAACGGCGACATTCCAGTGATAGAGAACTTATCGAGAAGATGAAGGGTGCGAATGATGGCGAGAAGCCCTCCTATCCCCTTAATCAAGTCCGTCACTTACAAGCTCTAACAAAGACAGAGGATGAAGAGAAAAAGACTATTCGTAACAACAAGGGCGATTCGGCAACTGTTGCAGCCATCGCTGCAATGTCTATCGCTGCACGCATGCTTGGCAAGTCGTTCTCAATTACGAGTGTCGCAAAGGAGTATGGGCTGGATGCCAAAGTTATCCATACGGAAAAGAAGAACATCCAGAGTTATCTCAAGGCTATCTTGTCTGCAGAAAGAAAACTCAACAGAACAACGAGTATTCTTTGTTTCGACGCTTCTCAAATAATGGGTCGACCACGTTGGACTGAATCCGAGATTTTAGCCGTACTAGAAGCCGTTGGCCCTTCTATGGAGAGTATCCATGGAGCCAAGGAAGGAAGGAGGCTAATTCGCCTACTCGGTGACCTTCTACGGGTCGCTTCTCAAGATCGTGGCCTCTCGGGTGAGAACCTAAGGGCGGTTGCCGGCTCTTTCTGTGATAAAATGAACAAGTACAGTGGCCGACAGCGTGTGTTCAAGACGATTGGTTCTGCACTTAGTGTGAGCCGCAACCGGGTCAGAACTGTAACTGACAAGTTCGGTGGCCTCATCAATCGTCTTGTTGCCAGTGTCATCGAATCTTGATTGATTGATATACTGTAAGCACCAAATGTCTCTTGTCTCAATGACGCTAAACGAATGCACCCTGAACGACGTCAACAACAATGGAGGAAGATCGAATGAGCAACATTACTCTGAAGATCCTCGACCTCACTGGCGACACGGTCCTAGCGGACCTCGATGCGGATGCTGTCCGCGCTGAGGTAAATGCTCTGGATGGCGAGCGCTGGGTTTTCGTGGACGGCCGTATGGTCCGACGCGATAACCTTGCAAACATCGACATTGCAGAGAACGCTACGGTTCTAGTGACCCGCCAGATGGTCGCAGGATTGGTCTGAACATCAGACTAAACCCACTGCCCTAAGGGCCCTGAACGGATTTATTCCGTAACCCCCGACCTTCTGGATCGTTTTACCGAACCTTCCAGTGGGTCGAATCTTCACTACTTCCACTTGACTGAGCAACCAATCGACTCAGTCCGAGGTGTCTGTACAATACCGCCTGTAATGAGGGCATTGAATGCATCATCAAGCTCATTGGTAGAGGCTGAGTTTGGATCTCGAGGAGAATCATCCATTCTACCACGATAGATGATTTTGGATGATCCATCAAGAAGATAGAATTCAGGTGTCCTCTGAGCACCATAAGCATGAGCAATTGTCTGTTCAGAGTCATGGAGGTATGGATAGCTCATAGATTCGGCACGATCGACCATGTGGTCCCAATCATCGTTAGCATAGGTAATTGGATCATTGGAATTAATCCCTACAAAACCAATACCTGCTGACCTGCATCGAGTCGCCATATTCTCAATACGTGACTCGGATGCAATGACATAGGGGCAATGATTGCAAGTAAATACAATGATGCCTCCTGAATCACCAACGACATCGGCGAGTTTCATGGTATCGGGGCCAGCATTCAAATTGGCGTTCTTCAGAGTGAAATCTACTGCTTGATCGCCAGGTTCTAGTCCTGATTCGGATGTCATGAACAGACGAATAGAATGGCGTCATTGAATGTGACGGCAGTCACGTCTCGATTGAATAGGTCTCAATCTCATTGAGTCTGGTTCTCGCTAGACGGTGGGTCGGCTCAACATCAAGTATACGACGCCAAGCCACCTCAGCCTTATCCGACGGGCCAATCTCATGGAGAATTGCTGCGGCATGAAGAAGAGAATCCATATGCCGTGCATCAACTCTAATCGCCGCTTCAAAATCTGAAAGAGCTGCAGACAATGTGCCTTGCTCAATGTAAAATTGAGCACGCATGTACCATGCATCTGGATTATCTGGATTCAAACGAATTGCTTCATCTAGTGGAGAAAGGGCTTCCTCGGCTCGACCTAATGCACAGAGAGTTGTACCCATGGAAATCAACGCTGGAACATGCTGAGGCTTCCGGTCAAGAATCTCCTGTAGTGCAATCTCACTCCAATCCCACTGCTTCAGACCCATCAGGGCCTCGGCCCTGAGAATGCGTGCTAAATCGAGTTCTGGATGTGCATCCAGTAAACGTTCACTATCTTCAAGGGCGACAGGGTGATCACCTAGAATCATCGCTATTGTCGCACGATTCAATCGCGCACGGACGTGTGATGGGTCCCGAACAAGGACATCATCGAATCTTCTTCGTGCTTCGACGTTATTGCCTCTTCCTGCAGCAATTAAGCCCTTCACATAATGGAGAACGTTCGTATCATTGAGAGCGGATTCTGCCTCGTGGATTATGCGTTCTGCATCCTGTAACCTATCTTGATCTATCCGAAGAAGAGCGAGTTCAACCGATATCATAGTCTCGTCTGGATCTAATCGAGTTGCACGAACAAGACAATCTTCGGCTTCGAGGGTTTCTCCAAGTTGGCGTTGAGTTCGGCCTTTGCCTAGCCAAGCTAGGGCATTCTCTCGATCTCGCTCTAGTGCTGAATCAAAGAAGGAGAGAGCCCCGCGAATGAGGCCTCTATCATGCACTCCTGTGCCATCTCTAGACCTGTCGGCTGCATACAAGGTCAATCTACCCCGTTGAATGTGCATATCTGCCGCATCCCATGCAGATTGAGGTGCATCATTGAGAAGAGTTGTTGAGGCTTCAATCTCACCTTCACTCATCTTCAACAAGGAAAGATATGCGCGAACAATTCCGTTCGCAGGGTCTTCCTCAAGAACAGCATAGAGAGATTCGAGTGCATCTTCTAAACGGTCTGAACGCATCAAAAGATCTGCCTTTAACACCCATTCTGGCTCACCGATAGCTACCGCGTGGATAATCGACTTCAGCGCATCATCTAGGCGTTCTTCTTCGAGTTCAAGAAGACGGGCCCTCAATGTCCAACCAGGTCCATTCTGTCGATCTAGGTCCAGCAATGCTTCGACTGCTTGTAAGGAGCGTGTGTTTTCACCACGGATATAGTGGAGGCGGGCCTTCAGGAAGAGAGCTTCAAGATTCGATGGATCCTCTTTGAGAGAGGCTTCTGCCTCTTCAAGCGCTGTTGCAGGGTCGCCAGCACGCTCGCGTAAGCCTGCCAAAAGGGCTCGATCAGAAGCGGTTTGAACACCAAGCGCCTCAAGACGTCGGGAGTCGCGTTCGGCAGAAAGATCGCCCATCCTTGATAGAACATGAGCGCGCTCCCGAAGAAGTGCCTCATCGTCTGGATGAATTTCCAGTAATCTATCGAGGCGGGCCTTCAATGAAGCGTCATCGCCGCTTTCTCGTGCGAGTTTGACAAGAAGCCTGAGCGTAGATTCGTTACGTGGCGCCAAACGTTCAGATTCAATTAACGCTGCAATGGCTATGCTACGGTCTCCTAGGATTAGAGCTGTCTCTGCGAATGTT
Source organism: Euryarchaeota archaeon UBA40 (assembly GCA_002506875.1). Classification (GTDB taxonomy): domain Archaea; phylum Thermoplasmatota; class Poseidoniia; order Poseidoniales; family Thalassarchaeaceae; genus MGIIb-N2. The sequence goes on along the minus strand of DAYJ01000045.1, from coordinate 19,618 downwards.
CGAAGCAAGCGATCATTGTTCCCGAACATCATCGCTGGAGTAAGTGAATGGGTCGATGCTGCTGATAGAAGTTCACGAAGAAGATCTCTTCGATTTACATCAAGTCGACGATATGCTTCCGAAATTGTATCCTCAAGAAGGAGGAGATCAAGAATAGGAATCAAATGAGAGGCTACTTCTGAAGCAGTGTTATCAGATTCAGGGTTCAATGTATTCAAAGCCCGCTTCGCCCGTAGAAGGGCGTTAGATCCATCCAACTGACGACTTGCATCCGTCTCATCCAGTAAACCATGTAGAGCCTCATTGAGAATTGAAACATCCTGTTCAATCGCTACAGATGATTCATTCGAGGTTTCCTCCATTTCAAGAAGGCGCTGATTCATTTTCTGAATAACATAAGTGGCACCTCCTATGGTGAAGGCGAGAAGGGCAATCAATGCACTCGTGAGAGGCTCCATCGATTGCATGCGAATCAATACACACTTAGCCGCTTCCCTACAGAATATAGTGAAGATGCCGATTCGAAGGACTTCGGCAATCTGCCAGAAAGGTAGTGTTCGACTACTTTCAACCTGAATCGACAGATGCTTGAAGGCCCATGACACCGAATGAGGCCTGTCGGTGAAGGAATGGACTGGGGCGCTCATCGAGAACAGTGGATCGAATTGGGCTTCGATTCTGTTGCCATCAATGCGCTCTTTGGCCCTGAGCCTAACAGCGAATCTGTCGCTTCAGCAGAGTTGCGGCTCCAACAAGCCAGCGACCTCATTGAACTAATGGATAATGCTCCAGTAACTATGAAGGAAATTCCGAAAGCAATGCAAGCACATCTACTGAATCATCCCGGAGATGTCGATGAAATCCGAGACCGTTACATGGCTCATCTACGGGAGGTTTCCCCTTGGACTCTCGCTGCAAACCGTTCCCGAGAACTTTGGTCAATGGAGGGGCGTTCGGTCGAGCTTCAAGCTTGGATGAGACGATTGAGTACCTTGGAAAAAGGAGGTGGAAAGGAGGTTGTTGCTCTCGTTCAAGCCATTGAGAAAGTCGCACCAAGAGATTCAGTCCGGAAATGTATCGAGGTCCTCGAAGCAAAACAAAGGGCGCGTGAAGAAGTCCTACAAAATCTCGTGGGAATCCTTCAACAGAAGGGCTGGAGTATTCGGTTTAGTAAGGGAGCTGATCTAATCCAACGCTTTGAAGAAGCAAATCAATGGCTCCGTCTCGAAGACCGGCTTGAGGAAGTGGAGGAGACAGTCGGAACTTTTGCGAGGAGGCGTGCATCAAAATCTGAGTATCTAATGACGCAAATTCAAGCAATCCGGAAGGACCCGAAAGTGGGTGATGTGATACAACTGGAAGAGGCTGTTGTCAAAGAAATAAGTGATATTGATGAACAGAATACTATCATCCAGAATAGGATAATCCACTGGAAGGATTTGGGGCTCTTGCTACCTTACAGTGACCCTCTATCTGTGGAGGATTTCGCTTCAATTGATGGTGATCTCGAACGATTAGAGGAAGCATGGAAGAGTGCCTTAGATTCCTCTCAACATCTTCGCAATCTCGGCGTACCTCTGAACTTTGATATTATTGACCGTGGCGATTGTTCGAATGAACTGATTAAGGAAATTCAAACATGGGAGCAAGAAATTTCACATAATGAAAGAGAAGCGAGTACACAAATCTCTAGATGGGAATCTTTGGGCCTTGATGTTCAGGAATTCATGAGGCCTAATTCTCGAGGCCTTGATGTTCAGGTACAACATAGATTAGCTGCTGGATCTCTAGCAGAAGAGCTCCTTGCGTCCTTAGATTCTCTCGATATAACCATGGATAAAGAACGAATTGAAAGCATACGTGCCGTTATCCAATTAAGATGGGGGATTGAAGGTGAACTCCAAGATGTCGCTACAGAAATTAACCGCCTCAGTCGCCGCCAAGCGAAGCATCGCTCTATGCTGATTTCAAGAGCGGAGATTCTCAAGATGGATGTCCAAGGAAACGAAGAATGGACATTAGTTGATTTTGAAGGGCATTTAGCGAGAGCGGAAATGGCGAGGGATCGTCAGAATGAACGTCAAGAAATCGAGATTCGAAGAAAAGAAATCCTAGAGATGAAACATCTCGAAGAAAAGGAAAGGGCCGTAATTGAAGTTCCAGAAACAATTCATTCGTCGCCAGAAGAAGACCTTCCCAATGATACTTGGATAGAGAAGAAGGCTGCTGATGGTAGGTTCTTCTACTATAATGGCCGAACCAAGGAATCTACTTGGAAGAAGCCGAGGAATCAGCCAGTGAATGAAAGAATACACGTTGAGAAACAAGATGAGGTAGAGAACGAAGGAGGCGGGGGCGACGCAATCCAAGAAATCAGGGTTGAAGAGGACACTAAAGCTCCAATAAATATCCTGAAAGAAACTCATAAATCGCCCAATCCCAAAGATCGGCCTTTCATGACAAAGCAAGATATTGAAGATATGTTACCTGACTACGATGGGGAAGATATTCACTTACAGAAGAAAGGATTGAGTCTTAGAGAACGGCTTGGGATAGGCAAAGAAGACCCGTTAATCATAGAATCATCACGAGGTCGTGATCTGAGAATCCAACGTCTACTTCGATTGATCCCCTTGATTGAAACCAAATTCGATCAATCCGAATGGACTGGAGTTGTCGAAGGATTGGAACCTTTGCTCGATAACATCGACCAATGGATTCGTGTAAGAAGTGAACACCGAAACTGTTGGAAAAACGAAGAAGGGATTATTCAACGAATGGATCGGTTGTTAAGTGTCCTAGATGGCGTTCCTGGACCAGGTATTCAACTCCCCATCGGTTTCGACGAGGCGCATCTTCCCGAAACAATCGAGGATATCACTACTGAAATCGAGATTCTAGCAAGACAGAAAATTCGAATTGCGGGTGGAATACAAACTGCATAATCATAGATCGCTAAGAACGAAAACCTCGACGCCTTCCATTGTATCTTCATTCACAGATGATGCTAAAATGTGAGGTACACCAGCACTCTTAGCTATCTCAAGTGTTCTTGATGTGATTTTACCATTGAACAACATTCCAACTGCTCCAGAAACATTCTCAGCGCCCTCTGCAAGTTTGCTCGCCCCTAACGGTTCAGAAAGTTCGCCATCTTCAAGGACGAAGCAAGCCTTATTCTTAGCCAGGCCCTCAAACGATTCTTTCCAATCACGGACTGCATCCGGCACAACGACTGGTGCCAAATCTTCCTTCTTACCAAGTACTTCATCGTCTTGCTTTTGGAGGTCAGCCTTCAAACGACCGATGATCTTCTTTGCTTCCGTCTTCTGATTGAGACACTTTGTGATTACTTTGCCTTCAAGGTGTTCGACCTCTCGACTCTCTGGAGCGAGTGCAACATGAGTCAATTTGTTACCCAATGCACCTTCGAGTTCAACAAGAAGCAAAGTGCCGCCACGGTCACCATCCATGAAGGCTGTAACATTGCTCTTCTTCTTCGCGAGTTCCACGAGTTCTTCAGTAATTCCTGAACCCATTGTGGCAATCGCATTCTTGATACCGTGTTTCAACAGATTTCGAACATCGTTTCGGCCCTCGACGATGATGAGAGCGTTGCTCTCAATTGCGTTAGGTCCACATGTCATCCCGTGATGGTTTGTTTCGGTTCCAAGTGTAAGCACAGAACGGACTTCGTCTAAGATACTGCTAGATTCCTCTGCTCCCGAATTGACAAGATTGAGCAAGAGATTCTTCGCACGATCGACAACTTGAGTCCGCTTGGCAGACCGAACGTTTTCGATCTTCTGGACCTTGATATTCGCTTGACAGGGCCCGATACGATCGATAGTCTCGAGAGCAGCAGCGATTACTGCAGTAGTCACTTGGTCAATCATTGTCGGGAGACGAATGATGCCTTGCACCTTACCTCGTTGATTCTGTAATTCAACATCGACGTGTCCGATGCGGCCCTTGCGCTGCATCGCACGGAGTTGCAGGCTCTCGCCAAGCAATCCCTCCGTCTGGCCGAAAATTGCTCCGACCACGTCCTTTCTCTGTACGGTTCCATCCGTTCGGATAGTTGCCTCGATTACATACTTCGGTTCTGCCATTTTGATTCCACCTTGGATTGGAGCGAGCCCAGCTGTGCCGCAGAAGCGGGAATAATCCCGCCATCCGGCGGGCACGAAGACCGCAATGCGGCCAGGAACGTGACTCGAACATTTGGTTCTGGCCGATCCATATGGGATTAAACCTCCGTCAGTAAATGCTGGTAAGTAATACATTCACAATATGGACAGCCTTCAAGGCAGGTAATGGATTACACTTGGTATGGGCAGTGCTCCTGAGACGCTCTCGGTGTTCAGTGCCATTGTTGAAACGGTGTTGAACGATGGCGTACTTACTCAAGAGGAAAAGCGTCTAATCATCACAATCGGCCGCGAACTTGAGTTAGATGATGGTGACCCCGTTCGAGTGTACAATGCAGTGCTCGAAGGTGAAGGCATCACTGGAGGAAGGAAATTGACTCGGAATGAACGAGTACAAGTATATCGAAAGTCTTGGAGAACTGTCAATTTCAACGATGATGAATCAATTGATGAGGCAGCCGTTATGAAGCGGTTGAGAGAAGTTCTCGATTTCTCAAAAAAGGAAGCGGAGGAACTCGTCAAACCTCTCCGTTCGACTCAGGAAGAACCTGTTGAAGATACAAGTTCAATTTCATCCCGATTCCGACGGATGTTCGGAAGGTGACATCGTGACTGATCCACTCGATGATCACCTTGAACAAGTCACTCCAAAGATGCTGAAACGTCCGAAACGACTGATGAAACATCTCAGAGAGGCCTATCCAATAGGAGTGCCAGCATTGGCAATGAAATCAACTACTGACCGAATTGGGGCACATGCAGGATATTCATTCCATCTCGGAACACCTGAACCTGAACTCCAGAGGATTGCATCTTGGACCCTCACAAGAATGGAAGGAATGGATGAAGCAATTGAGACATTGATTGGACGACTCTGGCTCCGTTTCGGACGGGAAGACCTTGTCCTCTCATCCCTCCTCCTCGCCAATCTCTCAGATGCTGATCGTAACCCTGAATGGCGTTGGTTGACCCTTGTTGACCTCGTTAAACACCGACGGAAAAAATTTGGAAGTATTCCATTGGAAGTGATGCTTTTGCATATCGAAGAAATGACAAGGGCCGGTCGTATGGAAATCCCTCTAAATTTACTAGAACGTATTCTCAATGATGATGATTCAATGCAAGCATTAGGGATTCTCGCAGCACATCGACGGTTTCGTGAGGAAGGAATTTCGGAACATATACTTCTCGCTCTCAATAATTCGAACCTCCCTGAAGGTGATGGTCTACTCAGAAGGATTCGCGATGGGCTGCTCTCTAGCACGGAAGCATGAAAGGTTCTAGGGTTAAGGACTCGACCATGGGTACACCTCTCGTCCCAGCCGGGGAACCTGTGGTCGAACCTGTGTTAGAATGGACTATTCGCCGAGATGCTGAAGATATTCGAACTCTGATGGGGTGGATTACCTCCTCGACCAAACGCCGAGAACGAGAGACCCTGATTGTCCGAACACGAGAACTCCTAGCTGAAATTGAGCATGCTGCACAAAGATTGGATGAACTCAGGTAGGTGAGGGCATTCGAGGATTGATCCTTGCAGGTGGGCGTTCATCTCGGATGGGTGTAGACAAAGCGATGTTGAAGATTAATGATGTGACGATGCTTGAAATTTCAGTACAAAATCTAGAAAAATGTGGTGCAAAATCAATCCATGTTCTCGTAAAAGATGAGAGACAAGCGGAGATCTACAGAAGCATGTTAGGTCAACGAGTATCATTCCATCTTGATCCGCCAGATGCAAAAGGTCCATGGGAAGTCCTCGTAGCCATTCTTCAACAATTGAAGAAGGAAGAAATTGTTCAACTTCTACCAGTGGATGCACCTTGGTTCGATGATATAGCAATAGGGCTTCTGCAACGACAGATGGAGCTCGTGCCTGAATCCGATGGAGCATTACCAAAGAATGAACACGGAAGTCATCCACTATTGGCTCGATTCCATTCTGGAAAAATATTGGAATTGCTTCTATCGCAGCCTCCACAGTCGCTGCGATCGCTGTTCAAAGAGGGGAACTTACAATTCGTAAATTCAGACGATTTTCATAAGGCTGGTTGTCATCCTAATTGTTTGTTGAATCTCAATCGTCGTGAAGATTTTCCCAGATAACGGTTTCACCTTCCAGACGGAATCTTCCGGCTGCAAAGTCAGCAATCACATGGGGGTATAGATGATGCTCTACCACCTTGACTCGTTCTTGTAACATCTCAATAGTATCATCTTTGTGAACTGGAACTTCAGATTGAGCAATGATTGCCCCGGTATCCATTCCACTATCAACAAAATGCACCGTACATCCTGAGACCGTATCACCAGATGTAAGAACATCATGATGTGCATGAGCACCGGGATGACGAGGAAGAAGTGAGGGGTGGATATTGAGGACTCGCCCACTCCAATCTTGAAGGAAATTCGCTGTTAAAATCCTCATGTATCCTGAAAGAATTATTCCTTCAACCTCATGTCTTTCGAGAACTAATTGTAAAGCCATCTCGTGGGCTCTGCGACGTGAAGGGGTTGCGTCGACAGTAATGTCTTCCAGGGGTACTGCTTCAGCAGCTATACCATATTCAGCGGCAATAGAAAGGCCCCCGGCACCTTTGCGATCGCTGACCACTACGCATGTGGTGAAACAAGGTGAAGCAATCTTAGATTCGTGATCTAGTAATGCCTGCATACCAGATCCTCCGCCTGAAATCAGAACCGCAAGGCGCAATGGAGAGGATGGAGTTCCTACCCGTGGGCCCCCCATGAAAGGTGGATGGGCATTCTCGCCTTGAGCATATGGACAAATGCAAGATTTGCGAACGCATGATTTTACCATGGCGATGCCGCGGGTCGGAGTAGATGATGCAATCGGTCCGGCTTGAAAGCGTAGATGCTATCGTCGAAAAATACGCTGTATCAAGTAATCCTGTACGTCGTATTATCTACGTCACTATTGGTTGTATTTTTCTCGTCTTCGCTGGCATCGGAATTCTTCTGCCCGGTTGGCCAACGGTCTCATGGGCCGTACCTGCAGCATTCTTATTCTCACTCTCAAACGAACGTCTCTTCCGGTACACTTTGACAAATCGATTCTTTGGACCTGCGATGTTCGAATATTATGCAACAGGGAAGACGTTGCCTTCTCATGTAAAGTACATTATCACAATGATGATTGCTGCTATGTCCTCTCTATCATCGTATTTTGTCTGGAATGTGTCTACACGTGGCGCAGATGGCCAATTGCTACAACCTAACACATGGAGCGGGGCCGATGAGTTCGCTCTTGGCTCGCTTACCATCATTGGAGTAGGCTTTCTCGGAATCATGTATGTGCTTCTCAAAGTGAATACACGTAACTCCGATTAGTGACGGAATAATCGCATTCCTGTGAATATCATGGACATTCCGTACTCATTTGCTGCATCAATTGATTCCTGATCGCGAATTGAACCACCGGGTTGAACAATGGATGTTACTCCGATTTCATTGGCAGCATCTATGCCATCTCGGAATGGGAAAAATGCATCTGATACCATCATAGATCCTTTCGCCCGAACCCCTGCACGGCGAGCCGCGATACGAACTGCCTCTACGCGACTAGTCTGGCCGGGCCCAATCCCAACAGTAGCGAACCCAGTAGGAGTTCTATCCACAAGTACCACGCTGTTAGATTTCACCTGAGCGCATACCGCAACACCAAACCGAGCAAGATTCCTGTCGTCAGATTCCATTTCAATCGAAGTAACACACTCTGCTTCATCCCAATCTATCTGTGGAACACCTTCAATTTGGGCTAACCAAACACCATCTAAGTGCCGATAACGAACTTCGTCAGTAAGTGGTAGAAACGAGTCTAGTGTTAACAAACGGCGATTCTTCTTCTGTGAAAGATAATCCATAGCACCGGGCTCAAAGCCAGGTGCAATTATGCATTCAACAAAGTGGCCCCCTATGGCTTCAGCCGTCAACTGAGTGACAACTGTTGTGAAAGCGATTACACAACCAAAGGCAGATTCGGAATCTGAGGCAAGGGCGTCTTTCCAAGCTGAAACTTGGTCTGTCGATGAAGCAACACCACAGGCATTCGTATGCTTGATGATCACACACGTATGTGGAAGGCTTGACCATTCAGAACCAATAAGAGAACGAGCGAACCGAAGAGCCGCATCAAGATCGAGATAATTGTTGAATGAGAGTTCTTTTCCTCCATGTTGGACCGCGGAAGAAAGCCCTGTAGATGGAATGCTAGTGGATGACGAGTCAAACCAACCTGCCGCTTGGTGGGGATTCTCGCCGTATCGAAGATGGTTTGCCTTTCCTCCTGAAACAAGTAGGTGCGCAGGGATTCCTTCTGGGGATTCAATATTGACCGAAAGGCGTTCAGCCAGGATGGTAGCCACCATTACGTCATACGCTGCAGTCCGCTGGAATGCAGATATTGCCATCCTCTGGCGGAGATTCATCGAAACCCCACTAGGATTGTGATTCGCCTCTTCAAGGGCATCTATCACTTCTCTGTAGTACTTCTTCCGTGGAACCACAAGAACGTCCTGATGACTCTTCGCAGCAGCACGTAACAGCGTCGGGCCACCAATGTCAATCATCTCAAGCAGAACGTCCTCTTCAACAGGTGGAGATTCTGTAGCCACGCTCTCAAACGGATAGAGGTTCACACAAACAAGATCTATCCGAGAATAGCCTAACGAATCAAGAGTGTCGAGATCAGCCAAATTCGAACCTCTGGCTAGAATCCCAGCATGAATCGCAGGATGGAGAGTCTTTACACGCCCATCGAATACCTCTGGATGACCTGTCACATCTGTAACATCCACGACATCGATGCTATGCTCCTTCAACAAACGGGCAGTGCCGCCTGTCGACAGAATTTCCCAACCCATATCACTAATCTTCTGAGCGAATTCAACCACTCCTGACTTGTCGTAGACACTGATTAGTGCCCGGGGCCGGTTAGAGGTGGCGTCAACTCCCATCGTAACCCCACCTCAACGGGAGGATAGGCCACTTGAAGATTGGTGATTCAGTCTCCTCTGGCTGAAATTACCTGATCGATTCGGAGTAGAGAGCAGGCCGTCTCAGTAGCACCGATGATTCCGTTGAGTATCGTGTCTGTTGGATGTAGAACATCGGAGGGGACTGGGGCAACATTACCGTCCATACCGATACCAAATACCTGTTCTTCTAAGGAAGAGGTACGTAGAGCGAGAATAGCATCCAATGAATCACCTCCTGCATTTTCGACAAGTGTCGCTGGAACGATATCTAAAGCCCGAGAGAAAGCGTTCATTGCTAGCTTTGCTCGGTCTGAGCGTTGTTCTGCTGCTGTACGAACCATCATTGCAAGACGGATATGTGTGGCACCTGCTCCTGGAAGAAGAGAGTTAGTCCTCGTTGCCAAAGTCGTACTTCGAAGAGCATCATGAAGTCCGCGTACAACCTCTTCGGCCGCCACGCCTTCTGTGCCACCGACCGCTATCGTCACGATCTCCGCACGCTCTCCGCCAATTACGACAATCTCGTCTTCAACACGGTCACTTGCTGACCTTCTCTCACAATGAATTGATTCTGCATAACCAAGATCATCGGATATTAGGTGGTGGACTGAAGAACTCAGGTTCGCTTGTGTAACTCCACAGAGATTCCGAAGTTCGGAATCATCAAAGCCGTCAGCAACAAAAACACCCTCATCAACAAGATGATGCAGGATGTCGCGATCTATCTCACCTGAGACAAAAATGGCGCTAACATCTAATCGAAGGAGATTCTCAACTAATGCGACTTTTCTTTCAGTTTCCTCGGTGATAAAATCGCTTAACTGTTCAGGATTTTCGACTTCAATCTCCACATCACGATGCATTTCTCGAGGCTTGAGATCACCATGGATAACAGCTACACGAAGATTATGACGTTCTCCTTCAAGTCGATCCAACAAGACGCGGCGGCGAACCTGAATACCATGAAGCAAGTGACTATCTTTGATTCCTTTTCGACCTAAAAGAAACATGCTAACATCTTCAGCTTCAGACCGTAGTCCTTCAGATGTCTCTCGAGTTATCTGACGTGTTGCCTGGGATATTATCTGAGCAAATCTATCGAGATCCTGATCTGCTGATTTACCACGTAACGCCGTCTTTGCAACCGAGAGGAGAGGATCGCCTTCAATATCATCAATTGACTTGGAAAATTCATGAATTGATTCCTCAACCACTTTCATTGCAGCAAGATATCCATCTACAATAGTTAGGGGATGCAAACCCATGCGAATCAACCGGTCTGCTTCGACGAGAAGTTCGCCAGCGACAAGTAACGTCCGAGTCACCCCGTCACCACAAGCATTCTCTTGGGATTCTGCAAGACTAACAAAGGCCTTGGCAGCCGGATGTCGTACCATCAATTCTGCGACGATCTTAGCACCATCATTGGTTACAGCCGTCGTTCCGTCGGTTTTGTAGAGCATCTTATCGAGGCCGCGCGGACCTAGTGTGGGCTTCAGAATATCTGCGAAAGCCTGTGCTGCAGAAATCAATTTCTCTTGAACCGCTGTTCCACTTGTGACGTTCGTCTCAGGACGAACAATCACAACCGGCGGGGCCCCTTGTCCTTCGGACATGCAGGGTGTCTGAACCGGGTCCTTCTCAAGAAGTCACCGCGAATCTCATGATTCCCATATTTCCCAAGTATCCTGAGATTCTGCCTTTCGATAATGATTAATTCCACTACCCTCCGGCCACTCTATCCACTCAAATCCCGATTCATCTACAGTCCCATTAGAATCCAAAGGCGGGGAGTCAATATTGGTGTCAGATTCCTCAATTATTTCTTCTACCACATCAGTTGACAATTCTTCATGTGAATCCTCTTGATCGAGATTATTATCATTGAAAATCGATGTATGATCGTGAGGATCTATGAATGTGGACGTTGGTTCTGGGCGTCTTCGGAACGCTAAGGTCTGAATCAAAACCAATGTACCCAAGAGAATTAGGAATAATATCTCCAACAAAGGAAATGAAAACCCAGAATCGGACACTTGTTCTGTTGATTCTGCCGGGGTTTCATTTGCTTCACCATCTACTGTAGTTTCATTGAGGTATGTCATATTCTGGAATGTTTCATTTTCATATGCAATTGAAGTGGAGGAATTTGAGTAAGTGTTGTTCACGTAGGTATCATTCTGAGATGTTTCATTCTGATACGTATTATTCACATAGGTATCATTCTGATACGTATTATTCACATAGGTATCATTCTGATACGTATTATTCACATACGTTACACTGCCGCCACCATCTCCTGAGCCCTGAGGGACTTCTCCTTGCGCACAACCTTCGATATTTACCGACAAACCTAGATTTGTTCTTGGGCATGTGTCATCGAGATCGTTTACTCCATCACCATCATCGTCCCAATCCTCATTGTAATCATGACAACCGTCTTGATCGAAATCGATTGTTGGATTCGTCCGCCACCCTATGACTCCACGGGGGCAGTTGTCTGAAGTATCTGGCACGCCATCTGCGTCATCATCGAGATCTTCGTCCGCATCGTAGCATCCATCGCCATCATAGTCAGTTATGGAACCACTTCGCCAATCGATTGTTCCATTCGGACATGAATCATCCACATCTGGGAAGTCGTCTTCATCGTCATTATCGTCTTCCTGAGAATCAAGGCAGCCATCGCCATCATTGTCATTGGATGATTGTGATACCCATCCCGTAGCACCAGTAGGGCAAGTGTCCTGGTCATCATCTACACCATCGCCATCATCATCATCATCCTCAACTCCATCGAGACAACCATCGCCATCAAGATCCGTATCTGGATTCGAAATCCACCCTGTCTCACCACGCGGACAAGCATCCGGATTATCGTAAACTTGATCGTTGTCATCGTCTGTGTCTTCAACTGAATCCTGACAGCCATCCTGATCGTGATCATTACTCGCTGTCGATGTCCAATTCAACGCCCCATACAAACAAGAATCGTCGATATCGAGGATGCCATCATCATCATCGTCGTCATCTTCGGTTGCATCAGCACATCCATCTGAGTCGTGATCTGATACTGCCAATGATATCCATCCGATAGCACCCATCGGACAAGAATCGTCGACATCGAGTACTCCGTCCCCATCATCATCATCATCGCAGATATCCCCTATGCCATCATTCTCAAAATCTGCTTGAGGAGGATTGTAGATCGAAAGGCAATTGTCGCGATTGTTAGTAATACCATCAGCATCTTGATCAGCACTCATCCTTGAGACAAACAAGTCCTCCCCATCCGATGAACGAAGAGAATCTAATCCAAAAATACGGGGATTGACATCATACAATAATTCACCAGCTACTTCGATGCTACCATTTCCTGCGGGGATAACGGTCCGGATACGAGTATCTCCAGTCGGTTGCTGGGCCCAAGACCAAGTTCCCTGATCTGATGCCATGGCCACAAATCCAGTACCTGCACTAGACAAGGTCGTTAATCCAACGCTAATCACTCCTGATTTTTGACCTACTGAAGCGATGCTCCCGTTTCCAATAAAGCGAACATCGTAGAGTTGGTCGTCTGATGTACCTCCAAGGGCGATTGACCAGCCCCAAGTATGCAAGGTTGCATTCCACATCGCAATATATCCGTCGGAACCTCCTCCAGAATTTACTGAACAGCATCCTGAGAACGAAATTGAATTTCGAAAGTGTCCTCCGATTACAATATCTCCATTCGATCTTACGTCCATAGATTGAACCAAATTACACTGGTTGGAAGATGTAGAACAAGCGGGCCTATCCCAGAGATACATCGATCCGTTATTGGAAAATAAACGTACTAAACCACCTGCTTCATTGTTACTAACGTAGACACTGCTTCCTGAAGGAGTAAGGTAGTAATCGCCTCTGGTCCAGAAAACAATGCCTCCATTAGGATGGCCTGCTATCGCATCGACTCTAGGACTGTTTTGTGAATATGAACGGTAAACAGCATTCCATCCATTAGTTACATTTCTGCGTGCAAAGCAGGTCAGATAACTGCTACTTCCGCTGGAAGAGAAACTCCCTATCGAAACAGTATATCTACACGCACCCGATACCCATAGATCCCCCATTCCATCAATTACTGCATCGAAGGGGACGTCGTATGAATTCTGAAAACCATTAATTTGTTCATTTGATGCCCAGCCCGTACCTGGATGCCAACTTAGAATATTGAAACCTGATCCAGTAAGTCTAGAAAATCCTGGAACTTCAAGAAAGCCAGACCACCATACTGTGATCCATATCGTACCATTAGGTGAAATGGTCATTCCGAGTCCTTTTGGCTGATTGTCGGTATCACGCTCAGTCTGAAAATGGAAATGAGCTAATTCCGTCCAAGATCCAGTCTCATTCACGACAGCTAGCCAGATGTTCTCATCGGTTGTTCCACCTTTTGAAAGATTACCAAAACGTAGTCCTTGTGTCTCACCATGAACAAGAATTGCTGAATGAGTAGAATTAATCCGTTCTTGATCGATTACCCATTCCCTTGATGTGAATCCTATATCGATATTCTCAATGGTATTGTATGGCCCGGGATATGAATTTGAGTCCTCCCAATTGTGTATTCTCATCGAAGTATAAGGCGCATCAGACCGTGTTTGATGCATCGTCGTAGTATCACTTTGAGTATTATCATGACCATGACGACCATGATTAATCCAACCAGCAAATGCATAGTCGTTGCCTGTGGGATTATCTACGACATCGACATCGTACAAATTTGCATATTGTGACTGTCGAAAGTGATTATTCCGAACATCCCCCGTACTCGAAATTCCAACAAACCATGCTGTATCATACGAATTGCCATAGAGCACGTCTGAGGTAGTACTGCCACAAAATCTGAGGCGGGAATTACCATTGTTGTGAAGCCCCAATGCCAGATTATTGCCTGCAACTGCAATCGAAGGGTCCCATTGACGGTTTGAACTTGAAGAAGAGCTATAGTAATTATATGACCTAATTGCCCAGCCAATTGCCCCAACATTTGAGAATTTCACGACATAGACCATTTGGTAATTTATACAACCTGAAATGCGGATTGAACCCCAAGTAATTTCGCTAGATCCTGAAGAATTGTACAGGTGTTCTCCAACAACGAAGACATTTCCTGCAGAATCCACATCTACGGACCAAGCGCGATCGTTTGCTGTTGCGATTGGCTTACGAACCCATTCTACACCACTACGAGCAACCCGCATCACAATACTGTCAGAACCTGTTCCCCCACCATGACTGATTGTGGTCTGATCCAGCGTAACTGTAGAGGAACTGAATTCCCCAACGACCATTACTCTGTCATTAGAGTCGGCTGCACAATCATGCGCTTCCTCTTTTCCATTACCCCCATAGCGACGAAGATTGTTCCATGTTCCTCCAATAGAGGACCATGCAATGAAGAGATCATTATCCATTCCAGTTCCATTATGTGCAGTACCATTGACATTGAGTGTAGTACTATTTGTCCAACCACAATAAGCATAATCTCCAATGGAGGTTTCAGTTACACCAGTTACATTATCAAAACCAGTAGAACCCAACGATTGTATCCAATCAATCGATCCTGTTTGACCATCAACTTTGAACGAATACCCATCTCTATCTCCTTGATTTGTCAATGTGGTAGAACCTACGCTGATTGAAGAAGAATCAGAAGACCCAACTATGACAAGATCTCCAGAAGATGCGAATATCATATCCTCAACATATTCATCTTCAGTCCCTCCAAAAGATGTAAGCCATGACCAATATCCATTGCCTCCATTGTAAGCATAATGTCCAACGAAAGCATCGTATCCTCCATTATTCAAAATCATTCGATTTTCAAGATTGAGTGATCCGGCTTTGAATACACCAGAGACGAAGAAAGAACCATTCGACTGACCTTCAACTTGCATGACTCGAGTAAAACCCGCATCCGTATCTTTGTTGACCCATTCCCAGCCAAGAGGGTTAGTTGCGCTAACTGATGGGAAAGAAGGTTCGTTATCCTCAAGATATTCAGGGACTTCAGGAATTTGAAGGAGGATTGGGAGGAGCATTATGGCAACCAACGCAACTGAGGTTCTCATCGTCCCGCAGTAAGTAATCAAGAATATCAATGCAACCGATGCTGATTCAAGATTCAACGGCGACGATTTTTCTTTCTCTTTCCTTTGCGTCCACCTTTAGACGACTCCCAAGAACGAGACGCAGTTGATGGGTCAAAACCGTGATCTTGGAGATGTGAACGCTGATCTAACTCACGCCTAAGCGCATGTGATAGATCCTTGTACCCCTTGATTTTCAATCGGACGCCCCCTACCTCTTCTTCGAGGGCACGAACTGAATCCCCGCCAGGGCCTACAACAGAACCAATGGCAGCATCGTCAACATAGACCTCTGCGGCTCTCTCACTAGTAAACTGAACATGATGGACGCGAACTCCAGTAAACCCTCGAATGAGGCGCCGTAATTCTTCAGCGGCAAGTCGCCGAATTGGACTAGATTGATTGGATTCTCCATCTGCCGTTACGGGAACAACTGCTATCTCAGAGCCGAAAGCAAACATCTCATGAGTTAACGTCCCCTCAGGGAATCGTCGAATTTCAATGACTGGTCGTGATAATTCGGCATCCATACCTGAAGGTGCTCGAACTACCATCTTCAGTTCGAGAACTTCGTGTACCTTACCACGCTCAATATGTACAACAGTATCGAGCACTTGTGCAATTAATCCAAGTTCAACCTTACCAACAAGTCGCTGAATTGCTTCAAGTCCACTATTCGCATGAGTAACTCCGAGAAGCCCTACACCTGCAAGGCGGACGTCAGAAAAGATTCGGAAATCATTGGCTCTCCTTACCTCATCATAGATTACAAAATCAGGACGGACAAGGAAGATTACTTCCGCAGTCTTCTCTAAATCACCTTCTAATGGTGCATATTGGGTAATTCGCTTCGCAACCTGAAGATCACGTGGAGCCTCCATGGTCTTAACCATCGCTCCAATCTCTAGATCGAGGTGGTCAGCAATCGCTGTAGCAAAAGTACTCTTTCCTGAACCCGGCTTACCAACAACAAACATGCCACGATGATGATCTGAAAGACGATCTATGAGGTCCTGCTGCAATTCATAATCAGCAATACTCAATCGAGCAACAGGCCGCACGACAGTAATCTCCCATGCATCTGAGAATGGAGGTGATGCACAAGTCACTCGAAGATCTCCTACCTGGAAAATCGTGCAACCAAGGCGTTCAATCTCAACAAAACAATCTGATCGATCCTGATTCTCCTCGACAACTTGTTGAATTGCTTCAGCAAGAGATTCAACTCGACCACGAGACCAGGGTTCCTCCTCCAATTCAACCAATCGTATCTCAGAAATGTGTCCAGATTTTACTCGTGGTGGACAGTCAGCCTTGAGAAATACTGTACTTGCCGTCTCATCAGAGAGTAATTCAGACAAGTCCTCAGGGAGAGGAGGACGGTCTCCGAACGTCGCCATGTTAGTGAATTGAATCCCGAGGGTGCTTCAACCCGCCGTCCATATAGACGCTCAAGCATTCGTCGGTGTCAATGTATCAAATGTCCACTTCCAAAGAAGTGTGGAAGATACTGCAGTTAGAAATGCGCCGATGAAGGGGAAACCAAAGGAAAGGAATACCAAGTGTTGAATGATGGTGGCAATGGTGTATCCAATCCAAGATGTGAATCTTGCATTTGTTATCTCGAAATATCTGATGAGGTCAGAAGCATTCCTAAGCGCCTGAATCAAACCAAAAACAACTACGAGTAAAAGCAGATTGCCCACAATCCAACCTATAGATGACCCAAATGCTGCATCGAGTTGGTCAGCAAAGCTCCCAAAGACCATTGTAGCGGGATCGAAGGTCGCCATGAATTGCCGACTATTCACCGATTCTTGAACACTCCTCCATACTTATGACTCAAGCCAAGTCATTCTTCTTCATCGGAATTCTCACCGAACTGGACAATTAGATTGCCAACAAGGATTGCGGAAGCACCGAAAATGAGCCAGCCTGTAAGCTCTCCTTCAAGGTCGAAGGCCAGGGAGCCGAGCATTGCCCAGACCGGTTCAGCAGCATAGAGTACTGCCGCATGAACTGGGTCAAGGTTCCTCTGATGCATCATCAATATCAGCAACGCAACTATGCTTCCAAGAATCGCACAATATAGTAGTGGAAAGAGAAACGATGGGGAGAGTGTAAGATCGATTAGAGTACCATAATCACTTGACCCGAATACTAGTTGCGTAATACCAGAAAGAATGGTCACAGTAAGCAGCATCGTTGCAGTCATGCCCACTGCATCTTGACCTTCTGTCAAACGATCTGTTGCAATAATATGCGCCGCAAAAAGAAACGCGCATGCAATAGTCAGCCACTCACCAAGCCCGAAATTGATTTGAGGTGGTCCAGAAATCCAACCTGCTCCAACGGTTGCAAGAAAGACACCAACTATTGCTGGAAGCGAAAGGAAGCGGCGGGTAATTGCCATGGCAATCAAAGATGTGAATACAACGTAGAGGCTTGTTAGAAAAGCTGAGACTGCTGGCGTAACATCGGTAAGACCAATCATCTGTAACAGAAACCCTCCCCAAATCAGTACCCCCAGCAACGACCCGGCCTTCCAATTAGGTATGCTCATGAGGCCTTTTCTTGCTTCACTAAGGACTAGAGGAAGGAGGGCGGAAGCGATTAGAAACCTCATGAGGACAAAGAAAATAGCAGCGTCATTTTTTGCTAAAGTAGGTGTCAACACTACGCTTGCATCTAATGCCTGTTTCATCCAGATGAATGTTCCACCCCAGAGAAGAGTAACCAATAGAAGGGCCCAAGTCGCTCGACGGCGGTCATTCATCTGAGAATCACACCGCAATGAGTCGAAGATCTTCAAGGAAGAGATCTAGTGGTAAATCTGGTTCTGTCCAAAGTACGAGAGCATTGCCGGTTTCATCGATAATGTAAGTGGGTTGTGTATGACTGAATCCATATCCTTCGTCAGAATCATCCTCGAAATTTACTGGATCAACCCCATATTCGTTTAACACTGGAACAACAGCCTCTGGAGAACCAGTAAGATGAGGCCATTCATATCCTCTTTCCTCGGTCCAATTAGTCAAGACAGAAGGTGAATCATGCCAAGGATCGATAGTAACCGATACAAATGTGATTCTTTCCTTTTCTTCGTCCGAAAGAGCATCATTAATGGCTGCTAACGTAGCTGAAGTTACTGGACAAGTAGCATAACAACGAGTGTAAGTAAAAGCAAGAACAACTGTCTTATTCCGCTGTTCCTCAAGCGACCAAAGCTCACCATCTGAGGACTCCAACATGAACAAGGGGGCGGGATTCGTTCCAGTCCATTCGAATCCATGGTACGGATTCTCAGGCTCAGGAGATGCGCCAATACAACCGACAAACATGAACACCAACAATAGGCTAAGCCACTTCATTCATCCACCTCCTCTCGACGAAGGATTCCATTCTCGATGATGTACTTCTCTCCTGTTCTCGGACAGACCAAATCGGAATCCAAGGTTTCACCAGATTGGCCCACCCAGCCAATCTGTCTCGCTGGATTTCCAGCCATGAGGGCATGGGGGTGCACTGTACGCGTGACAACGCTACCCGCACCAATCATTGCAAACGCTCCAATTTCTATTCCACAAAGGATTGTGGCATTAGCGCCTATAGTGGCACCTTGGCGGATTAATGTAGATTCAAATTCCGACTTGCGATTGATACCTGCACGGGGGTTCCGCACATTCGTGAATACGCAAGATGGTCCAATGAAGACATTTGATTCTAAAGTGACGCCGGAAAAGATGGATACGTTATTTTGAATTTTACAACCCGAACCAATCTCAACAGCGGGCCCTACAACGACGTTCTGTCCAAGCGAAGATTTAGACCCTATTCGGGCCCCTTCCCGAATATGACAAAAATGCCAAATTCGCACTCCTGGGCCCAATTTTACGCCTTCATCAATAATCGATGAAGGATGGATCATCAAGTCGGATGTATCCTCCATCATCAAATCGGGGACGGGCCTCCATCGTTTCAGAGATTGGGTCTTTCCCGGTGGCTATTTGCGTTGGGAGATACTGGACAAAGATATGGAGGTGCGATACTCATGGGTGAATTCTGTCGACGAGGATCACCTCAATCTCAGATGGAAGGTGCTTCGGATTGGTCTCCCTCTTGAAACCGCACACTATCATGGAATAGATGAAGATCCTAGAACGAAATTCGTTGTAGCACACATTGGAAATCGAATGGTTGGTTGTGCCACTTTGCAAACTGATCCGAGAGATGGTGCGTTTTACCGAATTCGAGGGATGGCTGTAGATGAAAAATCTAGGAATCTGGGTATCGGAACAAAAATTGTCAATTTAATGCAGGATTTTGCTGCCTC
>DAYJ01000046.1 GCA_002506875.1 Euryarchaeota archaeon UBA40 | reverse complement strand
CCTGAGAGAATGTAATCAGAATTCTGATACGTCAACAATATCCGTTGTTTCAACAGCATTCGCTTCTGCCTCTGCTCTCATCTGGGTTAGGACCCTCTTTGCTTCACCGAAGCTACTGCATGCCCGTGTTCTTTGTGCAGAGGGCCATCCGCAGTCGATACGGTCCTCATCGACAGAGTTCGGTTCAATCCAAGCTTTGCATAGGCGATCATGGCAACCAGCGCGCACTTCGTCATCCTCTATCCAGAAACTAGTCCTGGTGCATACTGGGCAAGCATCACGTCGGAGGGTGCGTTCTATTTCTCGTGCTTCGGGACCAATTGTCCCGACGGTCCAACTATCGATTCGTATTTCGATGATGTCAGTACTTTCTGCATCCGCCATGAATCCTCGAATTACCATCTCTAGGTCCTCGTCCTCAATCATCATCGCAAGGACCTCTTCCCTTGCTTCGCGGTCAATTGCGATGGCGGTGAGAACCCGGTCTCCGCGTGCAACCATACCGTGTCCTGTATCTTCCATGGCATGAATCCAACGACGTATAATCGGGCCTGAGGAGGTTCTGAAGGAAGGGTATTCTTCATGGACTCGCTTTTCCCGGTCGGGGTATGGTCGATATTGGAGATAAGGCCCCGGACTTTACGCTGAAGGATCAGGACAAGAATGACACTACCTTGTCATCATACAAGGGTAGGCGGGTGATTCTCTCGTTCTATCCAGCGGCTTTCACCGGTGTTTGCACAAATCAGGTTTGTACAGTGAACGATGCAATGTCTTCTCTTTCAGCCACTGATTGCGATGTAATCGGGATCTCTGTGGATTCCCCGTTTTCCAACAAGGCGTTTGCAGATGCTAACGGTATCACGTATCCGCTCCTCTCTGATGTCCACCGAGAAGTCATTACTGCATATGGCGTCACATTCGATGACTTTGCAATTAAGGGATATACTGTCGCTCAACGTTCAGTTTTCGTTGTAGAGTCAGATGGCACGATTGGGTATGCTTGGTATTCTGATAATCCTGGTATGGAGCCTAATTATGAGGCTTTATTCGCCCATGTCGGGGCCTGAAGTCCCGTCATAGGGTTCATACAGCAACAGCACTAGCGATTATCATCCATTGCACTTCGGTGCAGGTGATCTTCGCTCACAGCGCCCCTCGGGTGTGCTGCGATCGGGATCCCTTTTGGGTGTGGGGTGATTCCCTGATTTTTGACCGTAACAACAACTTGGCCGTAGGCCCTAGGGGCCAGAGGTGTGTAACATGAATCTGGTTCTTGATGGGGCGAATATCGCCCGACAGGGTGTCGATAGTTCAGGAAACGGGACACAACTCCGTGCAGCACTTGATCGCCTTCTTGCAGATGGCCACACTGTCTATCCAGTAATCGCGCAGTTCAGGATGTCTGGAAAGAGAGCCTTCCCAAACATGGAATGGGTCAATGAGTATCGTGAGCATCAATCGGTGCATTTCGTTCAGTCACCTTCCGGGACTGATGATGATGCCTTTATCCTCGACCTTGCAATCCAAATCAAGGGCGTAATTGTGAGCAATGACTTGTTCAGGGATCACAAGGAGCGTCTTGGTAAGGACTCTGCACGATATTGTGGATCAAAGGCTACTCATCGTATGATGTATTCAATCGCAGGCGAGCTTTTCCTTCCAGATCCGAAGTTCAAGATGCCTGTAGAGGAGGCAGTGGAAGTCCAACCTCCTGCCGTGGAGGTTACTGCTCCTGTGAAGGAGAAGAAGGGGTCTCCAAAACAAGGCAGTGGTTCGAGCAAGAGTCGTAGTTCAAATCGTCAATCCTCTAAGACAAATCGTTCCCATCGGATATCTAGTGCCTCAGTTCGCTCATCTATCTTGCAACATGGAGATCTGCCTATGTCGGTACAGAAACTATCGACGTATCTTCCTAAGATGATTGAGAAAGCTACTGGTCGGAAGATGTCCAAAGCAGAGATTCGCTCTGAAGCCGGATTTGGAAACCGTTCATGGATTGAGATATTCTCTGGGATGTCTCCTGAACTAGTCATTGATCGGTCTGGTGAGGCTCCAATGGTCAAGGCAGGTACCATGAAGGCAAAGAAGTCGGGTTCTTCGAACCGTAATCGTGGAGGGAATCGGAAGAGTGCCGGTGATTCTGAGAGTGCTAGAGTGCGGAATCAAGATGCCTTGAGTATAGTATTCAAGGAAATAATCGAAGACGGGCGCTATCGTTTGGATTCTAAGGGTGGCCTCATGTCACGCTTCCTTCCTTGGATGAAGGTAGAGGAGCGGATGATCCTTTCTTGGTCTTATGTTTGTCAGAAGTATCTCAAGCGGACCAATGTCCGTCTTGCTCGAATGAATTCTGCCGATTTCTTCGAACTACTCTCGTCTATACCGTGGCCTCTCGGTAATGAATCTGGTAAAATCATCCGGCATCATATCGATGAGAATGAACTAATCCTCTGGCGTGGTTGATCAATCAATCCGCTCATGCAACCAGATTAGGTGATATCCAAATCTCGTCTTCACGGGTTCGCTCATAGTGCCGATTTCCATCTTTCTAACTTCCATCTCAAAGCCAGCAACCATCTGTCCTCGGCCAAAGTTCCCTAGGTCTCCGTTTTTGTGTCTCGAGGGGCAAGTCGAATGTTTCCTGGCCCGTTTCCCGAACTCCTTGAACGGTTTTTTTGATTCCATGATTTGCTTGTAAATTGTCATCGCTTGGCCTTTGGAATCAACTAGAATATGACTTGCTCTAGCTTGTTTCATCAAATCAACCCCATGCAAGCCAGCGTGCATAGGAACCGTAGATGATACCACTGATGGCGAGAGATTCCTCATTGAATCGATCCATTCCGTCTAGATATGTGTGGTACTCTGCACTTCCTGATCCATAACAGACAAGTGCACGGCCGTATTCGTTGCCTGCAGGGTCAATATCGTATACGAATGGTGCATGGTCGCTGTTGTATGGCATTTCCTCTGAGTTGAGAAGACGGATGTCTGCAGGATACTTCGTGGCGAGGGCCTCATTCTCCTGGGTGAACTTCCAATGTATGTTCGCAATATGTTGTACATCCTCTTCGGAGTTACCAAACAAGGTTACTCCGTCATTTCGCTCTGCATCAACGTGGTTCATGTCGAGATTAACATAGAGGCGTAGATGTTCTTTCAACTCCTCTTGATGTGCCTCTACCCATGCACTGCTTCCGAAGAGCCCCTGCTCTTCTCCACCCCATGTACAGAATTTCATGGTATACTCTGGCTCTCCCAATGTATCGTATAGTGCGCCAAACTGCTGTGCAAGTTCAATTACAGTTGCACTTCCAGATGTGTCATCCACTGCACCTGGTCCATTGTATACAGTATCGTGATGCGCTCCAAAGATGATCATGTCATCTGTCGCTCCAGGGATGACTCCGCAGGTTACAGAAACATCTCGATTCCCTTCGTTATCAACGCGGACATCGATCTGGAATCGCTGTGTTCCGTTGATGACTTCATCCTGAAGAATCTCTCCAACAGACTTTGAGACCATGACAAAGGCAATCTGAGCCGGCATCGTATCGAATCGACTAACATCGACTGACTTGAAGTATGGAACACAGTCCCCCGACACCAGTTCGTCACAGTTCTGTTTCATGTTTACAAGAATCAGAGCGAATAGGTCATTCTCCTGTGCTCGAAGGAATAGATCGGTGTTTCCAGATACGTCTCCTTGACCCCATACCATGCCAATAGCTCCGGAGGCAGATGCCCAATCTGCATCCTCGCTGCCATTACCGAGGTCGATTAGTTCAGCATCTTGAGCATAACCAAGTTGCATCGTACCGCTGTAACCCTGGATAACGAATTCTTCTCTGTGAGTGAAGGTGGTAACTTCTGCACCAATATCTGCGATTCCACATGGGTCAACGGTGCCGATTATAGGTGCTGGTCCGGGTTCACAGATACTCATAGTTGGCTCCGCGATAATCTCAAACATTGGTACGCTGAAAGTTTGAACCGTAGCTCCCATCCCTGCTTCGGTCATATTCTGTTTGATTGCTTCAGCTCCGTTTGCTTCTTCGACGGTGCCACTCATTCTTCCTCCCCATTCAGGGTGGCCAAGATCGACCAATGTTTGGGCATATCCGCGTGCTCGTTCCTGATCGAAATCAATGAGTTCGTAATCAGGGACGTCATCTTCAATGTAATAGCTCACGATTCCTGCGAATAGTAAGTTAAAACATAACCCAAGTGCAAGCCACCAACCGGGTAGATTCAACATCGCTTCTAGTATAGATTTCCAAACGGGGTCTCCTCCTTTCTTAACCGCCTCTCCTTCCTCAAGCGGTGTTAGATCCAATGGAAAGGCTCTTTCCTTGGGAATATTCCCTTGTTTCCTCCATTTGTCATAATCAGAGAGTTCCTGCGAATCCGTTTCGCTCTCGTCGTCAAGAAGCCGTTGAATTAAGTCG
>DAYJ01000043.1 GCA_002506875.1 Euryarchaeota archaeon UBA40 | reverse complement strand
GAATACATGTTTGCTGGATTCCTAGGACGGCGCCGGCTTCGCATCACAAAGGCACTGACGCAAGACCTGATGGTACCTGCTGATGCAGACATCGTCATCGAAGGATATGTCGAACCAGGTGAGACCAAGCAAGAAGGTCCATTCGGTGACCATTTCGGATTCTATTCTCTAACTGGACAATATCCTGTTCTCAAAGTGACAGCAATTACTCACCGAAAGAATGCCATGTTGCCTGCAACTATCGTAGGCCTACCACCGATGGAGGACGGGTACATTGGCGAGGCAATTGGTAGCCAATTCACCCCTGTACTGCGGTTTCAACATCGTGACGTCGTAGGAATACATCTACCCATGGAAACCGGATTTCACAATCTCGCAATCGTGGCATCGAAGCAGAGGTATCCACGTCAGGCCAGAAAGACAGCTATGGGGCTCCTTGGGGCTGGACAAATGATGTTCTTGAAGACCATTGTCGCCGTCGATGCAGATCACGATCCAAAGAACCTAGAGGCGTTTCTTGACGCACTCAACAATAACGTCGACCCAAGAGAGGACATACTCGTTATCGAAGGCATGGTTGGAGATTCATTGGATCCTGCGACACCTTACGAAAATATCCAGAGCAAGATTCTGATTGATGCCAGTGGGATTGTAGATGCTGACCCTAGGAGCGGAAAGGATGGGCCTGAAGGTTCGCCAGCAAAGGCATCTCCAGGTTGGCGCAGAGGAGAGGGCAAAGCTCCGGGTGTTCCGGAAGGGTTCCTTGATTCTGTTCAGGCAGTAGAACACGTTGCTGATGCTCGCCTACTACGACCTAGTATTCTTGTCGTTACCACTCGAATAGAAGGGCGACCTGATCCGAAGACCGGAATGATTGGGCGTGATGAAGAGGCCGCAGCCAATCAAAGAATGCATATTTCTCAATTGATAGATTCAATTTGGCAATTGCCAAATTCGAAGATGTTACGATGGTTGTTCATAACCGATGATGATCTAAACCTCCATGACATTGGCACACGAAGGCGTCTCCTCTGGCAACTCTTCGCTCGCTTCGATGTCGACCGCGGACTACGATTCGACGTAGGGAAAGCACGGATTGCTTGGGATGCAACAACACCCATCCCATCAATGGAGGGAGAGGTCCCCACTCGTCGATGGCCAGCAGTCACTCTACACGACCCCGCTATAATGGAGCGAGTTCGGCGAAGTATCGCAGAGGATGGCCTTGGTGTTAGAAACTGGCCTAATCACATCCTGAAATGAGGTAGATCGATGGATATTCGAGAAATTTTTTCCTTCGTCAAAGTGGAGCACACGCTCTTCTCACTACCTTTCGTACTGATTGGATACATCATCGCGCATCACCAGTTCATGGACGATATGTCCACCTCCGTTTACGGTTGGATTCAGATGGATCTTGTCTGGATTCTGATAGCTGCAATCGGTGCACGCGGACTCGCGATGGCGTTGAATCGGATTATCGATCGAGAGATAGATGCAGCAAATCCTCGAACCGAGGGGAGGCACCTTGCCTCAGGAAAGATGGATGTCAAGACAGCCTGGTCTCTAGCAGCAATCTTCCTACTCATGCTTCTTCTCGGCGCTTGGATGTTGAATCAAGTTGCACTTATGATGGCATGGCTACCTGTTCTCGCTTTCGTAATCTACCCATATACCAAGAGGTTCACTTGGCTCTGCCATCTATGGCTCGGCCTATGTCTCGGCCTCGCACCAGCCGGTGCATGGGTTGCAGTTGCTGGAGACGTACACGGATGGGCAGCAATCACTGGAATGTTCGGGACCCATACTGAGCTACTGTGGCTACCTACAATCCTACCAATATCTCTCGGAGTTGCCCTCTGGATTACTGTATTCGATATCAACTACGCACGAATGGATGTCGAAAGCGATCGCTTGAATGGTATACACTCCTTCCCAGTACGATTCAGTGAAGAAACAACGACGCGAACCTCCGTACAACTATCGCTTCTTTGGTTTGCCTGCTTTGCAATCTCAAATCCGATGGATGAAATTTGGTTCCTCGCTATTTCTGCTGGAATGGCCCTTGCGAATATTGTAGTAATCCTCGCTCGAGAACGGTTTGTTGACTTCCAAACCGTCCTATTCCGAACATCTATGCTCACTGGATGGATTCTACTAATTCCCATCATATTGATGCAACCTGACAACAGTTGCTGTGCCACTAACTAAGGTGATGAGATGAAACTGGCAGTAATCACCGGCGGTGGACGGGGAATAGGAGCTGCAATCTCGAAACGATTAGCTTCAGATGGATATCGTATCCTTCTCACCTACAACAACGATTCACAATCCGCTGAATCCGTAATTTCAGAACTACGCCAACAAAGAGTAGATTGTGTTGCTGTCAAAGTCGATTGTGGTCAGACAGATGAAGTATTCATCCTTGCAGACCATCCCTGGATGCAATATGGAGTAGACGCCTTAATTCTGAATCATGGCATGTATCATCGCAGCCCTGCACGAGAACTCACAATGGATGATTTACAGGAGACGATGGACGTTAACTTCCGAGGGGCTGTCGCCGTATACACTGCCCTTTCTAGACACTTATCTCCACATGCATCTGTCGTAGCTATTGGTAGCCAATTAGGAATCCGTGGGAGCCCCCATGGTGCCCACTATGCTGCATCCAAAGGAGCACTGCATGCATGGGCTCGAAGCCTTGCCATAGACCTTGCATACTCGGAACAGCGAGTGAACATCATCGCTCCAGGTGCCATCGATACAGATATTCTCGCAGGAGATGACAATGAAAAGAGGAAACAAAGATTGGAACGTATCCCAATGGGACGACTCGGTACTCCTGATGATATCGCCAGTGTTGCTTCTTTTCTCTGCAGTCCAGATTCCTCGTATATGACTGGCGCGATACTCCACGTCAATGGTGGTCTGTTCCTCCCCTGAGGCCTTGCCATGGATGTTGATCACTACGATCTATCCAAGGTCATCGGAGAACGGGCCATCGCGAATGCAATACCGTTCCATCTTGAAGCGGAATACGACCCTTCAGGAGACCAAGAAAAGGCAATTGAAGAAATCATTTTCCAATTAGAAAATGGGCAAGAACGTTGTGTTCTCCTTGGTGTAACGGGATCAGGCAAAACATTTGCAATGGCACACATCATTCAACGGCTACAAATTCCCACACTCATACTCAGCCACAATAAGACACTTGCACGCCAACTCTGGCAAGAAATGTCCAGCCTATTCCCCTCTAATGCAGTAGAGTATTTCGTAAGCCATTACGACTACTACCAGCCTGAGGCCTACATCCCTGGACGAGACCTCTACATCGACAAAGAATTGCAAATGAACGAACGGATCGAACAGGAACGGTTCTCGACTGTAGCATCATTAGTCACCCGGCAAGACGTGATTGTGGTTGGAACTGTGTCTACAATCTATGGATTAAATCCACCTGAAACATTCCTACAGCATCATCTTAGGATATTTGTCGGCCAATCTGTCGAACCAATGGACGTTGTACGAGAATTGGTATCACTCCACTATGGACGTGTGAGCGGGTCTGATTTCAAGCGAGGAGACATCCGACTCAGGGGAGAAGTCCTAGATATCTGGATGCCGAGCCGTGATGATCCGATTAGAGTCCGATTTGGTTTCGATGGGATTGAACGAATCCAAATCTGTGAAGCTATCAGTTTTGAGCCTCTCGACGAGATTGAAGAGGCATGGATTCATCCAAAAGAATTCTACATAACTGCAGAAGGGTCCTTCGGCCGAGCTCTAGAGGATATCGAGGACGAGAGAGATAACCGCGAGAAATGGTTCAGAGACAGGAACATGGAACTCGAATCACATCGGATTGCAACTCGGACCGACTATGATCTCGAACTTCTTCGAGAGATTGGTACCTGTAAGGGAATTGAGAACTATAGTAGACATTTCGATGGTCGTAAAAAAGGAGAGCGCCCATATTGCTTATTCGATTTCATGGCAGCTTGTGCGAATACCTTCCACGGTAATCCTGATCAATACCTAGTAATCATGGACGAAAGCCATGTAACGCTACCACAACTCGGAGGCATGCATGCAGGAGATCGTTCGAGAAAGCGTAACCTCATTGATCACGGCTTCCGACTGCCTTCTGCTTATGACAACAGACCTCTACGAATCGATGAATTTCAGAATCTAGTCCCACAGATGATGTACGTCTCCGCAACACCAGGGGAGCGTGAACTACGGCATCTTGCCGAGATCACTGGCCAGGATATTCCAGCTGGACTCGAGCATGTTCCAAGCGGAGGCGGCGCTGTTGAGGCCGACGTGAAGAAGAAAAAGCGAGCAATGAGTATGAAAGATACATTGCGCGAGATTGAAGGTGTCGTTCAAATGGAAATTCGGCCAACTGGACTCCTTGATCCCCGTATTGAAGTCCGACCCACCGAAGGACAAGTTCAGGATCTTCTGGATGAGATTAATCGATGTGCAGGTAAGAATGAGCGAGTATTAGTCACCGTATTGACTATCAAATTCGCAGAAGAGGTTGCCGAATACCTCCAACGCATGGGAGTCAAGGCTCATTATCTCCACAGCGAGATTGGAACAATTGAGAGATCTGAGATAATCAAAGCTCTCCGACTTGGCCACATTGATGTCATCGTCGGAATCAATCTACTTCGAGAGGGGCTTGACATACCAGAAGTAAGCCTTGTTGCAATCTTCGATGCGGACCGTGAAGGATTTTTGAGAAATGAGCGAAGCCTCTTGCAGACTATCGGTAGAGCCGCAAGAAACGAAAACGGACATGTCATCCTCTACGCTGATTCGGTTAGTCCTGCAATGCAAGCCTCCATCGAACAGACTTTAGAGCGAAGAAAAAGGCAGGAAGCCCACAATGATGCAAACAAAATCATCCCTACTACGATTCAGAAGGCACTCCCGGTGATGGGGCAGGAAGTGGAAGGGCTCCTATCAAACACAGCCGGAAAAGGAACGAGTGGAGGAAAGAGGATGGTGGGTTCACGCACCGGAGGCAGGAGTGGAGCGAAGGATATCGTCAAGCGGTTTGATCTCGGTGTGGGCACTTGGAACGAGCACGAGGAATCCATACTATCCAACATCAGTCAGCCGAGTTGGGCCCAGACTGGAGCTGACGTTCTAGAAACTAACAGAGAAATCGAAGGAAATGCTGACGATGATGCACTTCGACTCATCGAGAGATTACGAAAAGAGATGAAGACGGCAGCGGCTCGACTGGAGTTCGAACGGGCGGCCCAGATTAGAGATAGAATTTTACAATTAGAAAATGAATTTTTCAATTGAAAAATCATTAAAAAAAACGTCGGATAGACGATAGGCGGGGTCGAACGCACATAGTACATGACCTATGATCGGGATGATTTCGACCAGCCTGTCGAAGACTATGATTTGCGCTCCACAGAGACAATCTCAGATTTACTACGTCAGATGAAGTCAGCAGGGGGATTCACTGCAACAAAGCTCATCGATGCACGCGATATTCTGCAGAATGCGATTTCTGAAACAAAATCTGGGAACGAGGATAAGAAGGTCCTCAACTGGCTCTCGTTCCCTGCGTGCCTAATGGCGACAGGGACGCGTGGATTCTTCCACGAGGCCGTTAGAAGTCGAGCATACAATGTGATTAGCACCACCTGTGGTACTCTCGACCACGATATTGCACGAACTTTCAGAGACTATTACCACGGGTCCTTCGACCTGGATGATGTTCTGCTGGGCAATGTGGGCTTGAACCGCCTAGGTAACGTGATTGTGCCCAACGAATGCTATGGAGAGATTCTCGAACCAGTCATCCTTCCTTGGTTGGAAGAAATTGAAGCAGAACGTAAGGCAAAAAATCCCAATAATCCATGGCTTGGGTTTGGCTCTGTAGAACTCTGTTGGGCATTTGGTGATCGAATCGAAGATGAATCCTCCTTTCTTCACCAAGTCGCGAAACACCGTATTCCTGTTGTAATTCCTGGCCTATCCGATGGAAGTATAGGAGCTCAACTATTCATGCACCGACAGAAATCTCCTGATTTCATGATAGACTTCCTCGCAGATGAACAAATCCTCTCGGACCTAACATGGACTGCGGACCGCTCTCACGCCCTGATGATTGGAGGAGGGATCTCGAAACACCATGTAATCTGGTGGAATCAATATAGGGATGGCTTAGATTCGGCAGTTGGGATTACGACTGCACCAGAATTTGATGGGTCGCTGTCAGGGGCTCGGACTAGAGAGGCTATCTCGTGGGGTAAGATTCGGCCCGATGCACCACATGTAACAGTCGAAGGTGAAGCCTCAGTTCTCTTACCCCTCATCGGTGCCGATCTCTTCTGAATTCAATCGAATGCTATCTCCGCAAATGCGATACATTCCATGATACCGACTCGCATAGGAGTGAGAGGCCTCCAACCATCACTTCCGCATCGGAGCAATGCCTCATGGAGAGGGGCTAGATTGGGACGCTCTGCACGACCATCTACAGATAATGCAGCCGGCGAGGGGATATCGCCCAATGTTTCCGCAGTATGAGTACCTGAAATCGTAGCACTATACCGATTCCAAAGGAGGTTGATCTCGGAGAGGACCATTTGTTGACTCCATGCTCGACGCCCACAGATGTCGTATTCTCCTACCTCATCATGGACACGCAAATCCTCCTCCGCTCGCTCGATATCCCTGATGTGAACCCAATAACGGACTGTGGAATCTAGCTCAATGTCCTCACCCCTCATGATTCTGCGAACCCAGAGATTGAGTAAATCGTCCTGACCTGGAGCATATGCGTCGACTCGATTGAATTTGAGAGACGACAAAACATCCCCTCATCAAGAAGACTTCTCAGTATGACGGATTAATGCGGCACGAACTAAATCGACGACAAGTTCAACCTCCTCAGCACTGATTCGGAAATGAGGGGTGAATCGCAAGGCATTCTGACCACCGTGAATAATTCCGAGACCCATTTTCCGACAAGTCTCTTCAACCTCACCGAAACCGACAACTTTGTGCGTCTCAGGATTCAACTCAGCACAACAGAGCAAGCCGGTCCCCTGAACCTTTAGGACAACATCTGGCATTTCATCCTGAATTGCAGAGAGGCCGGCAACGAGTTGATTTCCTCGTTCCTTGATATTTTGACGTAGTTCAGGCGTCATCTGCTTGAGTACAGATACTGCGGTCTCAAGAGCACGAGGATTTGTTGTCATCGTATTACCATAGATACCAACAACATACAGATCTGCAGAACGGGGCGTCATACCGAGAACGGATAACGGATACTGTCCAGCGTTCAAAGCTTTAGACCAAGTCTCAAAGTCCGGCGCCTCAGCATCTTGGAATCCCTCGTAATCAATGATGGATAAGCAACCCTGACCCCGGATACCGGCTTGAATGGAATCCACCAGTAACATGCTACCATGCTCCTTTGTCAGACGACGTGCCTCATCGTAGAATTCACGGGTAACACATTGACCCGGATTACCCTCACCCTGAACAGGTTCGATGGCCATAACCTCAATGAAGAGGCCTTCAGCATCTGCACGAGCGAACACTTCCTGCAACGCAGAAATGTCATTCGCAGGAACAAGAAGGAGATTGTCTCTATCCCGGAAGGTAGCTAGACGATCATCGTATTTTCCTTTACACGAATGAGATATCTGAGCCGGACGGTCTGTTCGACCATGGAATGCCTCCTCGATTGCCAACATGACAATCCTCCGCCCTTCGTATCTGCCACCAGGGTCAGTGTGAATTCGAGCATTTACATCAGCAATTCTCAATGCAACAGTAACCGATTCTGAACCGCTATTCATACAGATGAAACTAGTGAAGGGGCAAGATCCGCGAGTATGCCCAAGTTCCCTCTCAAGCATCATAGAAAGTGTGTACTGGCTGAAAGAGGGAGTCATGACATTAGCCATTACCCAATTTCCCCCCATAGCTTCCATTACTTCTTCTGGACCATGCCCAAAACCCAGCATCCCATAACCACCATTGTCATGAACAACTGCGCCTTTGGAGGTTACAATCCATGGGCCTCGAGCTGCTAAAGCAACATACGGATTAATTGTAGCAGGAGAATAGAAATTCACGAACTTAGATTGGAGAATTCGT
Organism: Euryarchaeota archaeon UBA40; assembly: GCA_002506875.1. GTDB lineage: Archaea > Thermoplasmatota > Poseidoniia > Poseidoniales > Thalassarchaeaceae > MGIIb-N2. Next base: position 2,103 of record DAYJ01000043.1, on the reverse strand, counting down.
ATTTGTTCTGATTCTTCCATCTCAAAAACTGACGGGGTGTCCCCTATTTCTCCTTGATTGAACCCTCTGGAGCATAGTGAATTATAACGTTCTCTAGCTTCCTCGATAGCCTGTACAAGTTTCGGATCCGAATCACAGAACTGTAGTATCCGTTCATCTTCAAGTCCAATCGTCACTAGAGAATCTGAACCGCTGAGCTTACGGATTTCCTGCAGAATCTCTAGTGGGGCCAGTGGTGCCTCGGGATACCGGTCCATGCCCCTAGTTCCAAAGGGCCCCAAATCAAGGTTCCCAAGCCACCCTTGTAAAAAAAACTGAATTAACTGTATAGTAAATACATGAATTCAATAGATTTTCAATTGGAAAAAAGCCATATTCAACCAATTAAGAGACCTGATCAAAACCATATCATCGTTTCAATGAAGAATGGATTTTGAAATCATAGTATATTTTACTTGTTTCAATTGGATTTTCAAACATATTCAAATCTAATTCAATCGTAAATTGAATTCGTTGAAGGGCGGATAAAATGTGCAAATGAAGACGTTTTTCAATTGAAAAGAGTTGAATTTACAGTATTTTTCAATTAGATTATCCGCTTTGATATTCCGATTCGTTTATATGCCGTTTGAATCACGACAGAGCAGCGAGAAGTGGATGGGAAGCACAAACGCACAGGAGAGAAAGGAAATGGCAGATGAATACAAAATTGAACAATTGATTGATCGAGAGGTGTACGTGGGCGGCAAGTTGGTCGGGACCGTAAGGGGGCAGAGATTCAATCCGCGCCCCGATAATGTCCGCTCACTCCGACTAGATGTAATGCCAGAAGTAGCTCAAGAATACATGCGTAAGCCAGCATTCAGTGCACCACTTGCAAAGGAGTTGATTCACAGCCTACAGCCAGATGGGACAATTCGCATCTCAAAGTCGATGAGGGAACTACAGCGACGATGGAGGAATACAATTCGTATCGAAGAAGGGCTCTATGCTCCTGATGAAATGCTCGGCCGAGCAGTGATGGATAATGATAGTAACGAAATTGGAACCGTTGTCGACCTTCAGAAGGTCAAAAGGACATTCAAGGGAGCAGTCGTAAAACTCCTACCCAGGGTTAGTTCTAGAATGGGACTACCAGAAAGGATTCTGATTCCAGTAGATCAGTTCAGTAAAACGACGTCGCGTCTCGACGAAGTCATTCTTTCATCAACACTAGAGAGAGTTGTAGCACTCACATCTTACGCAAGGCTGAATGGTCTTGAAATTGAAGAATGATGTAACCGTCACGCTTTAACCGGAAAGGTGATTCCGCAAATCATACCCAAGGGCGGGTAGCTTAGCTTGGTTCGAGCACCCGGCTGATAACCGGGAGGTCGCAGGTTCAAATCCTGCCTCGCCCACTCCCTATACCATCGGAATACCCATGAACGGTAGCCATCAGGACACCTCATGGACGGAGTCGTCGCGTCAGGCTCAGGCGACAGTGGGCTCGCGAATGCTCTCGCAGAAACTCTCGGGTGGAAACATCTAGATCTGGAGACTCGGAGATTCCCCGACACGGAAGGCTACGTTCGTGTACCCAATGATTGCCTCGATCCTATTCGAAGTGGACCTGTTGCCTTAGTTTCAACTACATTTCCCGACTCTGCTATCCTTGAGACGCTCTTCCTCTTAGATGCCATTCGTGACGTGCGTTCTGGAGAGATGTCTAGCCTCAAAGGAGGCGAAGTCAAGGAATCAGATGTTGGTCCAGGCGTCTTTTTGGTAATCCCTTACTACGGCTATTCTCGCCAAGACAAGCGATTTATGGCGGGAGAGGCAATATCTGCGAAATTTTTAGCGCGCACCTTTGCCTCCCATTGTGACGGAATCGTGGTTCTCGATATACATGCACCTGAGGCGATGGAGAATATGGGAGTCCCCGTAGAATTGGTTAGCGCTATGCCAGAAATCGCTGAGCACCTGAGAGAGAATGTGCGACCTGATTTCGTTCTCAGTCCTGACAAGGGTGCAATTGATCGTGCCTCAAGTGTGGCAAAAGCGATTGATGTACCCTTCTCCTATCTAGAGAAAAAACGTATCGATGCACATACTATCGAGCAT
>DAYJ01000073.1 GCA_002506875.1 Euryarchaeota archaeon UBA40 | reverse complement strand
TCAACTAAATCGACCCCAGTAATGCATTCCGTAACTGGATGTTCGACCTGAAGACGGGTATTCATCTCAAGGAAATAAAACGAACCATTTGGAGCGAGAAGAAACTCAACGGTCCCAGCACCCGCATAATCAACAGCTGCCGCAGCCGCCACTGCAGCATCACCCATTGCTAACCGCGTAGACTCATCTAGAACCGGGGACGGTGCTTCCTCCACCACCTTCTGGTGACGCCTCTGAATCGAACATTCTCTTTCAAAAAGATGAACTGTAGAACCATGTAAATCTGCAAGAATCTGGACCTCGATATGACGAGACCCATCCAATAGACGTTCGATATATACCGTCCCATCACCAAAAGCAGTCTGTGCTTCTCTTCGAGCAGCAAGAAACTCTTGCTGGAGGTTCTTCGGTTCGTGAACTGCACGCATCCCCTTTCCTCCTCCCCCTGCACTCGCTTTCAGAAGGAGAGGATAGTCGACTTCCGTGGCTGCCGCCACGAGTGCATCGATAAGACGGTCTTCATCATCTGAATCAACAATCTCCTGACCAGGAATTACTGGAACTCCTGCATCCATCATCCGTCGACGCGCAGTCACCTTATCCCCCATGGATTCGATTGCTTCAGCAGGAGGACCGATCCAGATGAGGCCAGCTTCTTGTACGGCACGAGCAAAGGCTGCACGTTCCGAGAGAAAGCCATAACCCGGATGGATAGCATCTGCTCCACTTGAACGAGCGGCGGCGAGGATGGCATCAATATTGAGATAGGTATCAGCGAGGGTTTCACCCTCCAAATGTACTACGCTATCTGCGACTTCAGTATGTAACGCACCATAATCTGCATCAGATCTGATTGCGATACTTTCCAATCCCATCTCGTTACAGGCACGCAATACTCGGCAGGCGATCTCACCTCGATTCGCAACGAGGACGCTTCGGATGGGATGCGGGGCATCCTTCATCCAATCCTGTTGCGTCATTGGTTTCACTCCGATTCGGGCTTCCAATTCGCAGGACGCTTCTCTAGGAATGAGGATAGGCCTTCCTGCCCTTCATCTGACCCTCGCATCTCACTTGTCTTATCCAAAGTCCAGAGTCGGAGTTCTTCATCTGTACCCACCCAACGATCGAAAGTAAGCGTCAGACGCTTCGCCTCCGCTACAGCCATTGGACCCGTAGTAAGGACTTCCTCGATGACACCTAAGGCTGCTTCATGTGCCGCTTCTGGACTATCTTCAGCCTGATCAACCATGCCAATTCGTAACGCTTCCTCCGCATCAATACGGCCTGCAAGCATAGCCAACCGACGAAACTGAGATGAGCCAACCCTTCGATGGACGTAAGGGCCAATCACAGCAGGTAGAATCCCAAGTTTACCCTCTGAGAGAGCAATACGAGTCCGTGGCTCGACGATGACATGGTCAAGACAGGCAACTAGGCCTGCACCTCCTCCAAGAGCCACACCCTGCACGATACCAATAGTGAAACAAGGATGAGCCCACAGAGTGTTGAATAATCGATCCAGACGTTCCGAATCAATCCGGTTCTCTTCAGGACTCTTAGCCCCCGCATCACGCATCATATTGATATCTGCACCAGCACAGAAATGTCGTCCATTTCCAGAGAAAATCAACACACGGATACAATAATCACCAGAACTATCGATTAGATTTCCCATCCGAGCAACAGAACGTTTTCCAGTCCAATCCAGCAGAGAAATAATCTCTGAAATCATTTGGATGTTCATGGCATTGAACACATCTGAGCGTGTCAAAGTGAGGTGTGCTACGGCGCCTTCGATCTCAAGACTGCAAAGTTCGGTATCAGGAAGGGCGTCGGTCATCATCGTCATTCTAAATCACATCCTGAATATCCCGAAATTCGTATCAGGTAAGGGAGCGTTCATACTGGCACTAATCGCGAGACCGAGAACATCACGAGTATCACGAGGATCGATTATACCATCATCCCAAAGACGTGCTGTGGAGTAGTAAGGGCTACCTTCAGTTTCGTATTTCTCAAGAACTGGCGCTTCAAAGGCATCGACCTCTTCCTTTGTCATAGGTTCCAATCCCTCCCGTGCCCTCTGATCCTGCTTTACCGTGCTCAAAACCTGTGCTGCCTGAGGGCCGCCCATCACAGAAATACGAGCATTAGGCCACATAAACAGGAAGCGGGGATCATATGCTCTACCACACATGCCGTAATTACCTGCACCATGTGAACCACCAATGATGACTGTAAACTTAGGAACCGGAACACAAGAGACAGCTGTAACGAGCTTTGCTCCATCTTTGGCGATACCTCCAGCCTCATACTCCCTACCAACCATGAATCCAGTTATGTTCTGGAGGAACACTAACGGAATACCACGCTGACCACAAAGTTCGACAAAATGGGCGCCCTTGAGGGATGATTCTGAGAACAAAATACCATTGTTGGCGACGATTCCCACAGGATATCCATGGATGCGAGCAAAACCGCAAACTAAGCTTGCCCCATATCGAGGTTTGAACTCATGGAAGCGAGAACCATCCACGATACGAGAAATGACCTCACGGACATCATACGGTGACCGGTTATCTTCGGGGATAATGCCGAGTAATTCCTCGGGATCATTGCGTGGAGGCTCAGGTTCCTGCACGTCAAGACGCGTTTTAGGCCCAGAATTGAGATTCTCAACGACGTTTCTCACCATACGTAGCGCCTCGGGTTCATCCTCTGCAAAATGATCTGCAACCCCTGAAAGACGAGTGTGTACATCGGCTCCACCAAGATCCTCTGCAGTTACCTCCTCTCCTGTCGCGGCTTTCACTAACGGTGGCCCTGCTAGGAATATTGTTCCATTACCCTTGACAATAATCGATTCATCTGACATCGCAGGAACATAAGCCCCACCTGCAGTGCACGAGCCGCATACAGCGGCAATCTGAGGAATTCCTTTTCCTGACATCATAGCCTGATTTCGGAATATACGACCAAAGTGCCCCTTATCTGGGAACACCTCATCCTGCATCGGTAAGAATGCCCCTCCACTATCCACAAGATAGATGCAAGGAAGATAATTCTCCTCAGCAATCTCTTGCGCTCGAATGTGTTTCTTCACTGTCAACGGGTAGTATGAGCCGCCCTTCACAGTTGCATCGTTTGCAACGAACATACATTCACGTCCGTGTACGACACCAATCCCTGTGACAACTCCTGCAGAAACTGCACGACCATCATACAGCCCATGTGCAGCAAGTGGAGATGTTTCAAGAAATGGAGTGCCAGGATCACAAATTGCCTCAATCCGCTCCCTTGCCAATGCTTTACCACGACTACGATGACGTTCGACATACTTCTCCCCGCCACCAAGATGGACGCGGTCGATTTCTGCTCGAAGTTCAGAAATTAAGGCCTCATTATGAGCCACTCGTGCAGAGTATACCTCATCCGAACGATTGACACGTGTCGGTAGGACATCCATGGCGAACAATCCCTCGCAGAGCGAGACCGACCTTCAATGAAGCGGGAGATCATACCCCGAGAGCCATACGGAAAGCGTCTCTCAGACCAGGTGCAAGACCTACGGTCATCAATGCGAGACCCATTAGAATACGGAGATGACGATAGCGATATTCCCATCGTTGAAGTGCATAGAACCACCAGACAACGAAGCCAAGAGCGACTTTGAGAACTGTGAATCCATAAGCGGAACCGAAGATTCCTATGACTGCTGCTGAAAGCACGTGCTTCTCTGTATAGCCATAAATCTCGAGGCCCATACCTGTAGCAATCCCATCAACTGCCTGCCCATAGATAGCAAGGAACACGATTGGTGATGAAAGCACAGCCAAACCCGCTAGAGATTCCATGTCATCGTGATACTGTGTTCTTTCGTTCTCGTATGAGGTCAAATCCAGGCCAGGTGGTAGAAGACCAGGCACAGATATTCCTCGACGGCGAAGCTTCTCACGAACTGGTAGAGAAAGGTAAATGATTGGTAAAAGGAGGATTACAGCTGGGAGAGCCATTGTCCAAAGTAGGACTTCGAGGTTCATCTCCGGAGTTCGATCTATCGCAAAGATTGTGGCAAGGTCTCCAGAAACTTCCAGTCCAGACATCATAGATGCATAGGCATGTAGGCAACCATACAGGACTAGGCAGCCACCTATACCAACTTGAAAGAGGCCTTGTTCAACCGCAGTCCAACGTTCCATCATAGGATGAGATGCAAGGATGAAAAATGTAGCAAGTAAACCTGCGATACCCACCGGCCAAAGATTCAGATGATCCTCCATCGGTGTGCCAATTCGTCCATCTTGGAGAGAGGTTAGGAAAAGAAATCCCTGAAAGGCAACCATCCCAATAGACATACCAGTAACCCAAGATCGGCCTCCATCGTCAGCTGCTCGAGAAGCAACAACAGATAACCAGCCGGTAACGACTACCCAGAGAGCACCTTGGAAATGAATACCTGGAGAGACGAACCAAGGCTGCAGACCAGCCCCAAATAGAGAAGCATCCTCAACAACTTCGCCAAGGGCGGCCCAGAATACCCATGGAATGAGAGCAAGAATTGTGCATTCCGTAGCAGGCATCCGAAGCCATCGCATGATTGCACCGATGCTAATCACACTAAGGATCAGCGTGACATTGTAGGCCATGGTGTTAATCTGATTGTAAGACCCGTCAGCCAAACTTTCATCTCGGATTGGATCAAGAAAGTAAGTATCTAAGATTCCTTGCAAAGCATTTCCTGGTGCCAACGTCTGAGAAATGAAGGCTGATACAGTTACCAAAATTATGATGCCGAGGCACCAGAGGGATACCTTCTCCCACCAAGACAGTTGGTTATCCGGCAAACTCTCTCTTTTCCGGACGGCATCCATGTCAATTCGAACCCTGTATGGATGATGACGGTTACGCCAATAGGTACCAAATCATTCCTCTTCGGAACCAGAAGCGGAGAGACGCTCAATCAAATCAGCCTTCTTTCCCCCAACAGGGAGACCTGCTGCCTTGCAGCGCTCCTTAAGATCAGCTACAGATAGGGATGAAAGATCCTCATCACTAGATGCTGCGTCCTCTTCTTCGACCTTCATTGGTTCGTGAACCTCACGGAAGATGATTGTCTCGACACCGACGTGATCCCGTAGGGTTCGAATCAATCCAAACTTGGTGTATGCCCAGTTCTGATCGTAAGAAACGAACTCAGGGAGCGTGATCGTAAGATCATCGCCTTCAAAGGAGCACTCAAAGCCGTCACGACCAGTGTTGGTCTCAAGCAAGGTCGTAACTTTCTCTGCGCGGTCTGATACGACCTTTGTGATACGGTACTGGTACCGTAATGTGACACCAGCTAGAGCATGATTGAAATCGATACTCGCTCGTCCAGAACGGAACGACTTGAGAATCCCATTGCGACCGCCAATCTCAACCATGCCGCCGATTTGTAGGCTTTCAGGGTCACTAACTGCTCGAGACAACTGTTGAAGGCTCATGACTTCGATTGCACTCGGATCACGCTCGCCATAAGCTTCAGCCGGAGGGATATCGAATTTGTAGTCCTCGTCAGCCTTGGCCTCAAGCAGATGGGCCTCAAAACCAGCGATAAGGCGACCATCTCCAACTACTGTAACAAGTGGAGAGTAGGTGCGCCCTGGCTCAGCCTTTTCATGCTCTTCTGCAACGTTTTGACGGGTTGTCTCGATGAGATCCTCCGTATCGGCGTTGTAGAGGTCGTAATCGATGTGGACGATGGAACCGCTCTCCATGTTTGTTGCCTCCCTTGAGGGATGACCGCGCGACCTGATTCCCCCTTATGAGCGTGGCCCTTGAGAAAATGATGGAATCTATGGGGTTTTGAGAGGCATTATCACTCAGATTCAACAGATTGGTTTGCAGTTATGCTTCTACTATTCAGCGTCATCATCGAACCTATAACAATCATAATCCAGCCTGTCCAGACCAGATGACTACCAGGTAAATCATAGACAGTTAATCGAACCCTGTCCACCTCATCCAAGCCTCCGAGTAGTCCATCATTCATGATTAAAGACATCTGATTAAGATCAAGAATCATGATGACGTCTCCGTCCCACATTACCAGACGGTCTACCTCGGAACGAGGAGTGATGGAGCCACTTTCCTCTGCATCGAAGCGAAGGACACCAGGTCGGACTTCTCCGAGGGATTTTCCGTCTAAATCCCCTACATCGATGACAATTCCGAAGAAGGCATCACCGATGTTAAATCGATCATCAAAAATCGGCTCACCCCGGACAGAAGTCTCGATGTCCCTCATAGTGAATATTAGATCCCCATGTTGGACTGGCTCATCCCGAATCAATGTCACTTGATGACTGGGGTCGACACGATCAACCAGCGTGGTAGTGAGTACATGTCCTATCAGTAGTAGTAAGATGCCTGCATGGGCGACATGTGATGCAAGACGAAGCAAGGTAGGTTGACTATGAATGGATGCTGAAGAACGTGCATTTACCTCAGTGACAAGTTCAGCGATTGCAGGAAGTGCAGCAAGAATAAGCCACACTAATAGGAATCTTGCGATATCCCCTCGAGTGATCGATGTTGCAATCAGTTGATCCGCATTACCTGGCAGAGGCAAGTAAGATTCTCCGACCCATGCGGAAACAACAGACAAGATGAGGCCGAATCCAAGCACAAACCAACGTTGTCTCTCACTTGAGCGCCGCAGAGAGTATGTGAGAATACCAGCGGCCAGTAGACCAATCAAGATAGCACCGAAGGCCTCGTGAGCTTCAGGGGATGGTCCATCGATTTCTGCAAGGAGGAGTAACCATGTCAGAAGGAGGAAAGAGCCCCCTCCTGCAAGAGGAACAAAGAGTGAAAGGCGTCGAACGTTCGGTCGTTGAGGTAGCGTATCCTCTTCAGGAGCAAGCAACCAAGGCAGAAGGAAAAGTAGCATTCCAATACCAGCTTCAACCGTCTCTAGATGCCACGACCATCTTGAGAAGAGCATGATGATTACGCCCACACTAGACCAAAGAACTGTATGTACCCGGTCATGAATCATTAGGATTAGAACGGGAATTGCGATTACGGCGACAGACAAAGAGGCTGAGCGAATATGGATGACAGAAATTCCAAGCAGGACACCATATGCAAGAAACGGATGACGAGTTAGCAGAGTATCTGCACCCGAGCGGTGTACACGCTCCGCCTGATTACGTGCGAGGAGTAACGTCGCTGCGCCCAAAAGCACCAACATAATCGTGAATTCAAGAAATACCTCTGCACCCTCAACCCCTTCAGACCACAGGCTTAGGACCCGTAGATAGGCGTCGTCAGGCAAAGCAACCTCTGAATCAGATACAACAAATGCATGGACTGAAGCCCAGACACCGTTTGCCCGCGTGACCAATGTGGAATGCATTGCAAGAGCACCTGTCAATAGACCAAGAGCAGGTGCCCATTCCATGGCGGATTCTCGGCCATCTGGACGAGGAGTCATACGAACATGAATGACAAGGAGAGCAGTAAGCCATGGGAGAAACGAGGCTGTCTCGACTGGATCCCAAGCCCAATACCCGCCCCAATCCAATACTGTGTAGGCCCACAGTCCTCCAAGACCAATCCCAACTGTACCTGTGAAAAATGCGGCTCGAGCTGCTGGAAGTTGCTCCTCATGAATCGAATGAGATTCAGAACCGTTAATCATACCCTCAAGAGCAATTGAACCGACCAGTAAGCAGAACGCATAGAAGGAGAAAACAATCGGTGGATGAATGACCATTAAATCGGTCTGAAGATACACATTAAGTTCGTGACGCGTCGCATCAGGATCGAATTCAAAAGGCTGCAAAAGTAAAGCAATAAACAAAATCATCAGAATCAAGAAATGCAGTACAACTCCGGAACCCAATCTGTTCCTCATCGAATCATCATCTGGCCTTCGACGCCACCAAAGTCGCACTGCGGCGAGCCAAGCGACCCAGAGAAGAAGAGGGCCTGCCCTACCAGCCCAAGCAGCCGAGACACGGTAATGGAGAGGTAAATCTGGTGAACCGTGGGAACGAACCAATCTGAGGGCGTCATAATCTACAATGAAAGCGAAAATGAGGACGATGAATGGCAATGATTGGATACCAAGAATCCAGAACTCCTTGGGATGAGGTGAACGATTCGTCACACCATGATGGATGGCGAGACAAGTCGCAGCGAGGCCTCCCCCAATGAGAACTGCATCCAACCACATCTCAGAACCCATTCGACCGTGTATTGAGGCGACTCAATAGGGCATCGGCTGAAGAATCACCAGCCGTAGTACTTCGCCCGACTGTATCCGAAAGCGAGCATTGCAGGAATTATCCCTCGTACGTAAAGCCAAGGACGTCGGAAAAGGAGGCGGAATCCAACCATTGCTTTGCCTAACACACCCATGTTACCCATTTCCTCTGGAAAGCAACGCCCCATGATAGACATATCACGATCACTGAGGGAATAGAGGGCTTGCTTTCCACGGAGAATCTTGTGATACGTCGGGAACTCATCCTTCCAACGCGCGGGATATGGCGAAAGGGCTGCTGCAGTGACATCAT
>DAYJ01000020.1 GCA_002506875.1 Euryarchaeota archaeon UBA40 | reverse complement strand
TAATGGCCAAGGCCACCTTCAAGACGACCTCTTCCCGGCTTGAATACAAAGTCGTCAATTGTAGATCTTGATACAGTCTGTCCACCTGCGGCGATTGACCTCAATCCATTGAATGCATCCTCAGAAGCGACGAGTGCCCCCATTCCAGATGGCCCCATCATTTTGTGGATACTGAAGACCAGGAAGTCTGCTTCGATTTCCTGCATGTCTACTGCCTGGTGTGGAACAGATTGCGCGGCATCTAGGAGAATTTGTGCTCCGTGATCATGCGCGATTTTTGCACATTCTTTTGCAGGGGTCGAGGTCCCATCGAGATTCCTTGTGTGCCCTATTGCTGCCATGCGAAGGGAGTCGCCTGCATCAGCACATATGGCTTCGAAGTCCTCGAGATCGAATCGTCCATCTTCATCAGTTCGAGCGACACGGACATCGACACCCTCTTGCATTCTCCAAGGGATGGAGTTAGAATTATGCTCTTTGTCAGTAATTACGACAACATCGCCCCTTTCCCACTTTGTTCCATGTGCGACGGCGTTGATTGAATGGGTTGCATTTCTAGTAAAAACCACTTCATCTGGGCCTTGGGCGCCGACAAATCGAGCGATTCCATCTCTCGCAGCGTGTTCGGTTCGAGTCACAGCCATGCCCCATCTATGTGCGCTGCGACCGCCGCAGGAAGGTTCCTGTTCGTAATATCGAGTCACTGCATCTATGACGCTCTGTGGACGAAGTGTGACACATGCATTGTCTAGGTAGATTGGGCTGTCGCCTTGTAGCGAGGGTATCTGATTGCGGATTGTTTTAGGGTCCATTACCATGCATCCTCCATTGGGAAGAGATCTGATACTGAGGTGCCTGTGCCGCAGGATACGCATTCTATGATTGCAGATATTGGGTTCTCACAGATAGGACAGTCTTGGCCGACTGGCCCTTCTCCATTACAATCAGGCGAGTTACAAGCTGAGACAATAATTCCATTTGCAGTCATGTGGGCTGCACTCGGTGTGCCACATGAAGGGCATGTGCCAATGTCGTTTGAGGTGTCTACGATAGCAGCAGTTGCCATTCTTGATGCTTCAGACTCGATGGTCAGAGTGGTACCGCCAAGCATGAATTGTGGATACCATAGGATGAGCATCATTAGAGTCGCAGAGAGCATGGTGAAGAGGATGTATATGAGGTAACTAAACATCCGTGAGGATTCAAACGGCGGGCGTTGCGCAACATGTGCTGCACCTGCAAAACCTGCGAGGTTGATACATACTGCGAACAGGAAGATGGCCAATGTCCACCCTGCGAGGCTGTGATCTCGCTTCGCTCGTTCCATTTCGTATGGATCTGGATGTTGATGTCGAGTTTGTACATGTAAGTCTCGGGTTTCAGTCACAGATCGATGGATTACGACTATGAGGATGAATGCGAGAATGGCTTCTCCTACGAAAATTCCGAGGAAATCAGAGGCAGTGGCTCCGAACGGGAAGTTCGGTGCACCTGCGTGGGCTGAAATCATGCCAACTTGGACACTGACTATGCTGGTCATCAGAGCAATTGCATGGAATCTCATTAGGGGAAAAATCTGCCAATTAACTCCAATGAATCCTAACCATAGGGCTCCAGAAATGATGGTGAGGAAGAAGGAGCTAGAACTGATTGCAAACAAACCGGATTCAGGATTGAAGATGCTTATGCCGGAGAAACGGTAATCTCCTCCTCCAGCGAGTTCACCGATACCCAAGTCCCATGCCCCTGCTATGGTTGCGAGCCCAGCGAGTGATAGGGCGAGTAGATTGAGGCCTGACCAGTTCGAGATTGCTAACGTAATCTTATGCGGGAAATCGGTTAGCATGTGGTCTATCCACTCAAGGCTCTCATGCCACTCTACGAAATCAGTGACGGTAGCCTTCTCAGAGAGCCTGACCATGCCCTTGGGCTCACCGCCTTGGAGGTCGTCCTCTTCGGACATGAATGGGTCATGTGAAGGCCGGTCATGAATGCACCGCCGACTGTACTGTGTATGCAATGATGGCGCCGAGACGGAGATTTGAACTCCGGAGGGAAAATCCCACATGATTTCCAGTCATGCGCAATACCAGGCTATGCGATCTCGGCGGCAAGTGCTCCGAGTCAGGTTTTGGTTTTCACGCTACCGCTTTGGTTTACATTAGGGTGATACATGATCTAAATCGGAGTTATCAGCGTTGTCTAAACATCTGAGGCGGGGGCGGAGTAAGCGTTTTTTGGGTTACTATTGTCCGTTGTCTGGCCGGATTCATTGGAGGTATTTTCCAAGGATTAGGGGTGGCCTTTGGTTGATTTCGTATTATTTTGACAACCAAAATCGCCGAGAGGGTAAGGGCGATTCCAGCAAGTGTGAATATCAACGTCTCTGGTGCAATCATGGTTGATGTGGGTTTGAATCCGTATATGAAATGCTGTTAATGTCAATGAGCACGTTCCGTAGCGATTAAACCGAGGTCCCGATTCGTGGAGGCGCTGCCACTGTGGCTTAGGGGTATAGCGACGCCTTGGTAAGGCGTAGGTCGCGAGTTCAATTCTCGCCAGTGGCTC
>DAYJ01000066.1 GCA_002506875.1 Euryarchaeota archaeon UBA40 | reverse complement strand
TCATATTCTTGTTTATGTTACCTCTAATCAATGGTTTAGCAACGAGTGTGATGTTAGAAACTGCGATCCTTGTCCGTGGTCAAATGGACCTTAGGAATGCAATTTCAACAGCATTCGGCATGTCATTCATTTCAATGCTGATGATGGAAATCGCGATGGAAATCACTGATTTAATCTATACTGGCGGACAACTTGGATTAGACCCAAGGGCTGTAATCCCAATGCTAGTTGTCGGTTTCTTGACACCTTGGCCATACAACTACTGGCGATTGAAGAAATATGGAGTATCTTGCCACTGAGATGCTCAAGAACCCTCATCGATAACTTTCACATCGGAATCTGGAGAACGTTTCGCTACTTCGGCCATCAAATCCACCTTTCCTCCGGCTGGAATTTCAACGACACAAGCCCAATCACCATTGCTAAGCCATTCTTCCTTAACCATTAGACCCCGGAGAATCTTCTGAACAGCTCCATATTGAGCCCCTGGAACCTTGAATGCAAGACGTGCTGTAGCGAATTTCAAGGGAATTAAAGGACGCATCATCTGAACAGCATCGTTTACTTGACGTTCTAGAGGAAGAAATGGATCAACACTGTATCGGCATTCCTCAAGGGCATTTTCGATCCTTGATGGTGGATGAGGTAACTTCGATCGAGGGTCAATGGCAGTTGATGCAATACTATGGATGATGGAAGTCCTCAAGGTTTCAATTCGCGCCTTTCTCTGAACTGTTGTAAGTTGGATTGCACCGTCCAGCAAAATACGATCGACACAGCCCCTCAAATCATTAGTACCGAATGCGGCCTCAATCTGTTCTACAGTCGGTCGCTCCCCACCCCGTGCATCTAACCAAACTTCGTCAGTTGCCAACAACTCATCGAGTTCGACACTCTGAGGATCATTTCGATGGGCATCAACAAGATCCGGATTAATTAGAATCTCAAAGCGAAGTCCGTTTCGCTCAAATCGAGCTAGAATAGCGTCATCAAGGCTGACCATCGTGTAACTCTAAACAGAGACAGAAGATGGATGTGACGGTCACTCAAGTGGCTTTAGTTTGCCAATGTGCTTCACAGTATCATCCGAAGATAACTTGGCATACCCATCAGCAGTTACGGCTGCAATCTCGACTGCTTCCGTGTTGAGTTCCTCATCAAGAGACTCACGCAGTGACTCTAGACCGAGTTTGATGGCCGCATTGAGGGTCATGTTTGGCTTCCAATTGGCCTCAAAGGCATCAACAACTGTTGAACGACCTCGTCCGATGGCACCGGCTTCATAGGACTGGTATGCGCCAGACGGGTCCGTCTCATACAGATGGATACCTTCGTCATCGACACCTGCAATCAGAAGAGCAGTTCCAAACGGGCGTGCTCCTCCATACTGTGTGAAGGACTGCATGTGATCGCACATCTTCTTCACCAAGGTGGTAACAGGAATAGCATCAGAATAGGTCATACGGTTGACCTGACAGGTGACTCGAGCCCTGTCTACGAGTTGTCGAGCATCTGCGACAAGACCAGAAGTGGTGAATCCAATATGTTCGTCAATCTTGTACATCTTTTCAATAGAATCGACGTTGATTAGCTTGCTCGTAATCCTCTTGTCAACTATCAGAACTACTCCATCACGATACTTCAGACCAACGGTAGTAGTACCCCGCTTGACTGACTCCCTCGCATACTCCACCTGGTAAAGTCGTCCATCCGGACTGAATGTGCTCACTCCATGGTCGTATCCTCGTCCGCTCGGTTGCATCAGTTCGCCTCCAATCTTGACCTCCGGTCGACCTCTTATGAACCTTCATTCGACCCATGGCTATGAGCGAGCCGACCTTAGGATGCAGAAAAGATGGATGTTGCAGTGCTTTCTTCGGGAGGAAAGGATTCCTCATACGCCGTCTGGTGGGCCATTATGAAGGGATGGAATGTTCGTCTAATTATCACGCTTCGAGTCACAAGCGAGGATTCGATGATGTACCAGCTGGAAGGCACAGCCATGGCTGGCCTCCAAGCAGCGGCCGCCAACATCCCCTGGCTCCCAATTCTCCAAGAAGAGGAAGATGGTACTGATTCACTCGAACAGGCACTCATTCCATTCGTAGCAGGTTCATCTTGGCCTCGATCCAATACTTGGTCTCGACAGAATCAGGCTGCTGCTATGTGGCCTGAAGATTGGCCATGGCCGGACATCAAACGTGCTACTCCTAATCGACCAATCCAAGGCATCGTATCTGGTGCTCTCCGCTCAGATTACCAACGTACACGGATTGATTGCATGGCGGAACGTCTTGGAATCCATTCATTCAGTCCACTCTGGCACATGCCTGCAGAAAGGCACATGCGGAATCTTCTCGAGGCAGATTTTGATGTCCGATTCTCTGCCGTAGCTGCTGAAGGGTTAGATGAGGAATGGCTCGGAAAGAAACTCAACGAAGAGACCTTGGAGATGCTTATCCATTTGAACAAGACAAATGGGTTGAATATCGATGGTGAAGGAGGAGAATTCGAAACATCTGTTCTTGCCGCCCCTTGGTTCAAACCCTTGACATGGACGATTGAAAACCATTGGAAACGACAGAGTGGCCGAATTCGCATTACACACGCATCAATCAGGTGAGTTTCCACATTAGAAGTAGAAGAAGCCCAGTAATTCCGGATACAATGCCCAGAAGTGCAATCATGGCATGAGGTCCGTACTGATTTACATCCTTGACAGCAACGTTGAGCAGACCCCCATGCATGATACCACTCATGACACTATGGCTCTCATCGAGTTCTTCAAAGTCAGGTGGAGACCTACGTGGAATCCGTTCGCCTGGCTTCGGCGGCAATGCTTCACCCATGAAGCCTGTTGGATGGCTCAAGCGTATAGGGATGACGGAGTGCCGAACGGCTCATTGACCTGAAGCACTAGGGATGTTTGATGACGGACCTACCTGAGCACGGGCGATTCCTGCATATAGCAGCAGAACCCGGTGCTGGTTCAACTACACTAGCACTCCAGTTAGTTCATAGTGGACTGAAAGCCAACGGCAGAGTACTCTGGGTAGGCAGAGACATGCCTCATCCAGATCGCCTTTCAGCAGTATTCGGAGATTTGCCTGTAACTGCACTCTCACGTTTCCATGCTGGATCTTTTGGCGAACATATTGGCCGTGGACTTGAGGAATCAATCGAACTAATTCTTGGACTGGATAGTTTGACTCATATCGTAATCGATGATTGGGCGGGTCGTAGTGGGCGTGCTGATTCACAAGTGAAACAGATGCTATCGCGTGTTCTTGAAATCTGCAATGAACAAACCATTGTCATTGTCACTTCGGCATTATACGCTGATGCCAGCGGCGAAGATGAATGGGCAATGCGTAGCGGCTGTGATATTGAAGAAGTTTGGAGGCTCACGAGACAAGATATCACAGATGATAAGAGGAATTTGGTTACACCCGGACAGAAATACACTCTCCTACTGAGGGATGGGATGTTCGAAATCCGAGTTCATTCCTCGTAGATCATTCCTTGAGCCTCGGCGGCTTCTTCAAGCATCTCACCAAGCATGTCCAGTGTAGCCTCATCTGGTTCATCAAACTGAGAAGGGTCGATGGCAGCACCCCCGATTTCATCCTCCCCCGCAACAATTGGCTGATTAAGTGCAGAGTTCTCCTCCATGTTCTTCGAACGCATCCTCATGATGACATAGAGCAGACCAAGAGTGATTAGAAGCATACCAACGATGCCGATTGTCTCAGGTTCCATGCATTGCGATAGAGCAAACCATCAATCAATGCTTCCCATCCATGCGACAGGCTTTGCAAGATGTCGCCGTTGATCAGCTGACGGCTCCACCCATCCTGAAGGGCTGATTATCTGAGCAGACCAACGACGTAGAGATGTTGAACCACATTCTTTGCACCTCAATGTACTATTGCGACCCGACGAACGATATCTGATTCCACATTTACACAAAGGACGGCTTAGGTTTCTTGGAACAAGAGTAATTGTACGCATCCGTTCGAGGTGTAATTCACCATCTGGTGATTGAAGTCCAAGTACCTCTACAATATCACCCGGTTCAAGTGCAGCAACGGCATTGTTGAGACGGCCTCCTTCCTTGAAGCAGCGAATAAGAAGCGGACCATTCTCAGATATAGTTGCGACAGTCACATGACCTCCACGATGAACTCTAGGGTGCATTATCGTTGTAATCTTCAACGGGCCTAGGAGATGATCATCACTGCATTGGTTTGTCTTAAAGACTGCATAATCCTCAGCAGATTCAACTCCCTCAGAAGACAAAATATCCTCTATTGCGACCAAAGCAGACTGCTCAGTACGAGCCCGAATCCCAAATAGAACTGGGCATGGCGAACGGGGAGCAATCATTCCGTGTCCACGGGTTGGGTCTCGATTCATGAAAGTATCAGGATGGGACTCTTCGAGAAGTTCGAGACAGGTTGAGGACACCTCCCTGGGCGATCCCCATCGAGATTCTATTCTCCATGCAATAGCCTCCCAAGTAACTGATTCTTTAGGCATCCAAGAGGCTGCAGCCAATGCACCAATCAATCCATCCTTACCCTCTGGATGATGAAGATACAATAGACAATTACTCATATCCCCCACCAAGCTTGAGTGAGCAACTTCCTGTCGAACTGCTTCCCAATATGCATCATCAGAATATTGCTCTTTGAGAACAACTAATCCAGGACGAGCATGAGACGAACTGTCGACTTTCTTCAGTTCATCAAGAAGCGAATTGAACCAACTACTCACCACTTCAAGAATAGATGGCGTGTTGTCGGTACCCACTACTAAACAAACAGCTCCATTACCTCTTGTTCTTCTTGGAGCAAATGGCCAGAGACGAACCAATCGACGCTCAAGAATCTCAGCACCTGCCGCTTCAATAAGTTGGGCAAGAACCTGAGATGTCCACGTCGTACATCCACCATTTGGATGATCAGTGTCATCGATTCCGATGAAGAGGGGCATTTATCTCAACCCATCAAAATGGAATCGATTGCAGATGCGACTCCAAAGGCTCCATCAACCTGAATACCACGAACTCCGAAGGCATCAGCCGCCTCCATATCGACACTTCGATCTCCTACCATCACACTAGATGTCTCATCGAAATCAGATGACGCATAAGCATCGGCATCCATGAACGATTCATCATCAAGTAGTAGACCACTCTCTGCTGCCTCAATTAATTGTCGACCTGCTTCCAACATCCCTGGATTTCCCTTACGAGCATGAGCACCCAACCATGGAGCATACGGACTGTATAGAATCAAATCGAGGTAAGCATCCTCATCCTCTTCAAGCAGTTTGTCTTGGATGTAATCATGAATTTTCGCTAATGTTTCATGATCCCACCAACCACGACCGATTGGAGATTGATTTGTGCAAATAACAATCCTGAAGCCAGCTCGGCGAAGTTGGCCAATCGCTTGGCCCGCACCTCTCAGCATTTCTACCTCACTGACATCATTGACATATGTCTCCTTTCCAATATTGATTACACCGTCTCGATCCAGGTAGGCAATCCGACCGGCCCATGCAACAGGAAGTTTGGGTAAATCAAGAGGATCTAGCAAGGACGCACGATGACGGTGTGCTCTCATTCAGACATCACTCCAAGGCGTCCATCGCTTTGATGGATTCCTTCACAATATGATTCAGCACAAGTTGTAGATCCTCGATACGCTCCATCGATTCGGTTTCAAAGTGTACGAGGTGGTCAGCATAATCCGTAATCTGACCTGCTCCGGCACCGTTCAAATTACCCGTTACACCAACTGTTCGGCCGCCATTCGCTTTCGCATATTCAAGACCGTTGATTACGTTGGGAGAGTTGCCACTCCCGCTAAATCCGATAACAAGATCACCCGGCCTAAGGAATGTTCGAAGAGAACCAATGAAGATCTGGTCATATCCGTAGTCATTGGCAAACGCAGTCATCATCGCAGTATTATCTGTATGAGCAATTGTTCGGATGCCGATCTCCTTAGACCAATCTCCCGCACTATGAGATGGAGTTGCAGCACTACCGCCATTTCCTAGAAAGTGGATGCTACCATCTGAGGATCGAGTATCCAAAACCATTCTGATTAAGGTAGCCACAGTATCCTCATCAATTGCCTCAAGAGCACTCTTGAGATCCAAGATGTAGGAGTGAAGGAAGGCTGCACCATCAAAGGAGGTGTTCTCGTCCATCATCTGCCGCTGTCATCGCTGCTTATTTACAGGTTGGGGAAAACGCACAGGTGTGGATGACCCGATTATCGAGATTCTTCACGGCCTCGCCTCCGCGTTAGCCATTGAGAACTCGGAACTCAAACTCTTGTTTGGTGCACTTGGAGTTATTCTGCTTGGTTTTGGGCATTTTCGCGCCTCATCAAAAGGTAGTATCTTGGCCATCATCGGCTGGCCTATGATTGGTTTACACTTTTACATGGATGTCCCACACTACGTCGAAATTCAAGATCCAGTACTTATCCTAATGACTGCTGCTGGCCTTCCCCTCACAATCGCAGTCGCAGTGTGGGATGGACGAAACATATCTCGAGGGATTGAAGATGAAGCCCTGATATGGGCCAGGGGAGCTATCGCTTTGGCAACAGGGCCGTATCTAATCATGGCTCATGTCCCAATTTTCAATGTGATAGCGGTATGGATTACAGCATGGAGTGCAAACACATTCCTTGCATTTTCTGGCCACGATGGATATGTTATCGGCGCCATGCTAGTAGACACAGGTACTGCGGATGTACTCTGGTCCGAGTGGGAAGGTAATCGTTGGATACTCACTCAACAACTAGGTGAGGCTGGATTCCATACCCCCTTGTTGGATGAAACATCAGGTCAACCCAGTGTCAGTTTCGTAATGGCCTGTTCAGCAGCGCAGTCGATGGCTGTATTCATTGGTGCTCTATTCGCAATCCGAACGGCCCCATGGCAACGCAGAATGAGAGCACTTCTTGTGACGGTCCCCACTATCTTTGTTCTCAACACATTCCGGAATGCAGGTATCGTCTGGCTCCATACCACGTATCCTCAGTGGGACCTCCTCGGCATCACAATGTTCGACTTTGCACACTCATATGCAGCCAAGGCTGGTTCCTTATTCGCAATGTTCCTAATGGCACTCGTTCTTTTCGATCTCCTTCCAGAGATGCACAGGCACATCATGCGACTGATCAAGCCTATCAGCGACTTGCGATCCGCGACTTGAGTTTCTCGAACATACGCCCAACAAGAGGCATATTGTGTTCCCATGCGAACTCTTTCATCACGCGCAGCACCTGTCTCTCAGTATCTGGATCACCGTTGAAGTCAGTGATGTCGAACACATCGTCGCGAGTATTAGCCTTGAACGCAGCAACTGCATCTTCCTTATGGAAGACGATGTAGGCAGAACCGAAACCAAACCTCTCTCTAAGCATCCCACTGAAGTAAGGTAGGAGAGGGTCTGAAGGAGGCATGACGAAATCCCGCATCGGATCGAGTGATTCACCCTCTTCAATCAAGTCAGGCTGACCCCACTGAATCTCTGCAGAATCTACTGTAAGGAACCCTTTGACGAGCTCTCCGGAGTCCTCCATATCATGGAGTACTTGGGCTATTTCCTCAGGCTTAAATGATGCACCAACCAAGCGTTCCATCTGCTTCATGGAAACAACAGGGTATTTCAGAATCTGATCTTTGAGATAGGATTTCTTTTCCTCCCACACATCGTATTCAGGTTTAGCATGGACTACTTTGAATCCACCACGATAATCTTGCACCATGTAGCCTGAACGTAACAGAGGTTGGATCAACTTGCGGAATTCCGCTCTCTTCATCGCATATCGCTCCATGTAAGCACGTGGATCTGTATTCTCTGTGAAGGCATCAAGGACATCCTGAAGTTCCTCAGGAGCAGGCATATTCCGTATCATTAGCAATCGTTGGAAATGATCGTAGGACGACCAAACAAGATGACGACGCAGATTTGTTCCCTGATGTAATTGATTAGCCGCAGCCATAGCATCAAGATCGGCCCTCATAACCTCACAACGACCCCGTAAGGCGATTGTGTCCCTAACCTCATCCATTTCCATGACTGCCTTCATCTCATTCTCTTTCCGAGTCACCTGATGCAAATTATGGATCTTGAATAATGAACGATGAATGATACTCTTCTCACGGGTCGCAACCACGCCTCCGCGGATGTATCTGTTACGCTGGTCATTCATCGGGATGAAACCGAGGCTTTCTACGAGTTTCTGAATCTCTGTCGGAGCTTCTGGAATCGTTTGACCATTGAAGTTATGGAGAACTGAAACATCGATTAGTTGATCCCTGAAGTTATCCAATAGTCGATTGAACTCAGTACCAAACTCATCTAAGTAAGCATGAGGTACCTGAATATCCTTGATTTCGAGATAATCATTCACCTTGTACATCAGAATCCGACCTATCGGATCAACGCCTTTGAACACAGGCCTGTACCAACCGTCCCGAAGTACGAAGCGAATCTCCTGGATGAAGCGACTGCAATATGGATCACTCTGGGTGAGAATACGGAGAGTACGATCTTCTTCACGGTAACCTCGCAAGCGTCGTGCATCCTCAGGTGAGGCATAGAACTCAATTGGATCCGGTTGTAGAGTGATGACCTTCTCGATGATACCCTTGTCCTCGAGTACACGTAAAGTTTCAGCAATCTCCTCGACTGCCCTTGTGACGTTGTTTCTAATTGTATAGAGGCGAATCGGACCCATGCGATTGACGTATATCCCCAATGCCTCCTCGAAAGACATCGGCTCGTAAACGTCACTCACTCGATGGAACAATGACAATGAGCGCTTCCTGTTTGGCACCACTTTGTACTGCTTAGCTACACTAAGTGAACGATCAAGATTACCAATTGCATTCCGGAAGTCTCGCTTACCCTTCTCAGCCTGCTCCGAACCATATGACCTCAAGAAGGCGACTTCGAGTTCCTTACGCTCCACATTACGATCACTTGGCACCATCTCAAGCAGACGTTCCTCATTGGAGCCACGCCATGCTGGAGGACGGAGCCCCAAAATCAACGGAATCTCCTCCTTCAGAGTGTATCCAATACGGTTGTTCAACAACCGACCCATGACCACGTCAGAATCGTGTTTGATGTCGGCCCAATCTCCGAAACGATAGTCTGGTGAACGGTACAGTAATTCCTCTTGCTTCGAAAGCATGATGTGATTTCTCATCACGTCAAGTGGGTCTTCACAGTTTGAGAATGACTTGTCCAATAGGAGGTTCTGAATCGTTCGTGCCTCTATGACGTCCTCCTTACCCCCTGTGATTTTGTATTCATCTACTCGTAGGATGTATTCTCCATCCTTTGTCTGCTTGTAGAAGCCGACTGAAAGTAAGTTGCGCACCTCAAGTTCATGCAGTATAACCTCAATCTGTCTCTTTGGAAATGGAAGTCTCTCAACGAGAACGTCAGCCGGCTTTGGACCTTCAGAACCAAGGAGGTCGAGTATCTTCACACGGAGGCACTCATGAGGGTCACTAAGTCCTACATCTTCCCAATCAGAATCATTCACGCTCGAAGTTGCCTGGAAGAAGAGGTTACCAGTATACAACTCTCGGACGTTGTCCATGTCTGAGGCCCCGGCAGTGGCTAAACAACCAAGCGTTCCATGAACTCCAGCCATGGACTTTGAGAACCATTTGCCATCAATTTGGTCACTACCAGTTCCACGAATCCTCATAATTCGTCCTGCTTGAGCCAGTTCCTCTACCCAACTTCGGAGAGTAGATGGAGAAACTGAACTCAGTTTTTCTACATAGAGAGGATGATCCGAATCCTCCTGAAGACCTCCGCCTACATCCATCAATCGTAACAGATCATCGGGGCTCATTGGAGCAGGTACTTTGTCAGTATAGTAGCGATCGATACGCTCAGGATTGAGATCTGTATGCAAAGATCTCTTTCCAAGGAGGCGACGGAGAATAACTGGATCGATGTCTTTGACTAGGAACGCCTTAGTCCTCATTGAGAGGAGATCTTGGAAGGCAGAGATGTACAGATTCATTCCGAGAGGAGATGGAAGCTTTACTCTAGAGTGGACCATTGTGACATTATCGTTAGCCATATCTTGGATGAATTCCTCAAGTGCAGGCAAGTCAAGATCGCTATGGTAAATTTCATTCTCTGCCTCCTTGATTAGCAATGAATCGCCTGAATCCATCTGCCGGTGTTTCCGTAGGAGGGCTTCAGCCTTCTGTTGGAATTGTTGAGGGCTAACCTCATCGGCTCCAATCCGGCGTGGAATAATCATACTTCTAGAAGCAACCTCTCGGAAGCGCTTCTGGAATAATTGTGAATCAATGAGGAATTTACGGATTATCTCACGGCCATTTCCTTCGCTTAGAAGACCAGGAACAAGACCTATGTTGACCTCTTTAGTCAGTTTGAGAAGGAAGCCGTTTTCATCGAACGATGCTTCAATAACTTTGATTTCATCAGCTTCAGCTAAGGCGGCAAAGAGATTACCAAGCGCCATGTTGAAAGCTCTACCACGGCATGTTGTGACAACATAAGTGGGCATACTGCCCTCAATTTCCTCAACAAGAATACGATGTGGAGTAGGTACTAGGAATGTCTCACGGAGATGTTCCTCAAGGAACTCTGCTAGACTGTTAGAAACAGGCGAACTCAACCTGTAGATCTGTTCAAACACTTGCCGCGGGTCCTTCTGGATACGAACTACTCTAGCAACTTGATCTAGGACTTCAAGAACAGCATCTGAAAGTTCCCGTGTCCGACTCATAGCCTCCCCTGTCCACGATGGAACTGTAGGACGATGCCCGGTGACTGGACTCACATTCACACGTGTTGAGTTGATTGCATGGACACGGTAGGTTTGTCCTCCAAGAAGGAAAACATCTCCACCTCGGAGGTTCTGAACGAAAGATGATGAAAGCTGACCAACGAGGGTACCATCCTGAGTGAAAACTAGGTAGTTATTATCTGCAGAAATTGTCCCGATGTTGGTGTAGTAAATCATCTGACTGAATCCACGCTTTGAGTAAATATTCTCCTCCCAATCTACCCAGACACGTCGCTCTTCATGGAGCATGTCAAGTACCTCGATAAAATCGTCATAACCAAGTTCTCTGTAAGGCCATGAAGAGACGACGAGTTCGTACGCCTCATCGATATCCCACTCTTGTTGAATAACAAGTCCAATGAGGAACTGGGCTACCACATCGAGACAACGTTCAGGGAAACGAAGTTGATCCATTCGACCGGTAAGGATTGCATTCTGTAGAGCCACCAATTCAAGGAGATCATGTGGACTCGTAGGTAGCATTCGTGCTCTTGGCACTCCACCTACCTGGTGACCTGCCCGGCCAACCCTCTGCAAAGCGGTTGCGATACTTCCAGGAGAACCAACTTGAACTACCATGTCGACAGAACCGATGTCTATTCCCATCTCAAGGCTGGACGAAGACACAACACAACGAAGTTCACCGCGTTTCAGACGCTGCTCCACATCCAAGCGGATTTTCTTGTCCATTGAACCATGGTGGCCTTCGACACCCTGGACGCCAGCTACCCTCAACTTCTGAACAATGACCTCAGTCATCTTCCTCGTGTTTGCAAATACAAGTGTGGTATTGTGAGCCTCAACCAAAGTCCGAATGTGAGGGATATTCAGATCCAGAATCTCCTTCAGAGGCCGGACATTGAAATCTCGTGCTGGTAGAATAATGTCTAAATCGAGTTTTCTCGATCCTGAAACGTGAGCAATCTGGACCGGGCGAGTGTCGATGGAACTACTCGATGAGACGAGGAAATCTGCGACTGTAGACAATGGTTCCATAGTTGCAGAGATACCTATTCTCTGCACAGGCTTGGAAATCGTATGGTCCAAATGGGCGAGAGTAAGGGCGAGATGAGTCCCCCTCTTTGTTGGAACCATGGAATGCATCTCATCAACAACCATGTACCTCAGATTCTGAAGAATCGGCCTGAATCGCTTAGAGCCGACTGCTAGGGCAAGTGATTCAGGAGTAGTAATGAGGATATGAGGAGGATGCCTGAGCATCTTCTGACGTTCCGACTGCGGAGTATCTCCAGTTCTGAGACCGACTACTATGTCCTGTGCCCTATTGGGGAGATAAGTCTCCTTAATCTCCCGTAGAGGATCAATCAGATTGCGTTGGATATCATTTGCCAGCGCCTTAATCGGAGAGATGTAAACGCAATGGATTGCTTTCTCCAGAGTGCCTTCCATTGAACGTCGGACAAGGTCATCGATTATGCTTAGGAATGCTGTCAGAGTCTTTCCACTTCCAGTCGGAGAACAGAGGAGAAGATGATCGCCACGCTGAAGAGCCGGTATTGCCAATTTCTGAGGGTCTGTGAAATCAGGAAATTTATCCTTGAACCAATTCCTAACGGGAGGGCAGAGGGAATCGAGTAAATCCTGCGTTTCCGCAGGCTCTGTTGCATATACTGGTTCCATTGTTGAATCCTTTTCCAAATCGGCGTCTGGACGGCACCTGAACGAGGTTATAACGCTATCCAAACAGATTACACTTTACTCACCTATTGAACATGAGAATTTGAGTTGCAAGTGATGCCATACCTATTATGAATCCAAATGAGATGGTCTTGAGGCCATTTCAGTGCGAAGGATTGAGAAGCGGCGTGCCAAGCGATAGATAATCATGAGTGAGAACGAGGACAGGGTCCAGACCCTGATGGCGATGTTCAAGCGACGAGGTGTCGTTCGACCCGCATTCGAACTATACGGGGGAGTCGCCGGTCTATTCGATTACGGCCCCGTGGGTGGGCGTATCCTTAGGCGGACTCAAGAAATTTGGTTACACCACTGGCTTCGACTTGGAAACATTGTCGAGATCAATAGTCCAACAGTAACCCCTCACCAGGTGCTTGAAGCGAGTGGACATGTGGGTGCATTCAACGATCATGCTGTTCAGTGTCAATCATGTGAAGCCGTGGAACGGGCAGACCAACTGCTAGAGGGGCATGTGAAAAATCCGGATGCGTTAGATGCGACTCAACTTGATACAGCCCTCTCAGAACATTCCATTGAATGCCCATCCTGTTCAGCCAATGATTGGGCTGGTAGCGCACCGATGAACCTCATGTTCCCTACCTCAATAGGCCCAGTAGGAACAGGACGTAGCGCCTTTCTCCGCCCCGAAACAGCCCAAGGGATGTTTACCAACTACCCTTCGATTTATCGCCACTTCAAGCAGCGGTTACCCTTTGGAGCAGTGCAAGTTGGGAAGGGGTACCGTAACGAGATTAGCCCGCGCCAGGGAATGATTCGGCAGCGTGAATTCAATATGGCTGAACTTGAGTACTTCATCGATCCCGAAGCAGATGTCGATCTCACGGAAGTTGCTAGAAACGATGTCCCAATCAACCTCATCCCAGATCCAAAAGGGGATCACTCTGAACCATTGTCTTCTGAAATGATTCCTGCCTTGGAAGCAGGTATAGTTCGACATCCCGTCGTAGGCCATTTCATGCTGGAAACATACCGACTAATGATTCAACTCGGTATTGACCCAAACCGGATGCGATTCAGGCAACATGAGCAGGATGAAATGGCACACTACGCTTCCGACTGCTGGGATCTTGAAATTCATGGCTGTTACGGCTGGATTGAATGTGTAGGTATTGCTCATCGAGGATGCTACGATCTGGAGGCACATGCTTCAGCTTCAGGAAGTACAGAATTACGGGCTTGGAGAGAATATCCAGAACCCATACACGTCGATAAGACCACTTGGGCTCCTGTACAAGCTCAAATTGGCCCGGCATTCAGGGGCGAGGCAAAGATGGTGATAGAAGCTCTTGAAGCGATCGAAGAAGCACCTGAATCGACACCATTCCCTCTGACATTAACAAACGGAAACGTGGTCACAATTGAAGATGGAATGGTCGAATCAAGGCGAGTCAGATACACCATTAATGGTGAATGGTTCACCCCTCATGTTATCGAACCAGCCTTCGGTATTGACCGAATTATCTGGCACATGATGGATCATTCATTCAATCGTATCGAAAAGGAAGGGGAATCCTATGACATCATGCGTCTACCCGAAGATGTTGCACCCTACGATGCTGTCGTCTTGCCACTCTTCAACAAGGACGGAATGCCTGGAATGGCCGAATCTTTGTTCCGAGATATCTGCTCAATCCCTGGGCTAGTTCCAACCATCGATGCCTTTGGAAAGTCGATTGGTCGACGCTATGCAAGAGCTGACGAAATTGGAATACCGTGGGCTATTACAGTCGATTATCAAACGATTGAAGACAGAACCATCACCGTAAGGAGTAGAGATAATCAAAGTCAGATTCGAATTACTATCGATGATCTCTTGGAACAACTACGATTCCGAACGCTCTCAGACAATTTCAACTGACCAATGTTCAAGGCCATCCGATGGCAACAAGGGACGATGGAGAACACCTCCGAGGATTGGAGCGAGAGACATCGCCCCGACCGGATGGCAGCACTCGTCGGAAACGACGGGCCGAGAAAACGAATCGAGACATGGCTTCGTTCTTGGTCGAAGGGGACGCCAGAGAGAAAAGGACTCTTACTAGTCGGACCCCCTGGAATCGGAAAGACAACAATCGCACACGCAACGGCGGCAGAATTTGGATGGAACGTTGTCGAACTCAATGCATCAGAGCAGCGCAACGCCGCTGTTCTACGACGGGCTGCAATGAGTGGAGCTGTTCATTCCTCTTTGGACAGTTGGTCATCAGCTGGCCAGAATACCAGCCGAACACTCATCCTCCTAGACGAGGTTGATCATCTAGGGGGATCGTTCAGGAAAGTTTCAGAAAAAAGAATCGAGCGAACCTACGATACAGAGAAGGAAGGAGGCCTCAAAGGAGACAGTGGCGGAAAGGCAGAACTTCTCCGCATCTTAGAAGAAACACAACAACCTGTTATCATGACCTGTAATGACAAAATGCGGCTCTATGGTCGTTCAGATTGGCGTACGAACGAAACGAGAATTCGCAAATACGCCGACATCATTGAATTCCGGCGTGTGACCGCGATGGACCTAGAAACCATCGCACTACGCGTCCTCAAGGAGGAGGGAGTTAGCATTGATGGCCCCGCTCTCGACGCGATGGTGCGTAACAACTCAGGTGATATCCGTGCTCTCATCAACGATTTACAATGCGCCTTTGAAAATGGCCATATCAATCTGCAATCAGCATTAGATCAGATTGAGATTGGTCGACGCGATGCACATGTCGAAGTGTTTGAAGGAGTGAAACGAATGTTTGAGGCACCTACGAATCGTGACGCTGCAACAGTCGCTCGTGAACTGGACAGAAGCCCATCTGAACTACGCACTTGGCTCTCTTGGACTACTGCGATTAATCGAACTGAACATGAAGACCTCGCCATGGCTGTACGAGCACTGAAGCGCGCAGAATGGTCACATCGTCAGACCTTCGCATCAACTGCATACCGGGCATGGTATTGGACCTACGAACTGATGGGTGCTGCAGCACGAGCCCCGGGCCTGAAATCTAGGCCCGACGTCAGTTATCCAGATACGCTTCGTAGAGGACGTGAAGGGTGGACTACTGGATCTGCGAATCAGATTCTCTCCGAAGCCGTTGGTACGAGTCATGCCGCAGGTCGGGAAAGCCTCTACCCTATCCTACTCGCAATGCATGAAGATCGTATGGCTAGCAATCCAGAGGATATCCGACTATCACAAAGAATCGGACTAATGGCAGAAGACCATCTCGCTCTCCACGGGATTCGACGAACTTCCGCCTTGGGAAAGAAAATTCTTGAACGGTTTTCAGTGGAACCAGAACCCACTCCAATCCCTGAAACTAAGCCTGTCGAAGAGGATAGAGAAACAGTTAGCCTTGACACTGAAAGCGAAGAAGTGTCAGGGACTCAATTCAGTCTAGATTCCTTCTGACAACTCACAATCGCCAAGCACGTGGATTGAATACGACGAGTACGGTTAGAATCTCGAGTCGACCGAGCCACATCATCAAGGTAGTAATCAACATGGTAGGTGCATTCATCGAAGCCCATGTAGCAGTTGGCCCATAGGTGCCCAAAGCAGGGCCTGTATTTCCAAGACAAGAAAGAGACAGGCTCAGAACAGATTCAAGATCAAGATTGGGTTCGAATATTGCAATAAGAGTCGTACCAACAACTGCACTTACAGCCCAGGCTGATAGCATACCAAGAACCACCTGCACTTTACTCAATGGAACAACTTCACCATTCATCCGTATTGAACGGACAGAACGGGGTTGGACAATTCGACCGATCTCCTGACGAACGATTTCGTATGCTATCTTCAATCGTAGAATCTTGAGTCCTCCCGAAGTAGAACCCGCTGATGCACCTACAATCATCAGGAATAAGAGAATCAAGAGTGAGAGGCTTGGCCATACAGCATAGTCCGCAGATGCATAACCTGTAGATGTCCCAATAGATGCTGTTTGGAACATCGCATACCGAGCAGATTCCAATAAACCATGATCACCCTTACTCGATAGGCTGAACACCATGCCAAGCCATGCAAGGAATAGCACACCGAGATAAAGTCGAAGTTCCTCATCCTTGAGCGCTTCCTTCACACCACCTCGGAAGGAGATGTGGAATAGGCTGTAGTTGACACCTGTAAGAATCATGAACACAGTGATGATGAGTTCAATCTTCACTGAATCGAAATGCATAATCCCGGCATCATATGTACTGAAACCTCCGGATGCCATCGTGGTGAAAGCATGATTCAATGAGTCAAACCAATCCATTTCGGTTAATACAAAGAGCAAAATCCACTCAAGTAGGGTAAGAAGTAGGTAAATCCCCCAGAGAATCTGAGCAGTGTGCTGAAGTTTAGGTCCAAGCCTCGAGAGACTCGGCCCTGTGAGTTCTGCTGTAGCTGCAGACAATCCTCCTCCAATCCATCGTCCAAGAATCAAGATACTAAGCATAATGACACCCATGCCTCCCAACCACTGCGTCAAACTACGCCAAAGTAGGATGCTACGCTTCTGACTAGCGATACAATCCTCACCGATTACACAGAGTGGACTTGTCATTGGATCAATCATTGTGGCGCCAGTGGTTGTGAATCCGGACATTGATTCAAACCAGGAATGTAACAGTCCAAGGGCAACATCCCAGAAGCCTGCACTCCCCTCAACGAAGTGCAATGGCCCGTTAAACGTACCACCAAACCAATATGGCATCCCTCCAAAGAAGATAACCACGAGCCAACCTAATGCAACAGCAGTCACAGCTTCACGATCACGGACACCATCCTCCTGATCATATCGATGGTTGAAGGTACGTATCAATAGAATTCCAGTAGCTGCGGAGACGACGGTTGGCCCGAGGAAAGCTTGGAAAATGAAAGTGAAATCTCCGTCTTCAAGACCAATAGCGGACAAACCTACAGCAAAAAGAGGGAGAGATACTACCGTTAAGGTCCATCCCATCAAGTGGAGAATTGGAGCAGCGCGCATGAATCATGACCTCAGCTTGGCTTCCACCTGCTGAATCGAATCCCGCAAGCCAACGATGACAATACGATCCTCCACTTCGAGAACCATCTCACCATCCGGAGGGAAGGTAATCAAACCACGATCTGCAACAACTCGTTCAAGTGCCACAATTTTTGCATCCGCCTTCAGTTTACTCTGAACCTTCTCTAACGACCAACCAATGTATTTGTGGCCCTCCGACATCATAACTGTCATCGCAACAAATTCCTTAGCATGTCGAATAATTTGGAAGCGACCCTCTACATATGAGTGAACATGCTCCAATACGGCCCCTACAGTGACCTCTCTTCGAGACACTGCACGGGTAAGACCGATTCTACGAACTGTATCGACTAGGGTAGAATCATCCACAAGGAGTCCGGCTCTCTCAACACCTTCGTCAACAGCACGCATCGCAATAGCAATCGCTCCATTGTCGTCGTCCATTGTGCTAATCGCGATATCATGATTAGCAATCCCAATGTCTTTCAGAAGTTCCACATCATCTGGCTCGCCGTGAATTACGTCTAGTCGACGATGATTTCCAGCCTCTGACCCAACTAGATCATTTGCAGCGATAAGATCAGGTTCTACAACAGTGACATTCGAATCCTGGGCAAGGTAATGTTCAGCCAAATCCTTACCTACAGGCGTGGCTCCAAAAATGATGACCCGTGGGTGATTAACCATGGGCTTTGAAACAAATCCACAAGCGGATGTAATTCGTGTCTGAACATGGGAACCAGTTGCAGCGAATAGGAGAAGGTCGCCCATCTCTGCCTCTGTCGCCTCATTCACTATGGATGAGCGACCACCGCTTCCAACAATACCAATTGGAGGGGGAAGTCCGTCGATATCTTCTGCCATCTGCAACAGAGGACCGCCTACCAGAGCACTTCCTTCCGCCACTCTTGAGACACATATTAGTGTCCCATTCCCCATTGGAACAGTATGGAGAATCTGGGGCGAAACAAGACCTGCCGTTAGTTCCTCAACAATCACCTTATCCGCATTAGCAATATGATCGATACCAGTCCAGCCCGTATAATCGGACCGATCCATCTCTCGAAATAATGGCATCCTGTTGACACGCGCGATAGCCACCATATCTCCTGGATTACCTCCCCGCATCTCGAAAACACGCTTTGCGAAGGTGCAAGCAAGAATATTTCTCTCGTCTGAATCTGTCACAGCAATGAACATCTCACAGTTCAAAATACCAACATGATCCATCGCCTTATTCGTGAGGATATCTCCGGATATGAGTAGACATTCAAGTGTTGATGCCTGCTTCAGAGCATCCGGATTTAGGTCGACTAAAATGACATTCTTACGCTCATAAATAAGCGCTTGAGCAATGCCTCGACCGACCTCACCGGCCCCTGCAATAACGAAGTTGCGCATTGTCGCCTCTCAAATGTCTGCCCGCGGGGGGGGTCTTGAGTGTTATTCTCCTTGAACCCACCCTAAAGTGAATGTTCCCTCTGGCGCTGTCGGCGTTCCGACCACCGAATATCCAACGTCAAAGGAGCGGAGGTTCGGATCGTAACTGATTCTCATATAGACGCTGTTGACATCATCCCCAGTGTGGTCCCAGGTCTGGACAAAATTGGAATACACTGTAGGAGTGTATAGCAACCACTTATTGTTCACAACATCGACGACAGCAGTGACATAGCAAGATGTCGGATTAATACCGCGAGATTCACATGCTTCATCGCTTAATGGAAGAGCAATGTTTGACCAACCATGAGATTCCCATTCTCTGAAATCGCCTGAACCCAAAACACCCATCTCATACCATGTCGGAACCTGCTT
Organism: Euryarchaeota archaeon UBA40; assembly: GCA_002506875.1. GTDB lineage: Archaea > Thermoplasmatota > Poseidoniia > Poseidoniales > Thalassarchaeaceae > MGIIb-N2. The sequence continues at coordinate 4,889 of DAYJ01000066.1, read as the reverse complement.
AGTTCGCAGTATAGACATCCAAGCGTTTGACTGTTCATCACAATCACCTATACCTGCATTAATGCAATCGGGACCACTACGTGGATTTTCCAAACCCTTGGCATATACGACATTGTCACGCACCCAGATGAAGGCTGCATGACTGAATGCAAACACGTTGTCCCGATCATCGGGTGAGAGAGATGCGAGGATGTTGTCAGCTACACTCTGGACAATAGGATCATTTCCATCAATCGCGTAGTCGCCCCCTCCGTTGAGACGATCATAGAACTGTGCATCTCCAAATCTCTGAGTATAGAATCCAATTCCTGTATCGTCCAAATCATCGAAGGTACCTGATGTCGATTTAGAGATTCCATTTCCACCTGTCATACCAGTAACCGAAGAGGGGAGATCAGCCTCAGTCCACCAAGTGTATGAGTACGATTCAATTTCATATTCAACATTCAACAATGCACTCTCAATGGATGACGATTGAGGTATAGCTCCAGACCAGATTAAGCAACGGCCATATTGGCAATCTTCACTTCCAGTACCTCCAGGCGCAGGCCAGAAGACCTGAGAGTAACCGTCTTCAAGAGTGATTGCGCTGCTAGAATCGCGCACAACCCCCCCTGTAAGTGGAACATCGACTACAGCAGCACCCGACCCTACCTTCATCGAAACTACACGCTGCAATACAGGTGCAGGGATGGTTCCTCCATCAGTCTTAGTCGCGAGTATATCTGAGAATCCAGCAGCAGTTCGTTCAGACTGAGGTATCGGAAGTTTATACATAAAGCCAGAATCAGATGATGATGGGCCGAACTCATATTCATAGGTACTCCGAAGCGTGTAAGATGCCTCTAGTGGATGAGTCGTACTAGGCGTGACTAAATCGAGGAGGTTGCCGAAAGAGTCCTCAATTCCATCTACAAGAGGATCTTGGACGGGAGTAAACAGAATTAATGCAACAAGGACCAATGCAAAAGCTGCTTTCCTCTGTTCTTTTTTACGGACGATTAAACGTCGAGGAGCATCATCTCCACTCAACTGCCGAAGTGCCATTCTTCGTTGAATTTCAGCCGGAGGAGGAGGAGCACTTGCTTGTTTACGCCTCCCCGGTGCTGCACCCTTAATCGCCTTACGACTGGGACGGCTTCCACCGCGCCCCCCCATTCCAGATGGTGCACCTTCTGAAGGAGAGATTCTAGCCTGTAAACCACTAGAACCGGAGGTCACACGGCCACATGTCTCACAGATGATGAACCGGCCCGACATTGGAGCCCGACAGTGAGGACAGCGGGGCATCCAACGAAACTCAGCGAACCGATTCATGAACCTTGAGCAAGCAATCCCTAATTCAGGCTCATTCCTCTTCGATATCTGGTTGGCCAAGTTTTCGATTCTTGAGCATTCGTCGTTCTACTCTAAGTTGCAATGGAGTAAGACTACTTGGAAGCCAGCGATTGTTGGCCCGTGCATCAAGCCATAATGCGAGCGCTAGTCCGAAACCTAGAGCTATGGGGCTGACAAGTACAGCGAGATAAATGCAAAGGCGCACTGCAGCGCGACCCGCCCCTGTAAGGACAAGAGGTGTGAACCGTTCCTTGTGGCGGACTAGGGCACCTTGAGCACTACCGAGAGGTGCGAAGGTAAAGCCTGCAGACACACCAATTAAAACAGAGACGAGGATTGTATCTATGCCAAATCCATGAACATCTGAACCAATGGAAGCAAGTGCTGGATCGAAGATTCTGACGGCAGCAACAGCGGTCGTCATTGCTGCACTACCGATACCGAATGCATAACCAGTTGTTGTCGCAGCAGAGGTAACCTTTCGCTCTGACCTTGAACAGAGATAAACACAAAGGGCACCCTCTGCCCATCCTGCAAGTAACAACAACGCCCCCATTTCCACGAGATATATCGAATCCTGGGCTAGATCTTCATACATACGTCGGAATACCCAGATGTCAAGAGCAGAGGCGAGAATAGCACCACCAATGAAACCAATTATCAGGGCTTTGTAGGCTTGTGAAAGGTCCTGAATCGGAGTGTAACGCCGCATCCCACGAGCCCATGCCATCGTGAACGTAATCAGTCCAATGAGCATCGCAACTTGGAACTGCCATTGTGGCAATTCTGTCACTTCCATGACTCTTCCAGCGGCTTCTCTGTGAAATATCCGCCGCATTACGTTGGTTCAAGAAGTGGGTTCCACTCGATACGCCATGGTGCGACTCCTACTCTTTGGTGGCAAGGGCGGTGTCGGGAAGACGACAATGGCAGCTGCAACTGCAGTATGGTTGGCTGATTCAGGCCTTCGCACACTACTCATATCAAGTGACCCGGCACATTCAACCTCTGATTCTTTAGAAGCAAATCTAGGCCCTAAACCCACACCAGTTCCCGGAGTACCCAATCTCGAGGGCCTCGAACTAGATCCTGAGATGGGAGCATCCGCACTGATGCCAATGCTTAGTCAAGCAATGGGAGGTGCAACCAGTGGCCCACTCAGTGCGATTCTTGGTCAAGATACCGTAGACGGAATCAAGAATGAAGCTGAGACGATGGATGCTTCAGATCTGATGCTTCCCGGGATGGATGAAGCAATGGCTTTCGAGACTATACTCCGGCATGTAGAGAATCCTCGACATGATGTCGTAGTTTTCGATACCGCCCCAACAGGGCATACACTTCGATTCCTTGGACTCCCTGAGATTCTAGATGGGTGGACGGACAGGATACTTAGGCTGATGCGTATGACTGGAGGGATTCGGGCTATGCTAATGGGAGGCTCACGGGAAAAAGAGATTCGAGGAGAAATTGAACGGTTCCAAAGGCGTGTACGACACGTTCGTAGGATAATGGCGGACGACACGGTAACCACCTTCTCGTTAGTGACTATACCTGAGAGAATGGCAGTATCTGAGTCAATTCGTGCAGCTGATGCTCTAGCAGAATACCAGATTCTCGTCGATCGTATCCTTGTGAACCGTTGCACACCAAACTTGGATCATCCATTCCTTCAGAGCCGACGTGATATCGAACAAGGCTACCTTGCCGAAATCAAAGATCGCTACGAGGGCCTTAGCATCCACACTGTACCACTAGAATCCTCTGATATCCATGGCCTTGATCATCTGAGGCGCGTAGGAAGTCACCTATTGGGTGCTGCCGAACCCACGAACCCAAGTTCTACAGAGTTACGAATCGGTACACCGATGTACTTTGATGTCATTCGTTCGGAAGTACGGGAAGAATCGGATGATGGGACAACCTATACTCTCCATCTTCCTGGTGCAGATCGTAGTGAAATGGGATTGAGAGGTGAGGATGGAGTTCTATATATCTCATTAAATGGTCAAGAAAAGAGCCTGAATATTGGCAGGGATTTCGATTCAAACGCTGTTCAAGCACAGTTCAATGGTGATTTACTCTCAGTCCACATCCCTCGCTAATAGGATAGATTAGCCGTTGGCTTCAAACCGAACCGGCTCCACGTCGACCTATGGCCCTTGAGGGACTCAGACGTGGCATCCAAGGTGCGTTGGGTCGACTTCGTGGCAAGCGGACTATCGACGAAGAAGAACTCCGTGCAATGGTTAGAGACCTCAGGAGAGCGCTCCTGTCCGCTGATTTCAACGTCCGCCAGACAAAGGAAATCACTGATCGCTTGGAACGTAGAATGAAGGAAGACGAACCTCGCCCGGGCGTTACCCTGCAGACCCACGCAATGAACATCATCTACATGGAACTCGTACGGATGCTTGGTGCACCGAAGGAGATTATCCCTTTCAATCAGCGTGTACTAATGGTCGGACTTTACGGACAAGGGAAGACAACTACCACGGCCAAAATGGCTGCGTGGTGGAAACGGAAGCATAAGTTGGATATCGGTGTGATTGAGGCAGATGTGCATCGGCCAGGCGCTTATGCTCAACTCTGTCAGCTACTCGAGCCCCATGGGATTGACGTATATGGAGAACCAGAAAACCCAGATGCTGCTTCGATTGTCAAGAATGGTATCGTGTCTCTCGGCAACAAGGATGTGCTAATTGTTGACACCGCAGGTCGTGACCAATTAGACGAAGACCTCCAAGCTGAACTTCTGGACATTGCTGACCTCGTGAAGGCAACTGAAACTCTACTCGTAATTGATGCACAAGTCGGTCAAGCAGCAGGCCCCGTTGCTGCTAAATTCCACGAACTTGTCGGCGTCACTGGAGTCATCGTCACGAAGATGGACGGTACCGCTCGAGGCGGCGGAGCCCTGTCAGCCGTCGCAACTACAGGATCTCCCATCGTCTTTATCGGGGAAGGTGAACGTGTTGAAGACCTTGAGAAGTTTGAGGGAGATCGTTTCATCTCGCGCCTTCTTGGGATGGGAGACATCCAGGGCCTGATTGATCTTGCACCTGAAGATTTGGATCAAGAGGAGGCAATGCGCCTAACAGAGAGGCTCATGTCTGGTCGGTTCTCATTGAATGATATGTCCCAGCAAATGGAGATGATGTCGAAGATTGGAACTGTTGACCGTATCCTTTCACATCTTCCAGCTGGTATGTTTGGAGGCCTTGGAGCCATGGGACGCTCACAAAAAGAACAAATGCAAGGAAACTTGGAGCGCTTCAAGGTCATCATGGATTCCATGACATCCCATGAAAAAGACGAACCTCAGGTTTTGAAGGCGGAACGCATTCGACGTATCGCTAAGGGCTCGGGAGTCAACGAAAAGGATGTGCGAGAGCTCCTAGCACAATGGAATCGTAGCCGTAAGATGATGAAGGGTATTCGAGGAAATCGCCAACTACGTAAGCAGATGAAATCGATGATGAGCGATGATACCGACTTCGAACTACCTATGTGAGGACGTCGAATGCGTCACTTTGCCATTGTGGGACACC
>DAYJ01000007.1 GCA_002506875.1 Euryarchaeota archaeon UBA40 | reverse complement strand
CTTACCTCCAGGGATTATTTCGAGGGCGAGGTTGAGCACCTCTGGAGGCGTTTCATCAATTACACTTGAAGTATTGAAGGCGATTGAAACTGCTGTAGAATCTCCGACTGTGATATTGCACGTATAGGAAGACGAGGCGTCCAAGCCATTGAGTTGAAGCGTGTGAGTCAGTGCAGAGCCACTCTCTGGAACGAGGGTTGATTCATTCCATACCATGTAAGAGGCGGTTTCCAATTCTGTACATGAGACGAAGCCTGCCTCAGGCTGAGTTGTTGACCATTCGATAATCGCCGAGGAGGATGTCGTGCCAGCGACTTTAGCCCCATAGACCTGCTGAGCGACCTCTGGGAGCTCAAAACCGGTAAGAATCGCGTGTTGCTGTTGATCTACATCGTAACTGGAGAGCATGGTGCTCTGATTATCCCCTAGAAGAAGCATATCGAGGATGTTTGGATCATAGTCGATACCATCTACAGGAGATGGGTCTGCACCCCCTCCGAGCCGCCATGTTTTCGCTGTCGTATCGACGTCACGCCACTTACCTGGTCCGAAGCCGTCTTGGCTCCCCACCACGATAATGAATCGATAATCTGGAACATCTGGGCCGATTACGTTCTTCGATACTGTGATTGTAATCGTCTTCGTACCAACATCACCTGAAACCTCGATACCCTTCGCACTCGTTTCACCAGTGATGGCATCGACTGCCTTCACAGCACCGGGCTCACCTGTCGCAGAGATGGCGACCTCCCATGCCCAATCAGAATGGACCATTGCATTGGCTCCTTCCAGCATATCTGTCCGACCTGCAGGATTCTCACTTTGATCAACATAAATCTGAACAATTTGATGACTAAATCCGTTGGACAAACTCCAGTAATCCGTCATTTCAGCCATCTCAATCTCAAAACGTGCATTCCAAGCACTCTGACTAATCTTGATTGAAGTCGCATCGAAGAGGCCATTTCCGGGTGTGAAATCACCTGCGAGAGGATAGGTGTAGTCTCCATCTCCTGTCTCGTCACCCGCTGGATCATCAAATTCGAGTAAAGTGACCCATTCCTCAAGATCTGGAAGAACTATCTCAGCGGGCGCCGGTGGAGCGACCTCCATGTCATCCCCGTCACCGTAAGCAAGGGAATCCGTCCACGCAGACACTACCTTGACTCTGGTTGTATAGCGGGGTGCGAGACCGAGATCAGACCAAGGGATGCGGAACTCGTATACTTCGTCTCCAGCGCATCCACCAAGAATCGAGGACCCTGTCAGAGCCCACTGCTCATTATCGCCAACCTTTCCTCGTGCATCGAAAAGGTTCCACTTTGCCTGCCCATCATCTCGCAGTTGAGCGAAATCAAAGGCGACCATACGCTTAGCTGGGAAGCCAAGAACTTGATTCCCGTAGTAGGTTCTGAAGTTTGTCTGGACCTCGTTGAAATTCTGAGCGTTCGGCTGCATGAAGTAAATCGCAAGATCCGCATCACGATTTTCACCGAGAGAATTCAAGATATCTGGCCCATTCATGTCCACTCGGATGTAAAGGTTCGAAGCATCGTAGCCGAGATGGAACGATTCAATGTCCAAATCGCCACCATTAACCGAATCTGCAGTGTACACCGCCGAACCATCCCATTCACCGGGAAGAGCGATCCCATCAATCATCGGCTCGATGATAGCGCTCGCAGCCTCATCTGGCAAAGCAGGATTTGTCCATAGATCTTGGAGATACGGAGGAAGATCGAGATTGATTGCACGATAGATATTGGAGAGATGCACCTTGAACAGAACATCCCACATTTCGTCATAGCCACTGTCCTGATCTAGCCCATACCACCAGTACCAATCACTCCCCTCCGCGATGTAGAGTGATTCCCAAGCAAGATCAAGACCAGGTGCATTCGGGTTCTCAGCCTCGAAGTCCACTAAGGCAGTCCTTGCTTCAACTAGGCGCTGCCATGCAAGGCTCTCATCTGCCTCACCGGCCCAGGTGCTCAATGTACCATCAATCCACGAACCGGTCCCAATCGTCTCAATTTGAGGTAATGTGAGATTCTTCTCGAGGAAAGCCGAGGGAGTCGTAGTCACCACAGTTGGATGAGATTCTAGACGTGAATACCATTCATGTATGAATGGACGGGCATTGTCGGTATGCTGGAACTCAGACATGAACATCCAATTCTCACCATCCATCGCAACAGTGAGAAGATGCTCACTGGGATCCTCTCCAGCAGCTAGAAGATCTGAACGAATACCATCGAGGTAGGACAGGAAGTCCGAAACTGCGGCCTCCGGTGTCATCGAACCATACTGGAACGCAACTCGGTCAGAGATGACACGATCACGGAAAATTACGGCTATCTCGCCACCTGAATCGCCCTCTACCATCCATGGTGTTGCCAGTTGTGCAGCATCATCGACATCGATAGACCCTCCACCCGACATCGTAGATTTGGCGAGAATTTCCTCATCTGTAACCATCCATTGAATTCCCACATCAGTCACGGGCTGAACCATTGGAGGTGAAACTGCTTCCTCTGAAGGCCACATACCGGTGGGCCTGAAGCCAAGCTCAGCTTCGAATAGATTCATTCCGTTTGTGAGGTGGGCCCGAACATCGTCAGGCCATGCATCCTTGTTGACACGGATGCCATCTTCGAAGGTCCAGCCATCCATCATCAGGAGTGGCATGATTGGGTGATAGTATGGCGTTGTTGTCAGTTCAACTTGACCTGCTGCCGCAAGTTGACTGTACATCGGCAAAACGTTCGCCATGTGTGCGTGCTGCTGGTCGATTACGTAGGTGAGGTCGGCAGGAGTATAATCACGACCCTTGGTGAAGAGATCCATCAGTCCTTGGTCCGTCTGCGAAGGGGCACTGTAGGTCGAAGGATTATCGAAAAAAGGAGCATACTCGCCCTGCACATAGTCGGGAGAGAACTGGAAGAGATACCAGAGTACCTGGAGATCGAGGAGATCTTGGGCAGGAAGGAGATCGTCATCCATAATGGTCGCAGGCTTCAGATTGTGGAGAGTTTCATCGTAAATTTCCTTGTAGCGAACACTCGCAGGCATAACCCAAGCGTTGGGATCCTCGGCACTGACATTGTAGATCCAACCACTATTCCAGAAGGACTGGAACTGCATCGTATGCAGTTCCAGATCGGTTGCATTCGGATACCCTGCGACTGTACCGTCTGGATTCGTTGGCCAATCTCGTCTGGCGAAGTCCGTATGGATATCTGGTGTCTCGTTCCGGTGATAATCAACGAGTTGCTCAAGGAAGGAAGGTACGAGGTTGTAAGTTACCTGCGTACCAGGATACTGGGCAAGGATGCCTGGGGAGTCAACATACTCCGTCATTGCATGGACACGGACCCAGGGAAGTTCGAACATACCTGTGAGTTTATTCTTGTAGTATGGTTGATGCTGATGAAAAACAATTGCAACATTGAGAGCATCTGGCTCCTTATCGATAACATTCGCTGCCCTAATCTCGATGTGATCGGGAGATATACTCGCGTTTCTGTCAGGGAGATGAAACATGTGAGTGAATGTCTCTGCACCATTGGATGATGCTGGATTCTGAGCAGGAAATGAGGTCCACACATGGCCGGCATCCTGCCATTGCGCCCAGACGACAAAGTCCACCTGAGTCGGGTCACCGATAGCCGACCAAGGGACGGAAATCTCAGTCACCATGTTGCCTGACCAACCGATGTAACGGTCGCCAGGGAAGGTATGAACGTCCATCGCGTCGTTCTCCTCGTGAGAAGTCTCCCAGCCACTCGATTGGTGAGTGAAGATGGCATGATAGGTGGAGTCCTCTAAGACGAAGGCATGATCTGCAGCGAACGGAAGAACGTGAGAGAAACCCCATTCCGAGGAGAGGGGGGAGCCACCCTCGCTGGTGTTTAGATAGACGAAAATATCCGCGCCTTCATCAGCAGAGGATAGGTCAGTGCCATCCCAACCGAAGGAGAGGTGCGTCTGATTCCAGGTAAGATAGGTCACGACACCATTGGCATCCGTACCCATCGTTGTATCGGCAGGCCAATCGCTAATGTCGCCATCGATTACGATGTCATCTGGCGTCACCGCTGAGGCAATTCCCAGCAGGCCTGGCCCGATAAACAGGAAGACAATCAGAAGAGATGTCCCGACCCCCCTCCTGCGACCCATGGTTCTCCGTTTACTGCCACGATGATATGGTTTTCACCTCAATTTAGACCACATTTGCTTGTAGGATGAATTATATCCCTCAGGAAGCGGATTGGGTTACTCCGAGTAGGATGTGAAACCGCCATGTCCATCGCCTACATCTCTGCAGAAATCGGACTGGAATCCGATCTACATACCTACTCTGGAGGGCTCGGCGTGCTTGCGGGAGACCATATCAAATCCGCTGCAGATGCAGGAGTTGATCTTGTCGCAGTCACACTTCTCTATCGCCAGGGGTATGGGATACAACACCTCGATGAGAGAGGAATTCAAACAGAATCCTACCGGGATATCGACCCATCGCATCATCTGGAGGATACAGGCATAGAAATCTCGCTCCCTCTCGATGGTGCTCAACTCTACTCGCGACTCTGGAGGATGTCTGTGAATGGAATCAACGGCTCGACTGTGGATGTCATTTTCCTCGATACGAGGCATGAGAATAATCCAGAAACATTCGCCAATCTCGGAGAACGTCTCTATGGAGGGGATGACTCGATACGGATCCGACAGGAATACCTCCTAGGCGTAGGAGGAATCCATGCCCTCGATGCTCTTTCTGTAGATATCGAGGGTTTGCATCTAAATGAGGGGCATTGTACATTCGCAGCTTTAGAGATGTTGAACAGAGGATGGTCAAGGGATGAATTGAGGAGGCGGACGCTTTTCACTACCCACACTCCCGTACCTGCTGGACATGATCGATTTGCTTGGAATGATGTGGAGCAAGTCCTCGGTGAACTCTTGCCCTCCGATGCAAAAAAAGTAGCAGACAGTGGAGATACCTGTTCAATGAGCCATCTCGGCATCGGCCTATGTGGGAAAACGAATGCTGTTTCGAGGCTTAATGCGAAAGTAGCCTCAGAGATGTTCCCAGGTACAAAGATTCACCCCATCACGAATGGAATCCATCACAGGACATGGACGAGCCCCGCTACTGCATCCCTTTTCGATGAACACATCGAGGGATGGCGTAGTGAATCGAATCGGATCTCAGATGCACCAAGTATTCCCAGAGATTCTCTATCTAAAGCACGCGAGAAGAATAGGGGAGCACTACGAAAAATGGTGAAGGAACGCACAGGCGTAGAACTCAAACCCAAACTACTCACCATCGGTTTCGCCCGCCGATTTGCGACCTACAAGAGGGCAAATCTCGTATTCTCAGATCTTGAACGGCTGCGCGCGATTGGTGCCGGCCGTATTCAGTTCGTTTTCTCAGGAAAAGCACATCCGCGGGATGAAGGAGGTAAGGCCCTTATTCGACAAATCTTCGAAGGAGCAGAGGAACTACAGAATGAGATCCCAGTCGCCTTCCTCCCGGATTATTCGATGGAGATTGGCCAGGTAATGACTGGCGGAGTAGATGTATGGCTCAACAATCCAATTCGGCCAATGGAGGCCTCTGGAACAAGTGGAATGAAGGCTGCCATGAATGGTGTTCCAAACCTCAGCATCCTCGATGGATGGTGGCCCGAGGCATGCATACACGGCGTCAATGGCTGGGCTATCGGAGATTCTGAAACCGAACGTGACGATGAGCGGGACGTGAAGGCACTGTATCGGATCCTTGAACAAGATGTCCTCCCAGTTTGGGAGAACGATCGAGAAAAATGGACCCGCATAATGCAGGCCTCAATGGCCGCTAGTACGGGATTCACTGGAGCAAGAATGATTCGGGATTACATTGGATTCTATGATCAATTCAGGATGGATTGAGACGATGGCTCAAGGGAAATTAGAGCGAAGCCTCGGAATCCTCTGCCATTTGACTAGTCTTCCTGAACCATACCTAAGTGAGAACGGCGCGATTCGATTCCTCCATCACCTCCAAGAGACCGGTGTATCAGTCTGGCAGATGCTCCCTATCCATCCTCCCGATCCACATGGGTCACCTTATGCATCATCGTCTGCCTTCGCTGGCTGGGAATTATTTCTACCCCAAGATGAAAGAGAGATTACAGAAACGGAGGTCACTAAATTCTGTGAGGAACAAGGTGGATGGGTAGAGGAATACGCGCTTTTCCGAGTTCTAAAGGAACGATTCGATGAGGCGCCATGGACCGAATGGCCTGAAGGATGTCGGACTGGAAATGATTGCCATTTGAATGGAAAAGAGAAACTTCGTTTCAAAGAAATCTGTGAACAACAGGCCCGCTTCAATCATGCATGGATGAGGTTTCGGAAAATGGCCACATCTATGGGAATCCGCCTTTATGGAGACATCCCGTTCTTCGTCTCTCACGACTCAGCCGATGTCTGGTCAGCCCCCCATCGGTTCCACCTTGACGAGGAGGGTAAACCCACGCACGTCTCAGGTGTTCCACCTGATTACTTCTCTGATACAGGGCAACGCTGGGGCACCCCATTGTACCGATGGGAGAGCCATCATGACGAAAATTTCGATTGGTGGGTGAGGCGTATGAGACGAATGTTCAGTCTCTTTGATCTTGTTCGAATCGACCATTTTCGCGCCTTTGAATCAGCATGGTCGATTCCAGCGCATCATCCCACTGCTGAATATGGCCAATGGGAAACTGGACCTGGTGACGATCTACTCAAGATCCTCAAAGATACATACCCAAACGGGATTATCGCAGAAGACCTAGGCATCATCCCAAAAACAGTAGAGAATCTACGGAAGCGATACGAGATCCCAGGTATGGCAGTTCTTCAATTCTCAAACGAAGATGCTGAGAATCCACATCATCCTGAGAACCATAAAGAAAACATGGTAGTATACACAGGTACACACGATAATGATACCACAGTTGGATGGGGTGAAAAGCCCATTGAATTGATGATACGGACTGCGATGAAATCTCCAGCTTTCCTCTGCATAATACCCTTACAGGACGTGCTACAACTTGGTTCAGAAGCACGTATGAACACTCCCGGTACGACAGAACGTAATTGGAGATGGAACTTTGAATGGAATGATTTGAACTGTCACTCTGTCGAATGGTTCACAGAGATTGCATCCGAAACAAGACCTAGAACATCATGAACGACGGAAAAACATGAATGTTACAGAGACAATGATAACGAGGACTAGGGCAACGATTAGCACCGGTCGTCGTTTTTGATTTGATGAAGATTCATCTTCAATATCTGAATCTGAATTGTTATCCTCTTCGACCTCAGAACCGGAGTCAATGGGCACCTCCAACTCAGTATTATTCTCATTATCCGATTCATTCGCCACTTCAGATGGACAGGAACAATCGGTTGAATTTCGACTAGAGCCGTCCCAGCACAAATCCGTCGAGCATACAATTGGGTCTGGATCTGTACTATTCGTCTCGTTATTAGGCACCGGTTCTGGCTCATCATCTAGGTACTCGCAAGACCCGTCGTCAACCTCTGCGGAAGAATTGTGGTTAGTGGCATTGACATCCATGCAGCCTCCGATTGGATCTGGAACGGGGTACTCGCAGGAATCGTCGTTAACCTCTGCAGAAGGATTGTAATTGGTCGCATTGACATCCATACAGCCTCCGATTGGATCTGGAGCAGGGTATTCGCAGGAGCCATCGTCGACCTCTGCGGAGGGGCTGTAATTGGTCGCATTGACGTCTGTGCAACCTTCGATCGGATCAGGCACAGGATTCTGCGGGATAGTCTCATTCGTCAAGATGGTTACACTGTGCGAAGTCACGTTGAGTAAGGGAGTCCCATTCTCGATCCCACCTAATCCAAACACAGTCCTATGGTCAGAGTACATCGAACCGATGTCGATGGAAGCATTCGTCGTACCCCGATTCAAGGCGACTAGGCTCGAACGATCACCGATTGAACGTTGAAAGACGACGATGTCCGAAGCATTGTGGAGTGATACATAGCCACCACGGCGAAGAGATTCCAAGTCGGACCTCAGAATTCCGAGTTGACTTATGTTCTCTAGAAGGCCTCGCTCACGGTCGTTCTGGGATTCGTTGTCACGCCACATGTGACGGTTATCCGGATCGGCACCGCCAAACTCACCGTATTCGTCACCCATGTAGATCATTGGTGCTCCAGGAGTGGTCAAGAGCCATCCATGCGCCTGAAGGGATGCATGGTATGGGTCGTCCGTACCAGGCTGACCCGGAAGCCCCTGCTCAGCCCACTGATTCCATTCATCCGCAGTCCCTGGGTCTGCTCGCGAAGAAAATCGAGAGACATCGTGGCTTCCCACGAACGGCACCATCACGGCGCCTTCGGCATACTGATCCTGACTTCGTGCCGTCCAATAGTCGAGGTGGATGTAGTCATCCTGGCCCGTAGCGAACACTCGGTCTGAGGTAGCATGATACAACACGAAATCCGCCTGACCATCGAGGGCATTCGGCCCGATATACTGGTTGATTGTATCATACTGCTCTGTGTTTGAAGCAAGATCGTGCCCTGCCCATCCCATTGCAGTTTCACCCTTGAGATAGATGTCTGTACCAGCTGTCTCGAACCGTTCGTTAATCCTAACCGCAAGATTGGTGATTGCGAGATCATCAACATGCTTCACCGCATCAATGCGTCCACCATCGAGATCGAAGGTTTCAATCCACCC
>DAYJ01000092.1:5555-5971 GCA_002506875.1 Euryarchaeota archaeon UBA40 | reverse complement strand
GTGAGGGATTTCCGTTCACTATAACACGTATCCAATGTGTAGGGCCAACAATATTCCATGAGAGCACTGAGGCCGTCCCGATCATTATCCGATATGTTGTCTGAACCATTGGTGGCGTCGAGGCCTTGTATTGTGACAATGTCGCCACGATACGAGACATTGATCAGAGGAGAAAATAGATCCTCATGGAGGTCAGGTATCCCATCTTTATCCTGATCCGTGACGGGTGGTCCTTCACCCTCAGTATCTCCTGGGTTAACTGTGAGAACCTCTGCTGATGGGCGAGTCTGAGATGCGAAGGAAAGCCCACTAAGCATCAGAACAACGAGAAGTAGGGCTGTCTGTCGTCTTCTCACTGCATCACCTCCGGTGGTCCAATGTCTCAGGTTTCTGATTCAGTGCCTTATCATGGTGAT
>DAYJ01000092.1:0-5257 GCA_002506875.1 Euryarchaeota archaeon UBA40 | reverse complement strand
GATTCAGTGCCTTATCATGGTGATGGAGCGGTGTTCGGACAAGGGGCACTCTCCATCAATGTAAGTGCCTGAATAATCCACTGATTACAAGGCCTTCAACCGAGTCGTTCAAGGTCCTCCTATTCGCGGCTCTCAAGGATGGAGATTGTTCACCTCGGTTCTGGAAGCCGCGGCAATGCCGCCATGGTGCGGACTGAGGAAACAACAATTTTGATTGATTGTGGATTCTCAATGAGGCAAATCGAACGACGCCTCGCGATGGTATATGCTAAACCCGAAGACCTTGATGCAATCCTCATCACCCACCACCACGGAGATCACGGCAAAAGTGCACGTGCTGCTGCAAAAAAATGGGATGTGGAAATCCATGCGAACTTTGAGACATGTGCCAGGCTCTCCCTAGACCCTGTGAATCAATGTCGAGTGTTTGAATCTCTAGAAAGGAGAGATCTGGGGCCGGACCTATCCATGCTACCTATTCCAATACCTCATGATGATGCAGAAAACGTGGCATTCGTCCTAAACGGACCTGAAGGACGCGCCGGTTTCATGACTGATCTCGGCGAGCCTACTGAGGAACTAATCAAGCATATGTCTGGATGTCAGCACATCTCGGTCGAAGCAAACTACGATGTTAACCGACTATTTGGAAATATGAAGTATCCACAGTCACTGAAAGATCGAATCCATGGGCGAGGAGGGCACCTTTCTAATCGCCAGACAGCGATGATGTTAGACCGACTAGTGCACGATAATCTAGATTCAATTGTGCTATGCCATCTTTCCTCTGAGAATAATGCTCCACATCTGGCTGAGTCGGAGGTTTTGTGCCAAATTGATGAGGATTTCAAGGGAGAGATCCAGATTTCCAAGCAGGATGGACCAGAATTCACACATTGGCTCGGGCAGCGTGCCGCAGAGCCCCTACGATGGACGTGAACCCCCTTTGGAACCGGCCTCCCTGAGAATGGCTATGTAGGTCAAGAACGGTATGTAACCCGTGGACATGCGAAGAGAGTCGCGCTCCTCCGGTGAAGCCGGAGTCAGTGAGATACTCGGAGTGACAATGCTGCTCGCCATGGTGGTCGCCATTATGAGTGCCGTCGTCGTGTTCCTGCAACCGTTTGTTATCGATCTTAATGACCAACGCGCTTGGGCGGCAGGAGGAGTTACTGCAGAACAACTGAACAATCGGCTCCTCGTTGTAGCCGACATGCCAAACGGAACCGGATTAGCCCATGAAACGGGGATCCCTGGAGGAGGAATCAATGTCCTATTCAATGTAGAATCATGGACAATAGGAGCGGACATCCATGGAAATGACCGAGTAGAAGTCCATCGGAATGGATCAGGTATCGTAATACAAAGCGACAACCGTACTGCAGAGAATGTGAGAATTACGGCAGATGATGTGATCCAAGGCACATGGCAATTGGATTCAATGCCTGCACTAATTGACGAACGTATCCCTTACACATCTACCCTACAAGTCGATGTTCTCGATCGCAATGACACAGTAATCCACAGGTGGGCTGAAATCTCCATCGATGGCCTACGACTATCCTCTCCTCAATCCCAAGGGACTTTTGATGTTGATTTATCGAATGGAGCGGTAATCAAAAATCTCCCTGGAGACGATGTGGTAATCGAACGTTTTCCTCGACTAAGCCACCGGACTACCATTGATGGAGGTCATACAGTACGGCTCGTACTCCTTGACGTAGACGTGGACCCAAACGCAACTGATCTCAACCGTAACCTCGACATGACATCTCGAGGGATACTGAATCTATTCGACGATAATCAAGCAAGAAATCTTTTCTTGCACTTTGAGGTTGGTGGCCAAAGTACTGTCGAACCGAGATATATCGACCACTGGACGGCGGAACATACCTTGCGGATTGCCACCGGTGATTTGGATGGATATTCTGGATTTGGACCTAAGGGGCCACTCAGTGGGGCCGATGGCCTAACCTTCCATTCCGATACCGAAAGCTTCGGCCTTGAGGTCATGATTCAACGGGTGAAGGTGATTCCATGAGGCGCGACCTGAGGCAGGAGAACGAGGATGCTGTAACTGCGGCAGTCGCTACCGTTCTCCTCTTCGCCATCGTCCTCAGCATCATATCTGGAATGATGGCGATGATTGTCCCAACGATGGCCGAACTTCAGGGAGCTGTTGACCGTGAAACCATGGAAGGGCAGTTTACAGATCTCGCTCAAGAAACTGTCCGACTCTCAGAAGCAGGCCTCCCTGGAGATCGATCTGAGATGATGATTCAGCCACATACAGGGGATGTCAGTTGGAATCTACGTAGAGGAGGAACATGGTATACTGCAACGCTGGTTGAGGACCAAACCTTACGCCTCAATAGCATGAACGATTTGGATGCTGTGATTGAACACCGATATCCCGGTGGAGACCTCACCTCAATGTGTCTAACAGACCTCCGAGCGCACATTGATGCTGAACACCGACACATATCACCACAGGCTAATGGAAAAATGTTGGTGACACCAGTGGCATCCTTACAGACTTCATTGGAACGCGTTACTGTCAATGATGGAGTAGATACACATCGAATACGAGCGGGTAATGTCATTGAGATTGATTCCAATCAGGACTCCCCTGCGATGGCTATCTCCTCGATGCCAATGCGGGCTATTTTCTTCCAAGGTGACGGAGGAATGGCCACCTTCGCCCCCGATTCCCCTGAACCGACAGGTATGGGGCGAAGTTGGACTATTCCTGCAATGACAGGAAATACGACTATTCTCCTCTATTCTACTGAGACATTTACTGTTGTAACCCATGCTGGAGACACCATTCAATCGTTGGATTCAGTAGTACAGAGTACGGTAGAACCGGACGGCAGTCAAGGCCGTATCGCAATGGTGGAGACAACGATTACCCTTGCTGAATCAATGGCTATCGAAGTAACTACATCGACCCCTGCACATATGATTGTGAAGCAAGGGGAATCGACAAGTGGGTCGACTGCGCTTCTGGATCAAACGGGGAGTACGTCAGGTACAACTTTCCTCTTTCCAGCGAGCAGTAATGAATTATTGATTCACAATCCTGGACTTCTCTCAACCTCTGTTGAAATCAATGGTTTGTACCATAGTGTTGGAGCACGCGACACTGCCCGTATCGCCATGGTAAGTGGCCAAGGTGGATGGATTGTTTCAGGAAGCCCAGTTCAGGCCCACATTGTGGCCGATGGAACTGAGGCATCTAGGACTGCGAGCCTAGACTACCTACATTCCACCTCAACCGGACGTACTAGTGCCAGCACATGGTCCAACATCGTAGGTGGATCACCTCATGGAAGTGAACTCATGATACAGCGTCTTGGACATGATGTCAACTTAGAACATCTCGATAATATCGCGCCATCCTTTGCAAGCACGACTGTCATCAATGAGAGTTCACCAAGGATGTCAATTGAATGGACATCGGCTGAAGGTGGCAGAATCGAAATGACTGCTGAAAGACCATTCGACCAAGGAGAAAGCCCGGTTCGAGCCTACATCTCGCATGGTGATTCTGGACTGATTGACCTCCGATCAATGGGAGAGGACAGATGTGTTGAGATCGATGATCGCATAAGTGGATGGACTCAGAATCACCTCCCATGGGCCGATGTATCCTTCCTCTCTGATGGAGGCGTAATTGATGCATGGATTGCTGGAGAACATCCTGTCGGACTGTTAGCTACGATGAGAGGCCCTCATGCAGATGACCCTCATGCTGCTGTAGGATTGGGCTGGTCTATCCCCTTACCTCGGATGGATTACACCTTCAGTTCCAGCGTCTCAGGACTTGAGATTGGATGGCGTGGTGGGTTTGTAGGTACCAACCACCCTGAATATGTTGCAACAACAATCGAAGTGCCCCCAAGTCGTGAAGGGCCCGGACCAAGAATCGCTGTAACCATACCTGTTGTCATCCCTGATATGTCCCTTGATACCGGCACCTCCGACCACAAGACCACTCTGACTCTACTCACAAGATCTCAACTCGCATCGATTTCAGCCCACGAAGTACGACGTGGATGGGATGGGCCATACGGTGCATCCATCGCTTCACAGGATGCAATCGATCTCGATTCATCCACTGACTGGTTAACCTATCCTGGCCGGTTAGATCTACTGAATGACTATGTTGGCTGGGTGCAGCCTACACCAACTTCCACCGAGAGCATATACCACGCAGGTGGTGGACCAGTATCCTTCAATCTCCAGATGGCTCTGATTGAACATGACGCGGTGGTGATTGACGGATGACCATCAATCGACGAGATGAGGACGCAGCAGCCACGGAGATTGGCTATATTCTGACTTTCTTCCTAGGGCTGATGTTCCTAACTACCTTCTCAGTATGGACCTTTGACATTCAACAGGCAACCGAGGAAAGATGGACAAATGAAGCAATTCAAGAAAACCTTCGAGAGGTTGCAGAGGCTATTGAACGAGCAGATGCAGCCATGAGAATTGATTCAAATGCTTCCTATGCAGAACCGGTGTATCTACGACTCTCTGCAGATACAGGACTTGGTTTGATTCTCCTGTTAACAGAGGAATCCGTGACCATAACAGACACCTCTGAAGCTAGGATGTTCACCCAAGATATCTCGGCCGCTTCAGATGCAACACATTCTGGCGAAACCAATCTTGCAGGCGTGAGCATAGTGTGGATTTCCTTGCAACAAGGGAACATCACTGTAGGATTGGAACAGCCGGGATTCTAACCAAGTAAAGCACGATGAACCGATGCTTGGACATCCCTCATCCGATCATTAGCACCCAATTCTCTGAACACGACTAGGGCACGCTGAAGATGAGCCATCCGGTTGGTACGATTCGGATCACTACTCCCCATTCGAGCAAGAATCTCACCAATTAGCATACGATGGTCATTTGCCTCAGCAACAGCAAGAGCATCGAGGTAGTACTCCATCGCCTCCTCCTGTCGCCCAGTATCCATCATTACCTCTCCAATGAGCATCTTAATCTCGACCGAATTACGATGGTCGGGCTCTTCGGCAAGAGCGCTCAAAGCCTCACTATAGTGATGAACTGCAAGTTCGAGATCATCTGTCTTTGAATACAACCGACCTAACACAATACGCGCTCTAGCATGGAGATGAGGCTCAGATTCCTTGGTCTCATCATGCGCATCCATTGCATGCTTCCGTGCACGATCGATCTCATTCATGTCCAGCAATGCAGAAGCCAATCTGATTCGAGATGC
>DAYJ01000071.1 GCA_002506875.1 Euryarchaeota archaeon UBA40 | reverse complement strand
TTGATTGGATGTGTAACCTGAATCACTATCTGGGCAACCATCTACATTGTCAGGTATGCCATCCTCATCGGTATCAATCATGTTTGGGTCGACTATAGTGATAGCAATGATCTCCTGGTATGTTTGATTACGTCCACAATCAACGTCAAACGTCAGCATATCTGATTCTGTAAATTTGTGGTCAGTGGAGAGATATTTTGCATTTTGATTAGCCAAAACTTCTCCATATCCGTTAGTTAAAACAATTGTACAATCAGAATCAGGATGCTCGACAGTAGCACTGATATCATGTCTATCTAACTCTGAGTTATACCATGTATACACATTCAGGATTGGAATGATTTTCGGTAGCTCCTGTGTAACAAACGACCAATTTGCATATTTGGTTACATCATCACTATTCATGATTTCAATGCTGATTGTGTGACTCCCTGCACTAGTATTTCCAATGGGGAGATAGAGATTTGTAGAATCAGTAATAGTTCCACTAAGGGCACTAATACCATCCAATGAAATGCGATATTCGTGTTCGCCACCTTGCCAGTTGAATAGTTGTACATTAACGAAAATGACATCTTCGGTCATAGGTTCTGAAGGAGTTATTGAGAGGATTGGTATTGGTGGTATTGGTGCTACGATGATTACCTCAGGTTGATCAATCGGATCCTCATTCATTGCACTAAGGCATCCAGGAAGTAGGAAAATTAGAACGAGGATGACAGCGTTCCTTGAACTGTGCATGGACAAATGAAGTAGGCGAGATGCATCAAGGTGTCTACGCACCAGTTAGCATCGACCAAGTGGCTTTCAGAGCCATCCTACGGAATTCTGGGACGTCCTTGAGCATCTTTAACCCCAAAGGTACAGGACGCTCTATATCTCCTAGTTCATTGATTAGTTTGAGAACCTCAGGTTTAGCGAAAACCTCGAAGATATCATTCAATTCATCATCATCAACTTCAGTAAGGAAGAGATCCCGAAGTTGCCTAGCACGGCGGTGATGCTTACGAATAGAATCTATCTTCCGTTCTATTCGTCGTAGATTTGATTCACTCAGGTTGTCCTTCTCAAGGGCTCTGATTAAGTTCGGCAACATCAGATCGACTTGTTCGAAACCAGGTCCGATTCCACCCCCTGTTGTCGGCTTACAAATCGCAGCTGCATCACCAAATAATGCAATCCGTTCCCTCGTTGTTCGTTTCAGGACACCTGCCGGAACAGGGCCACAATATCGTGCAACCTCCTGAATATCACTGAAGCGTTCGGAGAACATCGAAGATTTTGTGAGATAATCATAGAGCATTTCACAAGAGCGGTCGTCGACATCCCTTGACCTTACCCAGATTCCAATTCTGTGAGTATCACCATTTGGAATCACCCAACTGAATAGGCCTGGCGCGATATTGAAACCAGTATACATATCGAGTATTCCATCAAGACCAGGGTATCCAATTGCTTCAACCTGGAACCCTATCATTGTCTCAGGTGGTCTTCCGAGTCGAACATGATTTCGAACCCAAGAATGGGCGCCATCTGCTCCACAAAGAAGTCGTGTACGAAGCGTTTGCTCTCCTGCTTCATCGCGTATTGTTACTGCGATGTGATCATCATTGAGGACTGCATCTGTGATTTGTGTTCCTAATTTTAATTCTACACCTGCATTAATTGCCTGATGTACAACTGCCTCATCGAACCGTTTCCTACAAACAACGTGTTCTCTAATTTGGGATGGATTCCCGATTTCGATTGAAGAACCGTTAGGCGCATGCATCCTTGCACCCCAGACATCAGTTAGAGTTGTATCATGAAGCCCCACCTTATCCATAGCCGAGGGCGTTACAAGTCCAGCACATTGGAATGGTCTCCCAATCTCAAGATGTTCTTCTATCTGGATTACATGTATACCCTGTTCAGCAAGGCACTTTCCAAGATATCCCCCAACAGGACCGGCTCCGACAATCAGAACATCGGAATCCATACTTCTCAACCTACCGTTTCCTTCTACGTCCTCGACCCTTTATTCCAAGTCGATCCTTCATGATCTGTATTGCATCACTGATTTGAGCGAATGTCATTTCATCAACAGAAGATACGCCATATTCTTCTAAGAATGGTAAAATTTCGAATTTCTCAAGATTTTCTACACCTTTTCCAAGAAGATCGTTAAGATACTTTACTTGACGTTCGGTAGGGGCACGCGGTATCTCCCTTTGCATATCCAACAAGAGTCCAATAAGTTTTGATGCACTCCCATTACGTCCACCTGAAAGTGCCTCAAGATTTTCCAAATCAACAAGTTTTGCTGCATCGTTTACCTGGACACCTAATTCCTCGATGAGTCTATGAATAAGGGTCATTTGCTTCTCAGAGGGACCTGCTACAATGTCCCTTGATCGCAGTTCGTCGATAATTTCCTTAGCTCTAGCACCCGATATCTGATCAGGTTCATTCCCCTCGAGAAGAGTTGAACGTTCGGATTCAGGAATCGCATTCAAGAGATTCACCATGTAGTTGAGTTGCTTCGGTGTAGGTTTCAAAGCACGTATCTCTAGAGCATGCTTGTGAGCATCGCTAAATTCATTCATGAAATCATGCCATACTGTTGGCGCATCACCACTACCATGTTCTATTGAATCCAGACCTGACTCCATTGTGGCAGTGAAATGTGATTCAAATACACCTCGTACAGAGGCATCATCACCATACATAGGTGCAACTTCAATCCAGAGTGTACGGCCAGGCTCAGTAGGAATCAGGGCTTTGGATTCCTCGATGAGATATTTTCGATCTAGAAGCTTGTCAACAATTTTCGCATAAGTGGAAGGTCTACCAATCCCTTCATTCTGCATCTTCTCTACAAGCGTATGTTGACGGTAACGAGCAGGAGGTTTTGTCTCATCCTCAATCAAGCGCCACCCATTATCATCTTCGGATGCGACATCAAGAACACTACCTACGGATAACACCGGATTAGGTGCTGAAAGACGAGGTTCAGCCCGAAGATCGCCATATGCAGCCTCCCAGCCGGCATGTACTCTCCATGATACAGACCCTGTTAAAGGACGATTGAAGGACCCTGCGGAAGCACGGAGGCTTAGGTTTTCATATTCAGAATTACTCATCTGACTAGCAGCGAAACGTGCCCAAATCAAACGATAAAGTGCCATTTGTGGAGCATCGATTCCTTCAGGACGCTCAACACTTGGATCAGTTGGACGAATCGCTTCGTGTGCATCTTGAACGTTCTGAGCATTACCTGTGGCATCTTTACCCACAACACCGGGACTCGCTCTCAAATGATTCTCGCCCCATTGTTGGACAATGTGCTGACGTACAGCTTCACGAGCATCTGGATTAGTCCGAGTAGCATCGGTACGAATGTAAGTAATGAGGCCCTGTTGGTAGAGGTCATTAGCCACGGACATGATTCGACGACTACCCCATCCAATCTTGGGATGAGATCCTGCTGTCCGGAGAAGTGTGGGTGTAGAGAAAGGTGGCTTTGGAGAATTAGATCGTGATCCAGGCTTAGCCTCAGTGAGTGTGAGTTTTCCCGAATCCTTGATTGAATTAACAGCCTGTGTTGCTAGGTTCAAATCATTTGTTCGATCAGGGTGGTGCTTTGGCGGGTCAGTATCCTGATCGAACCATGCGTCAGGGTCATCCTTCTCATGGAATCTTACCTTGAATGTCAAATCACCAGCGTTCGAATTAACAGCATAGAATGGTTGAGGGACGAACGCCTCTCTTTCAATTTCACGTTCAACAATGAATCCAAGTGTAGGAGTCTGAACACGGCCCATCGATGGTAATCTCCAAGAACGGGAAAACTTGGACGCTCGGAAACCAACAAGGCGATCCATGAATCTTCGAACCTTGGCAGCATCTACTAGGTCCATGTCAATCGGACGTGGTGACTCAATAGCTTGCAAAACGGCCTTCTTCGTAATCTCATTGAAAGTGATTCTAACGGTCTCATATTCATCAAAAATATGCGCAAGCCTCCATGCAATGAATTCGCCTTCTCTATCAGGGTCAGTAGCAATATAGATTGTCTCAACATTATGTTTGGCTGCCTTAGCAAGTAAAGAATCAACGGTCTTCTCAGCATTAGGACCAGACCAATCCCATGGGGGTTCTGGCAGAACATCTGGTTTAGAGGCCCACATTGCCTTGTTCGCCTGCTTCTTGTCTTTAGCCCCGCGACTAGGCAAATCTTGGACGTGACCTTTGCATGTGTCGACAATGTATTCTTTGCCAAGATATTGCTTAATCTTCTTTCCTTTAGCCCCAGATTCGACGATTACAAGATTGGTCACGGCTCTCCCTCCACATTTAACGGATTACCGACATGTCATAAATGTGAGTGGAAGGATGGATTCACCTGTCTCTATTGAGACAGACGTACACGACTTGCGAATTCATCCCATGGTTCCAGAGCATCTTCTCCACCACATCCGACACAGCCAGGATACCCTGCTTGGATTAGCCTCTGTATCGACTCATCAATAAGGTCGAGAACGTTGTTCAAATTATCTGTCGGAACATGAACTGCATCATGGGATGGTGGTTCATTTCCTATACGACCAATTAATTGTTGATCTACAAGCAGATCCAAACATCCCTCATTATTTTCGATAACATCGAATGTAGAATAGACACTGGGAACTGCTTCATTCTTCATATTATGAAGATCTATGAAGCGTTCATGGTGAATCTGGGGTGCTCCTAAGGTAATCGTCACACTCCTAAGGAATCGACGAGACCATTCATCGATTGCTCGCGTCAATGCAGAATCTGGCCCCATACACTGCGCAGCATACGGAACTCTTGAAGGATGTCGCTCAAGAGGCATCAAAGATGGGGGCATTCTACAGGATCATGTCCAGACCCCTTCTAGCCTTGCAGGATTCAGAGAAAGCACATGCTCGTTCTTTGAAAATTCTTGGAACTATGGAGAAGTCATCTGTTGGGCGAGGTTTGATTCGAACTTTGAGCCGACGTTTGGTTTTGGAAACGCATCATTTTGGCATGAATTTTCCTAATCCAATCGGTCTCGCTGCAGGTATGGACAAGAAAGGTCAGTCCTTACTAGGGTGGCAAGAGATGGGGTTCGGTTGGATGGAATATGGAGGTATTACAGCTGTAGAACAGGATGGGAATCCTAGGCCTCGTATGTTTCGTTCTCGCCAAGATAGAGCACTAATCAATCGAATGGGATTCAACAATCTGGGTGCAGAGAAGATGGCGCAGATATTGCAACAAAGGAAGGATCGAAATCTTTGGCCGAATGTACCCGTTGGTGCAAATATCGGTCGCTCTAAATCCTCGACTAATGAAGATGCGTTGAATGATTACCTAACTACAATGCAGGCTTTAGAAGCACATGCTGATCTTTTCATCGTTAATGTCAGTAGTCCTAATACTCCCGGATTAAGGGACCTTCAAGCTGGTGGACAAATAGAGAATCTACTCGCAGGTGTTACGGCTTGGAGGAACGAGCATAGCATGAAGCCGATTCTAGTGAAGATCGCTCCTGATTTGTCAGATGAACAAATAGGTGCTATTGCCAAAGTCGCGGTGGACACAGGGATAGATGGAATCGTTGCAACAAACACTACCACTTATCGTAATACTTTGAAGAGTTCTGCTAAATTCTCTCAGCAAACTGGAGGATTGTCAGGGCGGCCCCTAAGAGAACGATCAACAGAGGTCATCAGTATCCTTTACCAGCAACTCCAAGGAAATATACCAATCATTGGCGTAGGCGGTATTGATAGCGGCGAATCAGCATGGGAGAAACTCACTGCAGGTGCATCACTTCTCCAGATTTATTCGGGTTTGATATTTGAGGGGCCGGGTTTACCTGGTGCAATCAATCGTTCAATCATTCAAAGAATGGAACTTGAAGGAATTACATCGCTAAACGATGTGATAGGCAAAGATGCGGCTTGAGTTCACTAATCCTCAAGAGGGACATCCAACCCGTTGTAATCATGGCGTTAACTCGCTTGGGCCGTCTCATCGTTGTCGGTGCGATCCTTACCGCCCTTGTTGGTCTGATGACCTATTCTGTGGAACCTATGACTCAATATTCGATTGATGAAGTAATCGACTCTATTGATGACCATGAAAATGAGCGGATCCATATACGTGGCATTATCGTTAATGGAACACTAGATTTAGAATCTGGAACAGTGGTCCTAACTGGCACCAACTCAACGATGAATGTCATCATCTCAGGGTTATCCATCCCTACTGGCTTTGGAGAAGGTACTATGGTATCTGTGAAGGGAACATTACATGCTACAGATGAAGGACATGTCTTGAGGGCCGATGATATCAAGACAGGATGTCCAAGTAAGTATGAACCAACTACACTCAATGAGTGATTATTCAACGATAGATGCGTTGAAATGAGAGGCTGTTCACGTAATCACGGGCTAGGGGGGGAGTTGACGTACCCTGTTTCCACAAATCGTCGATACTGGTGGCCCGAAGTCTGAGGGCGGCACAAACGAGCCGTCGGCGAACACTGGGGGGACGACGATGCTTCGACCCCGAGAGATCCAGGTTGGCCAGACCCACCTCCGGAGGGATGTGGTAATGGCCTTGACCCGGGAACCAGGTCAGGCGCGGAAGCGAACAGCCCGACCGGGAGCCATGGATGCCTCGGGATTTCGGAGCGGAGGAACCCTAGGCTATCGCTGGCGATGACGCGTGTCCACCGATGACATGCCCACTCTTCACAAATCAAGGATTACCTGTGCATACCACATACCTGTGGCTTCATTTGGTGGTTTAACACATAGACCATGACGCGTAATTGCCTTCACCTCAACAGAACGTACGACTTCTGATGCATCAATGACATGAGGAGATATGGTGTAACTCACCTCATCCATTGAGACCTCTACTCTCACAATCCATTCATCTTGGACATCATTACGGTAGACGATTTCATCAAGAACCCTGACAAGATCTCTCTCGAAATCTATGATTTCTCCAGAACCTGTTCTTAGAATTCTAATCGATTCACTAGGTCTCGGTTGAATATCTGATTCAGAAATGAGAGCGAACGTTTGCAAGCCATGAATTGCATGTTCAATTGTTTCAGGCCAACTTACAGTGTCTTCGATACGAAGCCCCATGTCAGCAGTAGTCTCGATGATAGACCAAGGCACATGATCACCGGTTGCTGATTTGGAACTGCCAAAGGACCTCATCCAGCCAGACCGTCAAAACTTCCTTAGAGACGAATTCACGACTAGCATCAGCATTGAGGATGACTTCACATGCTGCATGTGCGAGACAAGCAGCATCTCCTAAGTCGGAACCACAGAGAAGTGCATAGGATAGGGCAGTAGCAGCCGCATCATGAAGACCAAGTTGTTGTTTAGGATTCAAAACTCTACATGCATGGTGTTCCACTGTTCCATCTGAAAGATGCAGAGTTGTACCATGGACACCACCAATGACAAGCATAGCTTTCCATTGGTATTTATCGAAAAGGTGGGCAATCGTTTCTGCTTCATCAACAAGGAGTTGGCGACGCTGAATTAGTTCGATCCCTCGCCGCTCAAATATAGCAACATCAGCACCTATGGCTCTACCTAAACCACTGAGTTTCGGATCCATAATAGTCGTAATACCTGCTTCCTTAGCTTCTTTGAGTAATACCTGCGCATTCTCGTCTGTGATTACTCCATTGTCATAATCAGATAAAATCAGAATTCCCGAACCGCTCAAATCCTTTCTAGAGTTATCCAATAACTGATTGTAGGATTCGTCATCGAGTCGAGATTTTCCACCCATGTCAGCCTGTAATATCATCTGTCGCTTATCCATCATCCCCGAACGACCACCGAAGTATCGAGTCTTGATCAGAGTGGTAGTGCTTGAACTGAGAAGAATATTTTCAGTTGTGATTCCATACGATTGCAGGGTATCGATTAATCGACGCCCTACGGTATCATCGCCCACAACTGAATGAAATCGACTGTCGACACCAAATCCGGAAAGTGAACGGGCGATATGGGCTGCAGCACCAGGAGAATCTTCTCTCTTAGTCACACGAAGTGCTGGAACTGGAGCTGTGGAGGCTAATGTGTCAATCTCTCCGAATATGAAGCGATCCAACATCACATCCCCTACGAGAGTGATGTGTGTAGGGGGCTTCGCATCCATTAGAGTACGAACACGCTTGAGGCGATTCAGATGGGCAATGTCGAACTCATCCATGGCGCGCATGCTCTTCCCTCGTTCCTAGGGACGAGGGGTTGCTAATTCAACTTCGCCCGGCTCAGCCCGCTCAGCCTACGGTGTTGATCCTCATCGATACCCAATGCATCTCTTAGATCCATGATAATGTCCATGTGATTCGTAGTAGACCATTCTAATGCATCCATAGCACCTGAATATGCCCTCTCTTCAGGTGACAAAGATTCACTAATAATACGTTCAAGAAGTGAAGAATATGCGTCATCTGTAATTCCACAATCCTTTGCCATACCCCTGAGTAATCGTTCTTCACTAGAATCAATGACACCATCTGAAATGGCTGCTATCATAGCTGCACGAATTAAACGGATTCGAGGATCTGAAGCATTAGCCTCATCTGAAATACGATCAATGATTTGCTGTAGGGAACTAGAATCGATATGCAATTCTGATGCAATACTTCTGATTAAGCGGTCCTCATCATCTGTGATTATACCATCTTCTAATGCTGTTCTGATTATACGTACCATGCGATGTATCGAAGGAGTATCGCCTGGGTTAGCATCTGTTGGATAGAGGAATTGTAGAGCATCCACTGGTGTCGGCGCGATGGTGTGGAAAGGGACAGTTTCAGAATCGGATTCAATATTCCATTCTTTGACTTGATTCCAGATTTCTGAAGCCTTAGTATCTCCATAGTTCGTTAACGAGTAACATTGGACCTTTCTTGATATTCCTTGGACATGGCGAAGGACGATGTCGATCTCACCATCCTCCTGCATTTTTCGTACTGTTCGAGGGATATGTCGACGATATACACCGATACCTTGAGCAACACCGATTTGTGAATCGTGAAGCGGAGAATCCATCCCTTCAGAATCTAAACGTCGATTATGGAGATGGAGAAGGATTCGCTCCCTCACTGTCAATTGGTTTTGACCACCCATCTATTCGCCACTATCAATGGGATGGTTTGAATCATTGGCCTTAATGCATCCAAACCGCATGGATGATGATGTATGACCGATTCGACCACATGTGGAAGCACGAGATGACATAGTCGTAATGACGGAACCTCAGTGGCAACGCCTCTGGGAAAAATCCGCCATAGGTCGACGTCTCAAAGATGGAGGTTTACATCTTCTCCCTGAGGAAGTCATCTTTTGCCATCATCATCGACATCAACCTCTACCTACTGATGATTGGATCCAACAAAATCTCAATCTTGATTCTAGTCTTGAGGCACGTTTTCTCATTCTTGAGGCATTGAGAGTCCCTGGGAATCTAATCATTCTAACCGAGCATGAGCATTCATCACAATGGGATACGGAGTTAGAAAGCTGGGCTTTGAGGTGGCACAAAGAAAACCATCCAGATAGTGCTGAGCCTACTGCTGAGATTCGATGGCATCACTCCTCAGATGCAGTAGATTGGGCTGAACTTCTTTCCTGGACATCTGCTGTTATCAATAAGCATCGTATTCCTGAAGTATTGGTTATCGATGATGAAGGTTCTATTGTTACATACGAACTTTCGATTTGTCAACCACAAGGGAATCTCTCTTTCAATATCGATACATTTGGCGAGTATGTCCTTGAAGAAAAAGAGAACCGATATGGCATTGATGAATGGTCTATGACTCATGTTGGGATCCCAACAAGATGGGGTCATCGTCTCAACCCATCAGAAACATCTCTACTTGAATCGAATACAAAATCCAGTACGAATTCTGTCCATCTTGATCTCTTATCTAGAGGTCTTGCTCTTCGCTCCGGATTCAAGTATGGCACACACTGGAGGGGGTATTCAGGACCGGTTGGTAAGGACCATGCACCATACCTAATTGATACCCCTGAGAATGCACCAAAAACATGGGCTAAAGCCTGTCTTTCCGCAAGACTCGCAGCAGGTGTGAATAAGAATCTTCTAATCGCTATTGAGGGAGAAGAAATACAATACTTGCAAATTGATCGTCCACCTAGTGTTCGAAGATGGACTAATCTTCATCGGAGATAAATCAGAACGGATATTGTGGATTATCCAAGTCATCATATTGGATTAACTGTGAATCAGTAACTTGAGGATTGGGTGTTTGCTGTTCCACCTTGGTTTGCAAACGATTAGGTTGCTTCCGACTAGGGAGTACCGAGAGAGCCATAAGGAACAGCAATATTGTGACTAAATCTGCTTGAGAATCAATGGGACCTATTCCCTGGAACTTGTTTGATGAGGTGTAAAGGATGATCTCTATTGTGACAATATCACCTCCATCTGATGTAAGGTGCAATGTTCCTTCAGCATACATATTAGGAGTGAGTAGGCCCTTCGGATCAATTACCAATTCCAGTGCTTCATTGGATGAAAGATCGACTGTCGAAGGTCCAGCAACGATTCGTTCAAGGGGGCCCTCTGCAGAAACATCGTAGGACCGTTGCCCGTCACCATCGTATTCCAGTGGGATAACGATAGTTGTTGAATCATCATGAGGGATAATCTGTTCAAATGATGCATCTGCAATCCTGTGAGGAACAATCCTCCAATCCATATCTACTTGGAAGATTGAATTATCACATGCCATAGTTCCGCGAATATACCCCTTAGTTCCTGAAATTGATTGTGCGCTCCACTCAATTCGTGTAGGATTAGTTTCAAGGATTACATCTCGGCCATCAGTACTATACAAATCAGCTGAGAGATTACAACCTTGTTCAACAGTAATTAGAATTGATTCAGATGCAAGAAGTTCAATCGGACTCCGAGGTGGAAGAATATCATGAGTACGTATCATACCCGGTTGGTAGATTATCTCTATTCCATCAGTAGACGCCGACTGTACTGTGATGTTCCAATCAACAAGACGGCCATGTCGATCATGGATTAGAACCCCTTCATTTCCAAAGCTAGTCGATAGACCAAAGGGATCACTGAAAGATCCAGAATCTATACCTCGAAGTAACGCATCATCGCCATCAGCTTCAACGAGTCGAAGATAGGCGGTATCTGGATCTGTATTCACTTCATTGCGGTCCAGATCCTTTCCATAATCATCTCGAATTGAGACAAGTAGGCCATGCCCTGGTAAATTCCTATCAAAACCATAATTACCACGATTCTCGACATAAACAAATTCATTTGGTGAAATTTGTAAGGTTACTGCACGACCACCACCTGACATAGCTGTCAGGTTGACATTCATAACGCCCATCGTTGGATCCAAAGCGATAGTTCGATCCACACCAATGAGATCCAAAGTTGCAGCCATTGGTAATGCAGGGACACGACCATTACCATTCCAATTACCGCTGGCCATGATATCCCAATCACCTACGCCGTTCCAATCGCTATTCGATGTCTCGTCATGAACATCATAGAGATCGAGAGCACCCATCTGATGAAGCATCTCATGGAGTATTGTTCCTAGTCCTGATTGGAAACTCGCCATCGTATAGTGGTGAATTTGATGCTCACCGATTGTGATTGGTTCTGTAAATCTCTGAAAATGACTCCATATATCTGATGTACGTCCACTTACTTCCTGGGCTCGACCCGTATGAATAAAGAGAAGTCTATCGACGACACCATCTGAATCAAGGTCGTAAGGCGATAAATCGAGACCTGTTAGAGAATCAATCGCGGCCTCTTGTGCTAAATCTGATGGTCTAGCTCCATCGGATGCTACATCTCTAGAACCATCTGTATCTGTGCCCCATGCAGAGGGTGCAGAATCTGCTGAGTAAGTTGTGTTGACTATAGTTACACTCAATGATGAAACTCCACCACTCATCTCAGCAATGTAATCATCTGCTCCATCAACTCCAGTAAGTATTGTATCTATTCTCTCAGCATCTTTTCCAGGGCCAGTAGGAAGTTGGGGGAATTCTATGATTACTACAAGCCAATACTCCTCATTTTGTAATCCAACAAGTGTTGAATCATCGGATTCTTCCTCTGGCGTGACGACGTCTTGCAACATTGATTCAATGACTTCTTGATTCATGTGAACAAAGCCAGCAGAGAGAAGGATTAGGGTGGCAAATATGACCCGAATCGTCCGCATTGTCATTCGATGGGTTGCCCTTTGACTATCAAACCCACTCGGTCACGGACGTTCATCATGGGATACTGGCAGAGCAATAACGCCTCGAGGGATATAACGACCCCATCCTGGATCCAAAACAGAATCAGTATCGAAACTCATTTGTTGCCTCATTGAATATTCCATCAATGTGTGTTTTCGATACATATCTCCCATTGCTAGATCCTCGGGATGATATCCCCTTTGATCTAACCAAGATAGTCCGATTACTTCGACATCTTGTGAAGCTAAAGACGATTGAATATGGAATGGCATTGGTGAGCCGTCACATCCAGTGACGATGAGTCGTGTTGTCTGGTGGAGATGAAGGGCCTCGAGAAGTCGGTCAGCTTCATGATTATCTAGACACAATGCCTCAGTGCGCAGCAAACCACACCCTCGAGGTGTAACCGGCAACTTCGGACAAGCACCTTCACAGGAGCAATCCAACACTGTGATGCGATGGACATCTCCATCAGCATCCAAA
>DAYJ01000053.1 GCA_002506875.1 Euryarchaeota archaeon UBA40 | reverse complement strand
CCCGAGTTAGCGGACGCAACTTATATTGAGCCCATCACACCCGATATGGTGACACGGATTATAGAAATTGAAAAACCGGATGCGCTTCTGCCGACAATGGGTGGTCAGACTGCTTTGAACATCGCCTCTACTCTCGCTCACGACGGTTCACTTGAGGCGCTTGGCGTTGAACTGATAGGTTGTGAACTTGATGCAATTGACGATGCAGAAGATAGGGACCGATTCAAGCGGGTATGCGAAGAAATCGGCCTTCCAGTTCCGAGAGCAATCGCTTGTGCATCAATCGATGAGGTCCTTACAGCCGCCGAAGAGATTGGTGGTTTCCCACTTCTCATTCGTCCTGCTTTCACACTTGGTGGTTTGGGAGGAGGCACAGCATGGGACCGTGGCCAACTTGTTGAGATTGCGAGTCAAGGAATCTTGCATAGTCGAATCGATCAGGTTCTGATTGAGGAGAGCATCCTTGGCTGGCAGGAGCACGAGTATGAGGTTATGCGGGACGCTGCTGACAACTGCATCATTGTCTGCACAATGGAGAATATCGATCCTATGGGCGTTCATACAGGTGAATCAACAGTCGTTGCACCCCAACAGACTCTCTCAGATCGTGACCATCAGATGCTTAGAGACGCAGCCCTCCGACTCATTCGCCGTTTAGATATCAAGGGAGGGTGCAATGTACAGTTCGCATTCAACCAAGAAACCGGAGAGTATCGAACAATCGAGGTGAATCCCCGGGTAAGTCGCTCTTCTGCGCTTGCATCGAAGGCTACCGGATACCCCATAGCCCGCATGGGTGCGCTCATTGCTGTTGGTTACACTCTCGATGAACTCCCAAATCCGATTACTGGGAAAGGAACTACTGCAGCCTTTGAGCCAACTCTCGATTACTGTGTAGTGAAGATTCCACGTTGGCCGTTCGATAAGTTCCGCACCGCTGACCGGACCCTGGGGACTTCGATGAAGAGTACTGGTGAGGTTATGGCAATTGGTCGGACGTTCGAAGAGGCCTTCTTGAAAGCCGTTGCCTCATTGGAGATGGGTGCACCTCATCCTCGGCCACTAACCTTGGCTGATGAATCTGAAGGCGAAGGACAAATCGAGAGGGCAGCGACTCCGCTTCCTGATGAGACACTTGAGAATTGGTTACGTGTGCCAACAGATCGTCGAATGTTAGCATTAATTGAGGCTTTTAGGAGAGGCTGGGGAATCGAGCGCGTCCGTGAGATTAGTGGTGGAATTACTCGGTGGTTCCTCCATCGTTTCTCATCCCTAGCTGCTACTGAGATGGAGGTTATGGCGCACGGAGGTTCACCCTCTGATATTGAGGGAGATGATCTTCAACGTTGGAAGGGTGCAGGTATGACTGATGCTCATATTGCAGATGCCTTAGCAGGCTTTCCGGCATCTGGTGTTAGGGAACTCGATCATGATCACGGTCCTCTTGGAGTGATGGAGCGTCGTCACGAACTTGGCATTCATCCTGTATATCGTATGGTTGATTCTTGTGCTGCGGAGTTCGCAGCGGTGACGCCGTACTACTATTCGACCTACGAAGGAGGGAGTGCTCCTCCGGGAATCGATACAGTACCTCACGAGCGTCGTTCACGCGAAGATGGATCCGAGGCTTCTCGTCATGTGGTAATCGGGTCAGGTCCAATCCGTATTGGTCAGGGGATTGAGTTCGATTATGGATGTGTACACGCAGTTCAAGCAATCCGTGATGAAGGACATGAAGCGATTTTAATCAATAATAATCCTGAGACGGTATCGACAGATTTCGATACTTCAGATCGCCTTTACTTCGATCCTTTGAATCTTGAATGCGTCGTAGAAGTACTTCTGCGTGAGAATGCCGATGGTCTCCTTCTACAGTTTGGAGGCCAGACTGCAATCAACCTCGCCCTACCTATGCACGAACGCCTCTCGCATTTACGCACAATGGGGATTTCTACTCAGCTCATCGGGACATCTCCAGATGCGGTTGATGAAGCGAGTGATCGCGAGAGGTTTGAGAAGTTCGCGAAAAAGCACGGATTGAGGATGCCAGTAGGACTCACTGGGGCTACCTCCCAAGAAGTCCGTAATGCAGTTGTAGAGATTGGCTATCCTGTGTTGATTCGCCCTTCTTACGTCCTAGGTGGTCGTGGTATGGAGATTCTGTCCGATGATAATCAACTCGACGCTTACATGTCTGAGGCGTATATTACTCCCGATAAGCCGTTGCTAGTTGACCAATATCTTGGTGGGGCCATGGAACTCGATGTAGATTCTGTCTGCGATGGCGAATCAGTCCTCATCGGTGCTGTGATGGAGCATCTTGAGGAAGCAGGGATTCATTCTGGTGATTCCACTTGCTTCATCCCTACGCAGAATGTATCTGAGGATATCCTCAAGCAGGTAAAGGAGTGGACTGAGACAATTGGAGTTGGCCTTGGGATTCGTGGTTGCTTCAATATCCAGTTCGCCATTAAGGACGAGGTGCTCTATGTTCTCGAAGTCAATCCACGTGGAAGCCGTACCTTCCCGTTTGTCGCTAAGTCGACTGGCGTCCCTCTCGCACGCATAGCCGCACTTCTGGCTCTAGGTGCAAAGTTATCTGAGGTTGAAATCCCTCGTTTGGAAACTAACCTCGTTTGTGTTAAGGCTCCTGTATTCCCGTTCATCAAGCTCCGGGGCCTTGATCCGGCTCCAGGGCCAGAGATGAAGTCCACTGGTGAGGTGATGGGGTCGCATGAGGTTGCAGCGGCAGCCTACCTCAAGGCTAGGATGGCCACCGAAGTCCCAGTTCCAACATCAGGAGGAGTGTACATCACCGTTCGTGATTCGGATAAGGAGAACGTAATTACTCACGCTACTCGTTTGCAGGAGATGGGTTTCACGCTCCATGCTACTCCGGGGACTGCCCAGGTTCTTCGTGACCAAGGCGGCCTTGAAGTCAATACTGCGTATCGTATCGCTGAGAGGAAGAGTCCGGATGCATTGGATCTCATGAGACAGGGTGATATCCAACTAATCCTCAATACTCCATCGAAGTCAGGCGGAGCAATCCTCGATGGTAACATGATGCGGCGTCTCGCGGTCGAACTCAACATTCCATTCGTCACCACACTCAGCGGTGCAAGGATGGAAGTCGAAGCAATCGGGGTAGCGAAAGAAGGAATGCCTGAACCGAGGCGCCTAATTGGTACCTGAGTGTATCATCACTCTTCCTCTTCGAGGTTCTCGTCATACCAACTCTCGATGTATTTTACTCGTTCATCATCAAGGCCTAGCGTCTTCGCCTGTAGTTTCAGGAATTTTCGCTCCTCATCGGTGATAATGCGATCTTCCATAGCAATCTCATATGCCTCTATGTAGGATAGTTCGGTCTTTGTGAAAGCCTCCGGCATTAGCATCGATGAGAAGTTGTTTATTGCGACGAAGATTGGTTTTCGAAGCACCACCAGCGGGGCACCAATGATGACGCCGCCCACCAGCCCTCCTCCGGGGATCAATCCCTCCATCATCTCGGTAGCAAGTAGAAGTGAAATGCCTCCGATACCAGCAAAGATTGCGGCACTGAACGCCTTTCTGAGTTTCTCATCGATTCCGAGAATATCATTCTTGAGGATAGCATATGTGAACATGAATCCTTCAAACATCCCTGTCAGTAGAATACTAAACAGGAAGGCGTATAGACAATAGAGATAGATTACAAGTTGTTCAGTGTTTTCGATTGAACTCATGTCTGCAAGATTGAATCGACCAAACATTACGGTGGTTGCAATAATCGAGATTACAGCCATCCCTTTGATTGTCACTTTCCCTGTGAATCCGATGTACAGAGATCTCGCTTCATTTGCCTCATTTTCACGACCTTCTTCATCTCGGAGACGCTTCCATGCACCACGCATCAGGAACATAGCGATCGTCGCAGAGAATACCGGGAGGATGAGGAGAAGGGTGCTTAGACCCGAACCTGCCTCAGGTACGAAGTAGACGTAAGGTGAAAGGTCAACATTACAGGTCCCGGTTGTCTCTTCCATCCCCGGAGAGTATGTCAGAACAGCGGGAGCGTTCCCCTCGGCATCGAAGTCCATGGGAGTACTACAATCCACAAGCATCGTACCTCCAATGGTTCCTTGCAGGCCCCCGTTTGAAGCAACTAGTAGGCCTAGAATGACTGCACTAATAAGGGGGAGAAACCACCAGAGTTTGTTCTTAATCGCATCCTTCGACATGAATCCCGTTCTTTTTGTCGGATAGAAAGCGACGGTGGAAATATACAGGAAGATGCATAGAATACCACAGAAATACCATCCTACTCGATAGTATTGAATAAATGGGATTGCCTCAGGGCCTAGTGGAATAAGGTTGTACCATTGGGCTAGTACTCGCCATGACTCAGCAAGGAGGAGGACACACATGAATCGGTTTTCTGCCGCCTTAGGACGTGCTCGAATGATTAGCATGGCTAGAAAGAGCAAAGCAAGGGATGTGATTACGCCTAGAAGTGAAATGACATGGGTCAGCCCCATTGTCCAACCAATACTAAAATCGGTTCCAGATATTGTTCTCCAATAGTATGAGGCAAGTGGACCCACGTCTGGCATAGTCATGTCCTAGGCTCTGAGCGAATAGAACTTCTCATCAGATTAACAAGAATCGAAAGCTTCGATGATGTATTGTGTCAAGGGACTTGTCCATGCGAGTTCAGATAGGCCATCCACGCCTTGATCGGCGTAAATACGGACCACATCTTGCACACGAACATTCCCATCTGAGGAGCGTGAGAGGATTGTGCGCGGTTTGAGTTCCTTGCCGGTCCCATGAGGGTCGTATATCGTGTGGAGTCCATTGTCAAGGAACCACTGTGCTTTATCGCCCTCTTCACCTTCAAATTTCACCTTATTGCGGGCGCCACCAAACATCATGGCTGCAGCCGACTTCTTCTCAGGCTTCGGCTTCTCCTCTGGTTTTTCATCGGATTTTGATTCGCCTTCTTCATCCGTCTTCTCGTCTTTCTTCTCTTCCTTCTTTGGCTTGGGTTTCGGAGCAGGTTTGGATTCTTTCATTGTTTTTGGTTTGAAAGAAGTACCTCGGGGTCGACTAACTGCTCCTGCACGGCTGGAGATCGTCCGCGATGTTGCAAATTCTGCACGAACTTCCTCTTCTATCTGCTCGCGGAGTGCCGCTTCAAGTTCTGCAGACATTTCAGCGCGCATCTCATCGTTGAATTCCTCGGCCATCGCTTCCTTTACTGCATCCGGATCTGCAGCGTCGAGGGCTGCTTGTAACTCCCCGACCTGAGTTTCAAGCGCTTGGATGGACGTGATGAAATGGGAAGCCGTCTGTATGATTGCAGTTTCCATACCTGCTTGAGTCTGTAATTGGACGACTTCTCCAGAATGGTCTCTCCACTTCCTCCATTGGAGCATAGTGTGAGCGTGAATATCTGATCCACATTTTGGACAGAAGGATTTCTTCGGCGGCTTGAGTACCGGGATTGCCTTCAGGTCTTCACTGGAGAGAGCTTCTACGCCACCTGCGGCGATATCGTGGATGTGGTGGCTGGCTTCCATGCCCAACTCCATCGCCTGCAGATAGACAGGTTCGTTGAGATCAACCTTGCCTGCGGAGATTAGAGCCCATGCATTCGTGTCATGGGATATGGCAGCTGCAGCAGCAGCGGCTGCAGGATTCCTCTGAATGCCTCCACCGAGTGCGGATGTGACTGCAGAGGACATTGCATCCATTGTTGATTCAGTGGATTCAGTGGTCGTGGATACAGATTCAGTTGCAAGAGCCATTGCAGCGTCTTCTTCGCTTGCAGCGGCTAGACCGAGTTCGATAGGGTTGGCACCATCCTCAATTTTCGCGATAAGATCGAACTTATCCGCCATCGCAAGGTCCGAACGTCCTCTGATCAATTCTTTCAATTGCCTTACATCATGCCCCGTGGAAGTAATTGGTCCAATCACAAGGAGGTCATGTCCACACTTTAGACAGAACTTGGAAGTGGCCTCAACAGGGCCCTCACAAGTTGGACAGTGAACAGGCATTGGCGAGGGTATGAATGCTCCACATATGAAGAATGCCGATTCTAGTCGGACTTCAGGCCCCATCCAGAATGGAAAGTGCATCCACCAGGGGGGCGATAGCGTCCTCTCTTGGAATCTCAGCGATAAGTGATGCAAGTTTTGGGCCGTAGCCCTTACCAAGATGGATATTGTATAGTGTCACGAATGCTTCTCGTAGCCCGATATCATGGTCTCGAGCATTATCGCAAATCGCGTTTTGGATTGTTTCATCTTTCCATTCACATGACCGGTAGGTCTCAACTAGTGTCGCCAAATAACTGCGTGTAATATCATTCTGGGAAATATCATCTGGAATAAGCAAAGCATCCCTTGCATCAGAAGTAACTGAGGTTTGAATTACCAACCTGTTAGCATCTGGGAAGTGCTCAGATGCAATCCAGTTTCGCATTCTACGGAGCCTATCAACTAGGCTTTCAGAGGGTTCTCCATCTAACATGCCGGATGTCCTCATAGATTCCCAAACTGATTCGTCATCAGAACGAATTTGTGCTAGCATTGAGAGGTGGCTGAAGGAGGCTTTGTGTGAAGTAATCCTCGGTATCTCCCGAGGTATAACTTGAGCGAAACGGATAGCACCCCGTTGTTCTTCTTTCAGCTTTACTTTTCTTGCAGAATCGTCATCATTTTTTTCTTCATTTTGGTTGGCGTATATTCTGCAATAATGGTCGTACAATTCTGCTTTCTTGATGAGTTCCGTACCTGTGTCAAATTCGATATGTCGTTTTGGCTTGTTAGATGAGATGAGAAATCGCAGAATCTCTGGCGGGACAATTTCCAGTGCCTCCAAGGGCCCAACGATTACGTTTGTTGAACTTGACATCGGGCCCATGCCCTTGAGTTGAATCCACTCGTAAGGGACAGGTATAGGAGGCTGTGCTCCAAGAAGATCGACTAGTTGCCGTCCGGTCGAGTAACTCCCTCCGGATGCAGCGTGATCCTTTCCGAAGGGCTCGCATGTGACACCATGGACCGCCCACTTCGCTGGCCAGTCCATACGCCAAGGTAATTTTCCTTCAGCAGTTCCAATGTGAGATTTCCCCTCGTTCCCTTCCTCATCAATCCATAGGACATAGGGGTCTTCCCAACCTGTAACTGTCAAACCATCCATGCTACCGTCGTGACCTATTGGCGTGTATGGGTACCATCCTTCTGCAATTGGGCGGCCAGAGATCTCGGTGAGTATTTTGGCAACATCCTTTCGTCGATTGAGAAAGATTCGGGCAGCATCTTCGAATTTTCCAGATTCGTAGGCTTCGTGGTTCCATGAAAGTTCAGGATTTACACCTAATTCTCGGAGGGCCTCAATGAATGGATTGAGGAAGTGTGCTGCATAGTTATGCTCTGCTCCAAGGTCCGGCCGCCCTTCTGAATCTGGAGGCGGAATCTTGTAGAGTGGGTGTCCGATGTACTCTTCATAGTCAGAATGGAGGAATGGATACACCTTTCTTAGTGGGTCAATTGAATCAACGATGAACAGTAGACGAGCATCCATTCCAGCATCATTACAGGCTCGAACAATTATGTCACAGGTAACGACCTCTCGGATATGCCCGATATGGAATATGCCTGACGGTGTAATTCCCGCTGCGATTGTGTGGGAATTTCCTCGTCGCGCAAGGTTTTGCGCGACACTGTCTGCCCAGTGCATCTCCAAACCTCAGACGTTGACGGCGCGAATGAGCCCGCGGAGTGGCACGCCTTCGATTTCGTTACGCTCAGTCTTGTTAACTAGCACCATACAGAGGCATACATTGGCTCCCTCGGAACGGAGGGCCTCAATTGTGCGCCGCATTGTGGATCCAGTGGATAGGACATCATCGATAACAACAACGTCACGGCCGGCGACATTGCCATACTTGTTTGAAAGATGTCCTGAACCGTCTTCATCGACGGATCGATAAATTGCGAAGTCAGCATCGATGTGGCCAGCGAGAGATTGAGCGAATGCGATACCGTTCAGGCTGATTCCAACGATGGTATCGACTTTGCCAGCAAGTTCCTCATCGATGATATCTGCGAGGATAAGGCCGATGGCTTCGATTCTCGTAGCACGGGCGCCAATGGTCCTCCAACCGATTCGGACGTCATCAGGAGGTGATTCGACACCCTCACTGGATAACCATTGGACTGTGGTCTGAGAAACAGATAGTTCGTCTGCAATCTGTTGGGTATTGAGTCCTTTAGCCCGCAATTCTGCGGCTTTACTTCTGAGTTCCTCAACGCTTAGTGCCATTTGAATCGATGATTGGTTCCATCCCCCCGATTTCAATCCACCGGATGGAGAGGGCATCTGAATCAGTATCGTCCAGTGCTTCCGAATCCGCCCGTGCCCCGTTTTGTGTCCCCCAATTCATCAGGTTTGACTTCAATGAATTCTACGGATGGTATCGGAGCGACGACGAGTTGGGCAATTCTTTCTCCGGCTGTGACTGTGAATGAGTCACCTTCTCCAATCCATGTTGCGAGGACCTGAATCTCACCCCTATAGTCCGCGTCAATTGTACCGACTCCATTTGGGAGAATCATCCCCTTTGCTCCAAGGGAGGAACGTGCGCGTACCTGCCCCTCGAATCCAGCAGGAATCGCAACAGCTAATCCGGTAGGGATTCGTGTGGTTTTCCCTTTGTGTACTGTATGCTCTTCAATCGAACGCAGGTCCCAACCTGCAGCAAGAGCACTGCCTCGCTGAGGTGCTTGTGCTTCACTGTGAAGTTTCGTGAAGAGGACTTCGATAGGGGCTGTCATGGAGGTACACTGCTGGACATGGTGCATCAATGAAACGGCGGTGGGGTTGAAATGGGGCAGTCGAGTCCAATGGGTATGGCGGATTTTGAATATGAGTCCTTGCTCGATCGGGCACGGGACAAGATTCCTACCGATATCAGTGAGCGTGCTCGCTGGACACTTCCAGAGCCGGACATTATGATTGAAGGAAATCAGACCATTATCCGCAATTTTTCGGAACTTATCTCAAAGATGGACCGTGATGCTAACCACGTTTACCAATACTTGCTTGGTGAACTTGGTACGAGCGGCACTAAGGAATCCAACCGTGTGATGTTCAAGGGGAGGATTCCTCCCAAGAGAATCCGTGGTCGAATTGTGAATTATGTGAAAGCCTTCATTCTCTGCAATCAATGTAATGCGCCAGATACACACTTCGTCAAGGAGGATCGTACAACTCTGATGAAGTGCCAGGCTTGCGGTGCAACACGTCCAATCCGTTTGTGATTCACGTCCATGGTTCAGGAAGATCATATCCTGCATCGGATATCGTTTGTCGTAGAAGAATCGGGTTATCGGTCATAATGCCGTCAGCACCAATATCGATCAGGTGTTCCATCATTTCCTTGTCATTAATTGTCCAGTATTGAACAGCTTGACCATGCTGATGTGCACGATTCACGACACCCTTTGTTGCAAGATTGAAGCCAGCTCCTTCAGTAGGTATCTGGAGAACAGATGCTGGCCCTGGGTCCAACCACCATCGATCAAGTTGCAACATTGGAATTAGGATACATTTTCTAATTTCAGATTCAACACCTGATGTTGCAATTTCTCCTCCACTTATTTCTCTAAATGCTTGTATTGAATCAATGTGAAATGATCCAACTTCTATCCTGCTCTGCATACTACGATTTTTGATTTCTTGAGAAATAATCTCTGCAGAGATCTCGCCGGCTTCTCCTTCATTTTTGATCTCTAGACTTAGACGATGGGGGGAATCAATGAACCGATCTAGAACCTCTTCAATTGTAGCAGGTGGAAGATGACTCCCGTTCCAAGGATTTTCGCCTGTTAAATTTGAGAATTTTGCAGATGCATCGAGGGCTAAGATTTCTTCCAATGTCATATCGATAACT
Organism: Euryarchaeota archaeon UBA40; assembly: GCA_002506875.1. GTDB lineage: Archaea > Thermoplasmatota > Poseidoniia > Poseidoniales > Thalassarchaeaceae > MGIIb-N2. Next base: position 8,817 of record DAYJ01000053.1, on the reverse strand, counting down.
GGTCCTGTACCATTAGTAGTGCGGTCTACGGTGTCGTCATGCATGGTTATTAGGCGATTATCAGATGTCAATTGGAAGTCCATTTCAATCATATCAACTCCGATAATTGCCGCACCTTCGAATGCAACCATTGTATTCTCTGGGAATATATCTGCACCACCTCTGTGAGCAATAATTAGGGCTCTATCCTCGCCGACTATCCACTCGTTTCCTAAATCTGAATCTAATCTAGGACCACTGAATAGAAGCAGCAAGGCAATCCCGATACCAAGTGCAATTTTACGACGTTGATCTAAAGCGGATGTCGGTTCTTCTTTTTCCATCTAATCACCTCTATAGATGCGAATCAATCTCTGCAATCGAGCAGAATCTTACCTCGATTTTTCCGATCGTGCATGTATGTATGGGCTTTGGCCACATCTGATAGTTGGAATATACTGTCAACTACTGGATTGATTACCCCCTCTTTGTGCATTGAAATGAGTTCCTTTACCTGTTCTTGCAGGATGTCTTCCTTTTCCCAAGTGCCTAGGTGTATTCCGAATACAGCCTTATTTGAGTTCATCATTCGTAGGGGGTCGAATCGAGGAAGCCTCCACCACATCCAAAGTGCAGCAAAGAGATTAGGTCGTTTCCATGGCACAGCGGATGAACCTCCAAAGGCGTACAACTTACCCCCCTTTGCAAGAGCCCTGTAAGATTTGAGCAAATGTCTTCCTCCTACCGGGTCTAGCGCATGATCCACTCCACGTCCATCAGTGAGTGCCTTGCATTGTTCAATGAAATCCTCCCCTCGGGTAACGTGATGCATCCCCATCGATTCGACAAATTCCTTCTTCGGAGCAGATGATGTTCCAATGATTAACGATGCACCCTTAGCTGCAGCGATTTGGGCAGCAGCTGTTCCGACACCCCCTGCGGCGTGATGGATAAGTACTGTATCTCCTTCTCTGATATTTCCAAGATGTACCAACATATGGTAAGCGGTAGTATATGTCACTGGCATTGCAGCAGCAGCATCAAGATCTATTTTCGGACCTAGAATGAAGGACTGATCTGGAAATACATCGATTATTGTAGAGTACCCTCCAAACCGCGTCATCGCTACTACACGATCTCCAACAGAACGATTGCGCACATCTTTACCAATCTCGATTATTGTTCCACTCACCTCATAACCTGGAGTGAATGGAAAAGGAGGAGCTGCTCCATACAGCCCCATTCTCATCATTAAGTCCGCGAAATTAATCCCAGCATAGTGGACATCGATTCGAATTTGATTTGGTGCTAATTTTCCGAGCTCTGCTTCAACCACTGTTATACTCTCAGGGCCACCTTTTCTGGGGTAAACGGCTAATCGAACATTTTCGCTCATCTCAAATCATCTCCTTTGTTTCTATCAATATCTATTGTTGTAATCGATTAGGGCAGATAGAATCGAATTTCTGAAAGTTCTTTCTTATTCTTACTTCGAAGATCCTTTTTCTGGGGGTATCCTGCCTTCAAAAATCCAATAATTCTTTCTTTATCATCCGAGATTCCTATGGCTGTGTATGTGTTTTCGTGTCTTGTTATTGCCCCTGTACTCCATTGTGATCCAACACCTGAATCCCACAATGATAGAATTGCATTGTGTAATGCACATACAGTCGCAGCATAATCTTCATTCTCGCGAAAAGAGTCAACTGAATTCACCTTGGAGGTAATTGCCACAAGCACAGGTGGATCCATTATTTTTGAAACCGCCCTCTTCTCAGCCTTTTCGAAATCTTCAATCCCGTTTGATTTTGCTTTCTGTCTTGCGAGTTCGATTACATCTGGGAGTAAATTTGTTCTCGTTTCTCTTCCGAGTAAATAGAATCTCCAAGGATTCGTTTGTTTATGCGATGGCGCATTATTCGCAGCAATAAACGCCTTATCGAGTATCGTGTCATCTACAACCTGGTCTAGATATTCATAGACGGTCCTTCTGGAGGTTAAGTTACTCTGAACATCACTCATACGATTACCTATCCAAAAGATCGATTTTGGATGCAAGTATGAAATCTGATTCAGTCAAGCCATCTATTTTGTGAGTGTAAATCACTGCTTGGACGCGCCCCCAACTCAATTCGAAGTCAGCATGATGGAATTCCTCCTCGCATATGCGTCCAGCCGAATTCAAAAATTCGAGTGCTGTTGCAAAGTCCTCGAAGGACCAAGTACGTTTGAGATGGTGTGCATCGATGACTTCCCATGCTTCATCTAAATTGGCATATAGCGGTTCAATCTCCTCATGTGTCAATGGTGGAATCCCGCCTTCGCAAGGTATGCAGCGCTTCTCGTGGAGGTCCATTCTCATCCCCACTGGTGGTTCTCATGGCTGTTTGAAGCGCGCTTCTCAACTTGTTCTTGGATTTCATTGCGGCGCCGTGCTTCGGAACGCTCGAAAGTCATCAATTCTTCATCGTCGATGTATGGTGGACGAGTATGTGTGATGAGGCGAATCTCAACAATAACTTCGCGGGCTAAGGCACGAAATCGACCTTCTGAATCTATGATTTCTAGAGATGATTTGTGTGATGAAATTAACCTACCTCTAATCCAAGGGTCAATTTCGAGCAAGTTGATGGAACGAGCATCAAGTAGTATTTCGACAAGGTCATCTCTGCGTAAACCGGCCTTCCTATCGGCGATTGGGCCGTAGAGTATATCTTGAAAATCGGACACATCTGTAATGCCCATTTTGTCAAGTTCTACCATCGCCCAGTCGGGGTAGTCAGGAGTCATGGCTTGCGACTTCGGGAGTTGGCTATGAACCGTCGCATCAGCGATTGTAGGCTCTTCCGATGCCCTGCCTTCAAGAATACCTAGCCTCACGGAAGGCCGGAGGAATCGGAATGCCTGCAGTCCAATGGAGGCGTATTCCAACAGTTCTACAGCCCGATGAGCTCATGGACAAGGCCTTCTCCGCTGCTTCAAAGAAAGCGAATCTAGTAGATGATCCCGACAAGTATCACCGAGTTCGTAAGCAGATGCTAGCGATGATCCAATCTTCTTGTGATGTGCTTGAGACGACGTTAAAGAAATGGGTATCCAGATGGCCTAGCCTCGATCAGCTAAGCCCTTTTGATGCTGCGCTCATCGATGCAGCTGTTGGTCGCGACCCATTCAAGCAGAATCTAGGAGGTGTCCAATGGGCAGCGAATCAGATCAATCGGATGTCTAGAGAGGGTCAATCTAGGATGGCAAAACATCGTAGTATCGAGGAATTTCACGATCGTAGACGTCACGTCTACGGCCGTTGTGCTTCAATTCTCGATCAGATTGGCCCACAACTTGCATGGCTAAATGATGCTAGAAACATCATGCGTAGGTTCCCAACAATCGATCCTTTGGATCCTTGCATTGTCGTTGCTGGTGCGCCGAATGTGGGTAAATCTGCTCTAATCTCGGCGCTCTCTTCTGGTGAGCCTGAGGTGAATGCATATCCATTTACTACGAAACGTCTCCATGTAGGTCACTTTGAACATCGTCGTCGGATCTATCAGATGGTGGATACACCCGGTCTTCTTGATCGACCGATGGTAGAACGGAATGATATCGAGATGCAGGCTATCGCTGCACTCGAGAATGTAGGATCAATCGCCGTCTATCTGATGGACCCCTCTGAGAGTGGAGGGAACCCGATGCATACTCAAGAGAATCTCTTGTCGGAGGTAACAAACATGCTAGGTGACACACCAGTGCTTGTTGTTGACGGCAAGATGGATCTTCTCGGACTCACTGAGGACGATTCTGTAAATCCTGATTCAGGTCATATCGCGATTAGTGCGACTGAGGGTTGGGGGCTTGAGGCACTGAAGGCGATTCTTATCGAAAAAATTGGTGCAGATAACATAGACGATCCCCTTGAATTACCTGACGGATGGCACCGTAAGAATCGGCCTGAGTAATCAGGGGTTGATATGGCCGGTATGGCCGCAGATGGTGCAGTATACATCGAATCCACCGTAACTTGAACGTAGAGCACTGACATCAATCGTGCGTCCACATCCTTCACATTGGACTACATCCATGATACTGGGATTAACCCCCGGTTCTTCAACGCGTTGGCGAGTTATTCTGACTCATTCTTTCTTGCCGAAGCGACCGATGAGGCTACTTACAAGTGGGAAGTTCATGTCGAATGCGCTTCCGAGGAGTCCTGCTCCTGCAAGGAAAAGTAAAGCTTCAACCCACCAAGTTAACGAACATTCGATATTGATAGTTACCATTTGGGATGATAGATCAGCGCTACCCGGATTACCTCCCGTAACGAAACGAGTGTCTCCTGGAGCGAAGGAATACTCGAACATTCCATCTGTACCGTTACCGCCTGCGAGAAAATCAAATTCACTTGCCTCACAATCTGTGAGGCCATTGTCATCTGGTGGACATGTATCTGCTGCTGATGCATCTACGAGGCCTATCCAAGATACGTCTGGGCGTTCCCATTCGATTGTTGCATCGATGTCTAGGAGTAAAAATCCTGGGGGAATTGTAAGATTATCTGATGTCATGCCGACTGGGCAGGATTGGAAACCAGGTACGCCACAAGGAATCAATGGTACTTGCTCACTTTGTTCCGGTGCATCAATACCAATCAAACTAGCAAGTAGTAAGATGCCACAGATAATTGCAACAATCATCGGAAATAGAGACAGAATTCGCATAACGATGGAGGTCATACTGCTCCGCCTCCTGTGACATTCAGAATGACTAGGAGTACAGCGATTGCAGGGAATATATACATCAGGATAGAGAGTTGCTTTCGAGACCTCTCGTTCTTGCTGTGTTTTGCTTCACAGTTCGAATTGCTACAGATGGGGGGGTCCGAGTCGACACGAATAACTGCACGACAAACTACACAATGCCGATGAGGTGGCACAGATTTCAGATCAGTCTTAGCTTGCTTTCGGACGCGATCAACATTGGAACGAATCCTCTCTGCAATCTTAGACCCCTTCGCCATGTCTCATCCCTCGATATTCGTGCCTTCAAACGCTTCCCCGCAGAGGCAAGCATGGAGCCGTTCCATGTGTCTTCCATCGAGGACGGCCAGGGGTAGTCCTGCTTTCCTCGCACGGTCAGCTCCGATTGGATCAATGACTCCGCTACCACCCGCAGAATGATGAATTGGAGGCCCCACAATTTCTCGTAATTCGTCATGTGTCATCTCTTCAAATCGAACAGCTTCTGGATTATTTCGTGGATCTGAACTGTGGACGTGGCTCACATTTGTGGCAATTAGGCATCGATCGGCTTCTAGAGCACAGGCCATCGTGATTGCCACATTATCGGTGGTATGTCCTGGAACTGTTCCACCCATGATTACCACTGTGTTTTTTGCGGCGAGTAATAATGCGTTTTCAATAGATTCGGGGATTGTGTTCGGGACCTCAATTCCGGCGCAACTAATCGCCTCAGAGACGATTCTAGCGTTGAGTCGAGTTGCGGCGATACCGATGCGGTCCAATGCTGCGACATCTTCGCCAATTAATGGCTTGGCTAACTGAATACCCTCGCGAGCGGGAGCTCCTCCACCTACGACAAGGACGAGCCTAATCCCGCGTGTTGTTATGTCCCTGACAGCTTCTGAAAGACTGCGTAGCCATGCTTGGCGGTCCTCGACTTCAGGTCGCAGAAGGCTCCCTCCCAAGGCGGCGACACGGACTGCCATCTTACATTGACCGATGGAAGCGGCTCATCAATCCGTTGCCTACTTTCAGCCCTGATTCGGTGAACAGGGTTCAAATGCGGGCTTCGGGCCCTCACGATGGAGGTGCAGCAGGATGTCCGATGATTTGGAGATGCAGCAGCGACGCCTCCGCCTGAAGAATGCCTTACAGGAACTTGAGGGCATGCGGGGAATGGGGACGGAACTCGTATCTGTGATCGTGCCTCCCGATCGACAGATATCTGATGTTCGCGGACAGTTATCTCAAGAGCTTGGGCAGGCGCAGAACATTAAGTCGAAATCGACCAAGAAGCATGTGACCGATGCGATTGAATCAGCGATATCGACATTGAATCGTTATCCTACGCCCGGTAACTTCGGTCTTGCTCTATTTGTGGGCCACGTTATCGTAGGTAACAACAAGACACGTTTGATGAATATCGTCGTGGATGATCCTCCGGATTCAATACAGTCATTCCGTTATCGCTGCGATTCGACTTTTGAACTCACTCAACTTCAGGAGATGCTAATCGATCGCACCTCATATGGCCTGTTCGTTATTGATAGAGGTGAATGTGCATATGGAATCGCAACAGGTAGTCGAATTCACTGCCAAGAGGAAATGCAGTCGAATATTATGGGGAAGCACCGGCAGGGGGGTCAATCTGCTCAGAGGTTCGAGAGGCTCATTGAAGAGGCAGCACACAAGTTTTTCAAGAAATCCACCGAACTTGCTTGTGATTATTGGTTGCAGCATTTGGAAAATATACAGGGCATTATCATCGGTGGACCTGGGGCAACTAAGGACTATGTTGTGAAGCATGGCTATTTCCATCATGAGGTTGCGAAGAAGATACGCGAGCCTTTCTTCGATGTAGGTTACTCTAACGAGTCCGGACTAAGAGAACTTGTTCAGCGCGCTGGCTCTCTGATGGATCGTATTGCTCTCGATGAGGAGCGTGGGATAGTTGATCGCTTCCTACAAGAGCTCAATCAGGCACATCCAAAGGCGACTTATGGGGAGATTTTGATTCGTCAGGCTTTGGATGCCGGCGCTGTTGATAATCTACTCCTCAGCGAAGGATTGAGAAAGGTACGTTCGGCCTATAGATGTCAACTCTGCAAGCATGAATGGAAGAGAACAGATGACAAGGGAAGCCCTCTTCCTGACTGTGCGTCCTGTGGTGCGTCGTCAGATCGTGTCCGTCTCGATGATGATGCAACTGAGACCCTTGTGGATGAACTCACAGCGCTTGCGGCTCACACTTCAGCCAAAGTATCCATTATTTCAGGCGATAGCGAGGAAGGACAGACATTACTGGATGCCTTCGGAGGGATGGGGGCGATCCTCCGATATGCATGGAGTTGATTGAATGGATGTCCTAATTGAAGCCACAATCCCTGGCATCAGGAAGGGTATGTCCACTTTCGGAATCGAAGAGTATGATTGGCTCTCTCTTCTCGGCCCTTCTACTGTCTCTGATCACGGGGATTTGGCTATGGCTTGCCATTCTCTCGCCCGAGTTCTGCGTAAATCACCAGTAGATATTGCTGAAAATATCTGCACTGCGATAACTCCCCATCTTGAGGGAGTTGCCCAAGTTACATCGATGAATGGTTTCGTCAACATCAAGGCAACAAATAGTTGGCTTTCCAAGCGCGTAACAGAAGTGGCCTCAGATCCGCGTCTTGGAGTCATAAAGTCAGAGATACCCCGAACTGTTGCAATCGATTACTCATCTCCAAACGTTGCGAAAGAAATGCATGTAGGGCATCTTCGGTCAACGGTAATAGGGGACGCACTAGCACGTATTTTGACCTATCAGGGACATACCGTGATTCGCGAGAACCATATTGGTGACTGGGGTACACCCTTTGGTATGCTGATTGAACATCTTCTCGATCTTGGAGAGGCCGAAGCGGGAGATGAGCTTGGTGTAGGAGACCTCGATAGTTTCTACAAGGCCGCTCGTGGGAAGTTCGATGATGACTCTGATTTCGCTGCCCGTTCCCGTGCACGAGTGGTACTGCTTCAGAGCGGTGATGAGGAAACCTTGCACCTTTGGAAAGTATTGGTGAACGAGTCCACTCGTTACTTCAACGAAGTATATCGGTTGTTAGATGTCCTTCTTGTAGATGGGGATCTAATGGGGGAATCGGCCTATCATCCACTCCTCTCATCAGTTGTATCTCGTCTTTCGGATGCGGGCCTTCTCGAGGAGAGTGGTGGTGCTGATGTTGTTTTCCCTGGTGGCCACCTTAACCGTGAAGGTGAGCCCCTGCCCTTGATTATCCGAAAGGGCGATGGAGGCTACAACTATGCTACCACTGATATTGCATGCATCATAGATCGTACAGAGCGCCTCAATGCTGATGATTTACTATATGTCGTGGGAACTCCCCAGTCTCGACATTTCGAAATGGTTTTCGAAGTATGCCGCATGGCTGATCTATTAGGCGAAGAGCACCGTTCAGAGCATGTGAACTTCGGTTCTGTCCTTGGCTCCGATGGTAAAGTTCTGAAGTCCCGTTCGGGATCTGCAGTGAAACTCGTAGATTTGCTTGAAGAGTCTATCTCGAGGGCAACTGCAGTCGTAGATGAAAAGAATCCAGGACTAGAAGATGGTGAGAAGAGGAAAATTGCACGTGCTGTTGGTATCGGAGCAGTGAAGTTCGCTGATCTTAGTAATGACCGGACGCGCGACTACGTCTTTGATTGGTCAAAGATGCTTTCTTTTGAGGGTGATACGTCCCCATATCTTCAGTATGCCCATGCTCGTATATGCTCTATTTTCACAAAGGCAAATGATTCAGATTGGTTAGATTATCCAATTAATATTAATGATCATTATGAGGCTAGATTGGCTCGTAGCCTATTGTCCTATAGAGATTCATTCGAATCATCTGCTCGTGATTTAATGCCTAATCGTCTGTGCACCCACTTACTTTCACTATCTTCTGCTTTCACCTCATTCTATGAGAACTGCCCAGTACTAATTGCTGAGGACCCAGAGGTTCGCAATGGTCGACTACGATTGTGTGATGCTACGGCTAGGTCTCTAAAAATCGGGCTTTCTTTGCTAGGCATCGAAGCACCTGAGAGAATGTAATCAGAATTC
>DAYJ01000058.1 GCA_002506875.1 Euryarchaeota archaeon UBA40 | reverse complement strand
CTCTCGATTCCGCTAGCATCTATCCTTGGGGCGTCATTGATGTTGTTTATGACAAAAGTGACTGCGGTCTCGGTTGTTTGATCTCCATCAGATGCACTGACCGTTACTGTGGCTATCCCTACGAAATCCTCGTCCACAGCACTCACAGAGAGGGTATGCCCTACAATGATCGCATCGAAGAACTCCTGTGGTTCGACGCTCTCCAGATTGAGATTCAGTAAAGATGGGTTTGAGGGCGCACCTTCGTCATTGGTATCCGAAAGAAAAGGAGTGAGGATTAGGCTTGCAGATTCGCCTTCATCGAACGATTGTGGCGATATTGATGACCATCTTGGCGCCCCATTCTCGATTACATTGAACAGTAGTGTGCCGGTATTGGAGTCCTCTCCATCGCTTATTGTGATGAACAGGCCCTGCGGAATTGGCGAGCCGGTGGAGTCGTATATTATCCGGTCAAATTCTACAGTTACCGATCCAGCATCAGGGTTCCAACTTCTGAACTGTGGTGCGTTACTATCGATTTGCAAGTTCGAGATGGGCGTCTCGGCGTCCCATACTAGCCCTTCCAACGAGATGGTCTCCTGCGTCTCCACCTTCACGGCGGGCATGCCAGCATGAAGGGGATCCATGGGGGATATCACCTGGGGAATAGCGTTCCTCAGTACAAATGCAGAATCGGTTGACAGCCACTCGCTTGATTGGCCTCGTGCATCAGTCCATTTGACCCTCGTATCATAGTCTCCTGTTGGAGCATCGAGTGGCGTAAGAAGAGAATGGATCAGTTTGAGATTGCCTCCGGCGCCCATCTGGCCAACCCAATCTGTCCAATCAGATGACCAATCATTTTGTCCGGAACGACTGTACTCAAATTCAGCAGTCATGGTGGTGATGTCGTCCACTGCATCATTTGCAATTGCTGATAGTTCAAAATCTAGGGAAGCGCCGCGGTATATTTCGGAGCCATCGACTGTCGTTGGCCTGGTTGCTATGGGCGGCATATCATATGGAACGAAAATCTCATTCTTGTCATTGAAATCGACCCTGTCTGAATCGCTGCCTTCGAGAGCTGCCCGGAGAGAGGCTGCTCCTGATGCTACTGAGGATAGTACTGATGAGTCGAATGTAGACTGGAATGTTATGGTTTGACCGGGGTACATGGATGGCAAATCATGGCGTTCTATCTCTACATGATCTAGTCCGTCCATGTACGATATTACCAGTTCAGCCCCATCCGGGTGGTCTTCAGCACCATTGTTCTCAACTGTTGCAGACAGAGATACTGAATCCCCTGGTATGAGCCCTGGATAGCCCCCATCGATATCTGCTTCGAAGTTTGATACGCCTAAATCGACGAGTGGTCCCATATCTGGGTCGATTGCAGCATATACCTGGTTGTATGTCGTGTGGGGGCCGTCCATCAAAGCGAATACTGGCCAGAAATTTTCCCATTGGGAATATCCTGATGATGATCTGACTAGGTTGACAGATTTGACCCATGTGTGCTCGACTGCGACATTCTTGTCAAGAGTGAGTTGCTGGAAACCTGAACTTGTACTATCGAGAAGCCAGGACCTCCAGTTGTGATGTGGTTTGACGCCATTGTCGTATGAGTCAGCCCCAATCTTCTCTGTTACCGCGCCATAAACGTAGACGTTTACAGATGACTGTGCCCCCACATACTTCGATTCAAGCGTCATAGTGACGTCGTTGGTCGTGGAATCCAGAGACATTGTCAATTTTAATTGGAAATCATTCGAAGACAGGTCCATGCACCCTCCAGCCGAATATTCTGGATCGTAGAAGTTTGTTCCGCCTGCTCCAACCTTGTAGCAAGCACCAGACTGTTGATCGGCGAACGAGAATGTAGGATATCCGGATGAAGAAGCTGTAACATGGCTCATTCGGTTGATCGGGCCATCACTCGGCCAACCGCCAGATGCTGATTCGAAGAAAGAAATGTAGGTGAAATCTTCTGGATTGGAGGTCTTCAGATTATCGAGCGATGGCGACGCACTGCTCATGCAAGGGCCACACCAATGCGCGCCGACATATTCTCCGAAAACAGTGTGTCCCGGACTTGTTGCCTCCATCACCGGTACCGGCTCATTGAGCTCATCAGAAGTCTCTTCACCGGCCCAATGACTCGGGCTGAACAGTGAAATTAGCAGGATAATTATCAATGCGCCCGACGTAATAAGTGGCCTATTTTCCGAGTGCATTCCAACTCCGGGATGCGTGCTGAGTTATCAATGAAACCTGCCGAGGTGTATTCCAGAGTTCTGACTTGAGACCGGAAGTGCTTGAACACATAACAGTGCCCGGCAGACAATGAGCGGCGAGTGGCTAGCCCTGGTGGAATCCGATGGCAGGGCCTATTTGCTTCAAAGGGGATCAGGGGAAGTTCGCGTGAGGGGGCTAGGCCGATTCAATGTGGACGATACACTTGGAGACGTTGTACCAGGCGACTCTCTCGTGATTGGGCAGAAGACTCTCAGAGTTGTCAACCCGGGCCTTCCCGAAGCCAGAAGGGCCATGAAGCGCAGGGCGCAAGTTATCCTTGCGAAGGATGCAGGTTATCTGATATCTAGAATGGGCATTAGCGTGGGTTCAACAGTTCTTGAAGGAGGTCATGGGTCTGCTGGACTCGCAATGCATTTGGCATCGGTGATCGGGGGTTCTGGGAAGTTAATATCTGTCGAAAATAGACCAGAGCATGCCACAGTTGGGCGTGAAAACATGGAAACACTGAGAGAGATTCTTCCGGAGTTCCCTGAATGGCATCTTCTCGAGTCGGATCTCACATCCTGTAAAGAAGAGGTTTCAGCCCTAACAGACCATCTTGATGCTGTCATATTGGATCTTGCAGAACCGTGGACTGTGGTAAGTGACATTTCGAAATTACTACGGCCGGGTGGGCGGCTAGGGTGCTACTGTCCGACTAGCATACAATTGGAGAAATCATGGGAGGCTTGCGAATCAGCGGGCCTGTACATAGAATGGGCCGGGGAAGTGATCGAGCGTCGGTGGTCCAAGGCGAGTCGCGGGGGAGTTCGTCCCGGCAACCAGCCGATAGGCCATACGGCGTTTCTCCTTATCGCTGCTGAGCAGCTTGTTGATGAAGAATGATTGATCTGAATAGTCTCGCTTGTACAGGCATTTAGTATCGCGGTCCGATATCATTCAAAACCCAGCGCCGACACGACAGGGGTATGAGAGACAGCAGCGAGTGGTTGCCCACAGCATATCGTTCCCACACTATCGGACAGGTTGTAACAAATGGCGGCGACATGGTTGGTTCCCAGGTTACACTCGCAGGATATGCCGAAACTGTACGAGGTCGCGGGGGTGTCTGCTTCGTAATGTTGCGAGATGGGACCGGGAGGATCCAAGCTTTCCTGAAGAGGGATGCCATGGACGATTCGGTGTTTGAATCAATTCAATCTTCAAGTCGAGAATCCACAATATCAGTTACGGGAGTTGTGGCTCAAAAGAGACCTCCGAAGACTCCTGAAGGAAGTTCGCCACCTCCGCCTGAATACGAGGTAAGCGTATCCTCTGCAGAAATTTTGGCTGTTGCAGATGCACCTCTTCCAGTGGGGGTTGTTGATGAAGTCAACGTAGGCCTAGACGTTAGACTGGACAATCGCCACCTCGATGTAAGAAGAGCCCATGTCAATGCGATGTTTCAGCTTCGCTCGAAGGTACTTCAATATGGAAGAGAACATCTAATCGAAGAGGGTTTCAGTGAAATGAATAGCCCGAAAATAATCGCTAGCGCGAGTGAGGGGGGGACGAATCTATTTCCCATGATGTACTTCGATAC
>DAYJ01000022.1:2218-3471 GCA_002506875.1 Euryarchaeota archaeon UBA40 | reverse complement strand
GCAGTGAACATTTGCTGAATCCGCTTTCTCACCATACGGCCACCGAATAACTTGCCAAGGAAGCCCATGGGTACATCGTAACTCACCTCGTCCTCGACAACCGTCATCTCACCTCTCTCAACGAAGCGGTGAGTATGCCACCAACGCTTGAATGGCCCACGTACCATGCGATCAGCGAACAATTCGCCCTCGATGAGATCGGTGTGCTCGGCAATCCAACGTCCCTTGATTGGTCCAAGAAGAGGGAAGCGGATTACTCGACGTCCTCCTGGCTGAAGGTCGGGTGGAGCACTCACTGACTCCATGGCCTCCCAAGGAGGCGTCAACCGATCGAAGGCTCCTTCACGAGTATGCCAATCCCAGACGGTCTGTCGTGGCGCATGAACTGCAGTCTCGTGTTCGTAATGCATCATTATCACCAATCATGCAAGACCGTCATTACGCTTGGTTCCAAACTGGGCGAGATACCTTGTGAGATCGAGTTTACGCGCAGTGTTCATACTTGACATGAAGCGAACTTTTCCGAATACAGGACGCTCTCCCCATGCCCGATCGTGCCGGCCTAGAACCCAAAATATCCCAGTGTATGAATTTGGATCTCTGCCATCAAGGGCCCAACGATCATTGAGACGGACCATCCAATCAGAAGCGGTCAATGGATCAGGAGCCCATTCGAGAATTCGCTTCCCCCAAAGCATACGGAGATAGTTGTGGATAATACCCGTCTCCCTCAACTCCTGCTGAGCTGCATTCCAAATTTCATCGTGAGTATTGCCTTCCTCAAGTTCTTGGAAAGTATACGATGGTCGCGGGTCATTGGCATGGTCTGAGAGTGTTGCCTGCGCCCATTCAGGAAGTGAAGTGAAAGTCGCATGGTCGGGGCGGTGATGAGCAAAATGGAAGCCAAGATCGCGCCAAGTGATGATTTGATCGAGGAATGCTTCGTGAGACTCATCTATACCCCACCATCCATTTCGTGAACCGGTTACCTTCTCCCCAGTCATCGATGGATCCCAAGATGCATCTTGGAGCACACGGTGTACTACTTCCAATGATGAGATATGGCCAAAGTGGAGCCAAGGTGAAAGACGGCTTGTCATCGGATTCGAGGGGTTGTTTCGGCCTTCAACATAGTTAGCTAGTCGTTGATGTATGAACGCATCTAGAAGACGGCCCGCTTCAAAAGTACCTCCACGACACCCAAGGACTGGTGGCACCTGGTGATCAATTGGTAATGGATCCAAAGCTTGTTT
>DAYJ01000022.1:0-1844 GCA_002506875.1 Euryarchaeota archaeon UBA40 | reverse complement strand
TCAAATCGAAGATCGGTCATCAATCGATTGAATTCAATATCAGACATCCAAAGAGCACTACTACGATTGGAAAGGGGGGATTCCATGGGAGCTGTTGCAAGGGCTTCGAGAACACGTCGTTGAACCGTTCTTCGAAAGGTGTGAGCCAATGGTGGGGCCTTCTCGGTCCAGTTGAGAGGTATCACGCCACAACCATCGACCGCAAGAAGTAACACTGGTACAACCTCAGCCGCTCGTTCCATGACATGACGAGGGTGCCCTGTAGGAAAATCATCGATGACTACTACACACGCTCGTGAAGATATCCGATGAAGAAGCCCTGTTCCTCGTTCGCGATGAGTCTCAATCCAAGGGATATAACGAACATTTGACTTCTCAAACGCTTCCAGGTTATCCAGCATACCTTGGGCAACGAAAGTTACCAAGCGATCGCTAGCATATTGATAATCAATACTGAATGGTTCAACGACAAGTAACGGTCGATTGAGTTCTTCTGCAAGCTGTGCTGCATGCTCCAATGATGGATTCCAACGTGCCCGGCGCTGCGCCGTCATCCAGTATAGAACGAATTCACCCTCCGTATTAACCGGTGAATTATTCAAATCTCGTATTCTCCCGTGGAGATGCTTCATCGAGAGAGTCATCTTGTCGCCCCCAATGCAATATCAATATGATCAGGCATCAAATGAATTAGGTAAGGACTGCCTCGATTGATAGACAGGTCTAGTGAGACCGTCGGGGCGCCACATGAAAGAGCGGAGGTTGCAATCGACTGCATCGTCGGACTAATCCAATCAACGGTCTTCAGTTGCTCAAGATTGAACCATCCATGATCCTTGATTTCCATGGGGTCCACTTCGACATCCAAGGAACGTGGTTCAACAGAATAGGCAAGGAATATACTGATTATTCCGCCCCTAACTGTCTCGCGCACACCCACGAGTCCATTCACTTCTCCTTCAATACCGCATTCCTCTCTGAGTTCACGAAGGGCTGCATCGAAAGGGAGTTCCCCAGATTCAACGAAACCTTTCGGAACGCCCCATCGACCAGTGTGCGGTCCTGACGCCTCTTGAACAAGGAGGATTTGGTTGCCACTCACTGTGCAAGCGGCTACACCAACATCGCAATTGACCGAGCGCATTCAGTTCTTTTTTTATCTGCGGCTATATGAATCGGTGTTCTAAGGTTAGAACACGGGAATTGAACAGTTGTTCATATGTAACCTGTCAAATTTCGTAGACATGGTTCTAACCGAACAACATGAGCAAACTAGCCGTGCTCCTCGCGCAGATGCACATCTTCCTACAGAACATGGTAACTTCAGAATTCGAGCATTTCCTGAATTATCTAGCGAGGATCATTGTGTAATATACACTGGTCAACCATCTATGGTAGATGCGCCATTGGTTCGAATTCATTCAGAATGCTTGACTGGAGATGCTTTGGGCTCGCTCAAGTGCGATTGTGGACCACAACTTAAGCGAGCACTAAATGAAATCCAGAATAATGGTACTGGAATGGTGATTTATCTCCGCCAGGAAGGAAGAGGCATTGGATTGTCCGCAAAAATCCAAGCGTACGCATTACAAGATAGAGGATATGATACCCTCGATGCTAACCTTCTACTAGGCCACCCCGCTGATGCACGTGATTATTCAATCGCAGCACAGATGCTGCAAGAAATGGGAATATCACGGGTTCGATTGATGACCAATAATCCACTCAAGCATCAAGCCCTTGAGGCAAACGGAGTTGAAGTAGTTCAACGAATAGAGCACATCGATGGCGTAGGGCCATTCAACCGTGAATATCTCTCTACTAAGGCTGCCCGCATGGGGCAT
>DAYJ01000005.1 GCA_002506875.1 Euryarchaeota archaeon UBA40 | reverse complement strand
TGCAATTCAGCGAGTCAATAATGCCACAGAACCGCCTTCTTCAGAGGTTGAAGCAGTGCTAAAATTCGAAGACATGGTTGGACGAGTATCCCCTCTGACAGATTCTAAACTCGGTTTAGTGGGTAGTATCCAACATCTGCACCTTCTACCTACTTACAAGAAGTACCTCGAAGAAGCAGGATTTGATGTCACGATTCCAGTAGGTGGTGCTCGGTTGTCATTTCCTGGCCAAGTGTTAGGGTGTAACTATTCGGGCGACGATCCAACAGTCGGCCACTATCTTTTCTTGGGAAGTGGTGATTTTCATCCAATCGGATTAGTCATGCATACTGGTAAACCACTTGCAATGCTTGACCCATATACTGATGAAGCTTCAGAAATGGGTAGAGAGCGTATTGAGCGAATCTTGAGGCAACGTTCGGCTCTAATTATGTCATCTATGGACAAACAAAGGTTCGGGATTCTAATTGGGGCTAAACCGGGACAGATGCGTCGTAATTTAGCCATGCGAATGAAAAATAAGCTGAAAAAGCACGGTAAAAATGCCTATTTGATGGCAATGGAACATGTTGGTCCTGAGTTGATAGATTTCTATCCCGTTGATGTATTTGTCAATACTGCCTGTCCAAGGATTGCCATTGATGATGCGGTTAAATACGCTAAGCCGATGATTACCCCCTACGAATTAGAGGTAGTTTTGGGCGAAAAGAAATGGGAAGATGGATATCAATTCGATGAAATCCATTGACTTTCTAAATCGGTATTGTCATATCGTTTAGAGTATACCGAAGGTTGTGTCGAATAGGGATTGGTCCACAGTCACCTTTGAAAGAAGGTTGCAGGTAGTGTACCATGGGCTGGTGATTGCCGCTCTTGTCATCCTCTCTGCTCAACTTCTTGAAGGCGTTCTTAAGCCACTTTTCCTCGCCTTCGGCCTCTATTTCGTTCTCAAGCCGGGTGCGGATTGGCTCAGTAATCATGGTTTCAGTACGCTTCAAGCGAATGGGACAATGCTTCTTCTACTGATTCTAGCCTTGTCCTTGATTGGCCTTTTTGCTTGGCTTCAGGTGGATGCTTTCCTGTCAGATCAGGCCAAGATTAACGATTTGGAGTTGGCATATGCAAACCTCTTGGTGACAGCTGAAAACTGGCCTCTTGTTGGCGATTATGTCGAGAATATGGATACTTCTCAGTCACCATCCAAGATACTTGCTGATATGGGGGTAGAGATAGGTTCAGCCAGCCAAATCGCTTCACTTTCAGGCATGGTGTTCAATTCCCTTACTGTACTCTTCTTCTTGCTATTCATCATCTTTGAAGCAAATTTACTTCCAGGTAGGATTGAGGCCGCTTTCCCAGGGGATTCACTTGGGCGTTTCCAAAATATCGCAGAACGCGCACGTGATGGCATTAACGCCTACATTGTTGTCAAGACCGGTGTCAGCATCGGCACAGGAGTATGTGCAGGAATCCTCTGCCTTTTGTTCGGGATTGATCTCTGGTTTGTTTGGGCGATCCTTGCAATTATCCTGAACTATGTGCCTTACATTGGTTCACTAATCGCATCTGTACCACCCATGATTCTTGGAGTATTGATGCTCAATGATCAGCCTATGATACTCCTTGGATTCGTTGGACTTCTAGTCGCCAATCAGCAGTTCTGGGGTGGCTTCGTAGAGACAAAATGGTCTGGCGAGGCTCTGGATCTCAGCCCGGTACTTCTCCTTCTTGTTGTTGCCTTCTCATACTGGCTTTGGGGTATTGTTGGGATGGTTATCTCGGTGCCCTTCACTGTGATCATCAAAATTGTTCTTGATACTGTGGACCAGACTCGCCCCCTTGCGGTACTGATGTCCGAACGCAGTCCTGATTTACAGAAAGTATGGAACGATGCGCTTCGTGATGGCCGTCTAGATGACTGGGAATTCACTCGTATTCTAGAACTTCAGCGGAATTTGGATATCGATGAGGGTCAAATGAATCGAGCAGCAGGACGTGCGGCAATGATTAGTGCACTTGAGCGCGATTCAATGTCTCCTATTGAGCGCGAGTTCATCCTCAAGCACAGCCGAGCAGTTAGTATGCACAAGGATGCCTCAAGTGTTCTAAACTCAGGCGCCCTCTCTCCAATGGCTCGAGAGATGCTCGAATCGATGCTTTCTTCGCTTGAAGAAGAATGATCATTCTTCTTCCGAGGGGGGTAGGAAGCGTGCTCCTCCAGGAAGCATGACTTGTCCGGCTCCGTTTTCAAAATCTTGAGGGCGCGCGGAGAGGCTGGAGGTGAAGAATAGGCCAAGACCCATGCCGAAACCAAGGCCGGTAATCAGACGAATCGGGTTTATGGATTCATAATCTGTCAGTAATTGTGTGAATCCGTCGATCCCCATTGGGACGGCGCAGAGTAGCCCTATTCCTAGGAATGCGTGCATTCTACGGTTGTTCTGATAGATGCCAGTGAGGGCGTTGTCAGGGAAGATGGAGAGTAGTGTGTCTCTGATTGTCCACCTGTTTAGGCCAAATCTTCCAAAGAGTGCAGCACCCAGAGCAGCTCCTGCGAAAATGCCAATATCTCTTACACAGACAGGCATTTGGTTTTCGTTGATTACCCAAGATCTGGAGTATTTTTGATGACAGTTAATATCGCCGAACCCATAGGTGAACGCCCACAATGGATTCATCTCACCCCATGCGAAAGTGCCACCATGTGCGCTTTGGTTGTGTCCTAATTCTGAATCTTCAGACCAGTTATGGTTACCCCAACTATTGTGGCTGAAGTAGTCAATTGAATTCGCTCTTCCTGAAAGTTCAGGGACAGAACCTGTCGGAAGCATGGCCGGTGCAAGGAAACATAGGAAGAGGTAGCCTCCGAATACCCCTGCAATCCAAGTAGCCGTTCGTCGTTCTCGACGCCTATCTGGACGGCCGTTTATCTCCATCGGCGCAGTTACTATCTGAGTAGATATCATTCTTCGGGAGGCTTGCTTTCCGAATAGGTAAAATCGCATTCATCGAATCGATTGCGAGGGGCGGAGATGAGTCTAACCATCCGAGAGATGTTCAGCCTCTCGCTTTTCATTGGTTGCATCTTTGCTACAATGGGTTCTTTCCTCACGATTTTCGCTACAGGTGTCGACGATGTTGATCTTGAAGCAGCGGGTAGAGTCGGGGCAATCGTTGGTACATCCGTAGCGGTGGTAATTTTCACCTATGGGTCAGTATCAAAACTCCTTGGCTTTGAGAAGGCAAAACCTGTGGACCGTAGCATTCGGATTGAGACGATTCGTTCGATGTTTCATTCGATTGAGATGATGGCAGTCGAGAATGATCTGAAATGGTCCGTGTCTAGGAGGATTATGGATTCGTCTGGCACACCGACCATCGATTTACATGATATGGATATTCGTGGAGCAGATGCCATTGTGGCAGTTCTTCTGAAGAATCGAAACAGCCTCGGTCGCATCCGAATCGTGACGGGAACTGGGAGAGGTTCAGCAGCGGGGGGTGTTGATCTAACGGTCGCAGAGCATGTAATCTCTAAATTGCGACGTTCAGCATCTTCACACGGGTGGCAGTTCATCGAAAAGAGGAGTCACATCCTGCTTCGTCCAATGGGTCGAAAACCGTCTAAGGCGGTCTGGCTTCGTCGCTTCCTCGTTGGTGTCGTGCCAATTACTGGTTCCTTGGCTCTTGCATTCCGCGATCTCGCAGGTTCTGCGCCGGGTGCAGGCCAGAATGGTTTCCTCTTCGGTTTTGCAATCGGATTGATGGTAACTGCGATGATGGCTTCCCATCGTGACCGAACTGGGTGACATGTTTCTCGACGCACATCATTCATGTGGGGCGGGCTCGAGGAGAGGGCATGGCATCCGTCAGGTTGGAGATGGAGCGGTTGTCCCACAAGGACATCCGTCAACAGAGGAGAGGCATTAGACATCTTTTCGAACTCAATGATCCATCGGCCTTGCCTGCGTTTATTCCATTCCTTGATCATGATGACGAGTGGTTTGTAGATCAGTGCGTGGAAGCGATTAGGAGGTGGCATGATGGAGAGGATACGACACTTCTCCAGCGACTCTCATCCCATTCTTCACCTCGCCTCCGTCGCCTTGCAATTGATATCGAGGATCGCCACGTTGATTCATCTGAAGTTCTCGATACTTTGCGTAAGGACAAGGATGTGGAGGTCCGAAAGCGCGCATGGATTCGTAGCCTACATCGTTTTTCTGGCGAGAAGTTCCTAGGCCTTGCGGCTGAGGCTTTAGAATCTCGATTAGTAATGATTCGTCGTTCAGCAATAAATGTCGCAGGACGTCGTTCTATAGATGAAATTGTTGAACATGGATTACAGGATTCATCACCTACTGTCATCATTGAATCCATCCGTTTCCTTTCGAAGGAACATCCCGGATTGATTGAATGTCTTCAGAATGGTACTGCGACAGTCAGAGCAGCGGCTTTTCAGAGGATTTGCGAATCGAGGGAGCCGACAGATGAGGAACTGATACATCTCCTTGCTGAGTTAGGTCCTGATTCAATCGAGGCTGCGTTTGAATCTCTTCGGGGAGGGATACGCTGGGCCTCCCCTCCGTTGGATGATATTGTGTTTTCATTGGATAGCGAATCATTTGTCCCACGGTTAATTCGGAGAGCACCTGAGAATGACGTGGATCCAATTCGTGCTCGAATTCTGTCCCCTGGTGAGGGGGATATCCGCTCGATGAGAATCCTTGAGGATCTCATTGGCCGTTCTTTCGGTCCTTTGACTGCGAAAGCACTCGAGGTGATGGCTAGTCGGAGGGATGATGAGCCGATGGCCGTATTGGCGAAGAGTGTGCTTGAGGACAATGCACTCCGTCGAGGTGATTCTGAATGAGTTCCATCATCCATAGGCTCGATGTCGCTCCTAGGCATTCCCAACGTTATGCTGGCGGCATCGATATCTCATCTCCACTGGGCCGGCGCCTCGTTCTTGCTTTCCCTCGTTGGTCCCCTGGTTCCTATTTGATTCGCGAATACGGACGATTCGCCCATGATTTCCGATCTTGGGCTATTGTCGATGGAGAATCAGTAGATTGCATCTCAAAGCGTCATGGATCCAATGAGGTACATGTCACCATACCAGCTGGTGCGTCGTCAGTCCATGCAAACTGGCTTGCTTTTGGTCATGACCTAACGGTGCGTACCAACCACATTGACCCGTCTCATTTCCACATGGTTCCGAGTGCAACATTCCCTCGAGTGATTCGCGGTTCCAGTGCCCCTGAGGGTCCGTACATCATACAGATTGATCATCCAGAGGATTGGACAGTGTCGACTCAACTTGCAACTGAAGGAACCGAGGCCTGCTCGACTGGTACCCGTTCCATTTTCAGTGCGGCTTCACGAGACGCCCTCTACGATGGAGTAATGGAAGCGAATGCTACACCAGAGGTCCCATTCAATGCAGGAGGTCGCCGATTCCGTCTGAAGCTATGGGATGCAGGCGGCCTACCACTTGCCGAAAGCCGTGTGAATCATCTGGTTAAGTCGATGCAAGATTTGTTTGCAGAGTTCCATGCTCTGTTCGGTGAACCTCCATGGGACAATTATGTTGTGATTCTCCATCTCACTGAGAAGGCACGAGGTGGCTTGGAACATACGGGTAGTCAATCGAGTCAGATGCCGCGCACATCGATGGATGAGGGTGACAAAGAAGGTTGGCGGGACCTCATCTCTTTACTTTCACATGAGTATGTTCATGCTTGGAATGTCAAGCGATTGCGACCGAAGACCTTCGAGGATTATGACCTCTCCATCGAGATGCATACTGATCTCCTATGGTGGTTCGAGGGCGTCACGAGTTGGTTAGGTGACATGATGTGTTTGCGAAGTGGGGTATGGTCTGATGAGGATTGGGCGGCTGACCTGAAGCGGAAACTCACACGACACCACAGTATGTCGGGCTGGGATCATCAGTGTCTTGCAGACGCAAGTCATGAGACCTGGTATCACCTCTATCGGCCCCATCCTCATTCAGCAGAGACCACGATTTCGTATTACTTACAAGGCGAGATCGCAGGGATGATTCTCGATCTCGAGTTACGCCGCCGAACCAAAGGAACAGTCGGACTCGATGATGTAATGGTTGATCTTTGGAATAGACATGGTTTGCACATTGAAGGAGATTCAGGTAAGGGCGGCATTGATCCTCGAGGAATTAATGAAGTTGACATTATTGCTTCTATGAATCGTCTGACTGGTGGCCGGTTGAATGGAGCGGTGCGCCGCCTAGTTCACGGGTTAGGAGCTCCTGACATGGGCCTCTGGGCTAAGGGAATGGGTCGTCGCTTGGAACCTTTGGAAGACAAGGATTCAGTTGGGTGGCTCGGAATCCATCTGAATGAGTCACCGCTGAGGGTACGATCCTTTCTTGCAGGTAGCCCGGTTAGAGAGATTCTACAGCCCGGCGACGAGATTGTCGCTGTTGATGGGCGCCGCACTCGTACCTCTTCTGATCTGAAGTCCGCACTTCGTGGAAAGATAGATTCAGAGATTTTAGTGACTCTTGCCCGGCATGGCGGCTTAATCGAAGTGGGCGTAAAAACAGGTAAAGATCCGCTACATCCTGTAATGATCAAGGGTAAAGGAAATTCCATTTGGCGCACATTCGCTGATTCACGGCGCTGATTATTCGAGTTCACTGAGTGGACAGAAACGATTTGGATAATCCGCAGACATTGTGTGCTTACTGGATTTAGGCGGGTATATTTCACCTGACATCGCCATATCGAGGACAGCTTGTTTGTCAATCTCAAGATGTTCTTTGCCTGGCCATGAACGCACCTCGATAGAATCATCCTTCAGATAATCGACTTCAATAGCCGGAATTAGCCGTAGATTGAGCTGTAGTGCGGAGTTGTATCGATGATGGCCATCGAGGATGGCACGACTCGCTCGGTCAATGAGAATTGGTTTGATGTAGCCTCCTCGCTTCTGAATTGCTTCAACCATTTTCTTCAGTGTTTTTGGCTTGATTTCCTCGTGAGGCCGAAGGGCCGCAACCTCGATGAGGACTATCTCCATGACCTGACGTGTGCGTTCAGATTCAAAACGGCTTGGCTTGATAGAGCGGTTGATTCATGTGGGCGCTGGGTGGAAAACGGATATGGGCGATGCCGGGTCTGCGGGCCAACTAGATGAGCCGCTTCGCCATTTGTTGGATGAATTGACACCTTCAGTGCGTTCAGTAATCAATAAACTGAACGATGGAGGCAATAGGGTCTGGATTGTTGGTGGAGCAATACGTGACGCTCTGAAGGGCCTTGTTCCTCATGATATCGATATTGCAACCGATGCCTCGCCTGAGGAGGTGATTGCTTTGATTCCTAATGCAATACCGACGGGTATCCAATTTGGGACTGTTACTGTTCCTCCGGAGGGGAGTGATGGGCAGGTTGAGATTACTACGCTACGTGCAGATGGGGAATACGTCGATGGGCGACGTCCTACTTCCGTGACTTATGGGGCATCGATCGAAGAGGATCTTGAACGGCGCGACTTTACTGTCAACGCGATGGCCTTAGACCCTATCAATCGAACCTTAATCGACCCTCATTTAGGGAGGAATGACCTCGATAATGGCATACTTCGTGCAGTTGGGAACCCAATGGGGCGATTCAAGGAGGACGGCCTTAGGGTGCTACGTGCATATCGGTTTATGGCACACCCCTCCGGCCCTTATCTTCCAGACGAATCTCTCGCTCATACTCTGCATGATGGTGGCGCAGTATCACTTCTTGTTGGCGTCTCTAAGGAGAGGGTGTTGATGGAAATGGAACGCCTTCTCACATTCCCTTCTGTAGAGGATACTCTCGTTCGAATGGAAAGAGATGGTGTCCTGTCAGTGGTTTTCGGAACCGAATGGTCAGTTGTGAGTCCTGAAGGTTTAGACGATTGTTTTGACGATGAAGTGAATCCATGGGCGCTTCGTATCGCACGTTTTGCTCTTCTTCTCCGGCGAACTGATTCAGTTTCCCGCTCAATTCTACTTGACGGTCTCCGAATGTCCGGACAGGATCGCTCTGCAGTGTTGGCAGTATGTGAACGACTTGGACAACTCCCAGATCCTATGGACAAGGGCCAGTTACGCCGCTACCGAGTAGCTCTGGGCACTCATTTGGGTGCGCAACTTGCTGCAGACCGCTGTCTTGATCCTTCGCTGGCGAATTCCGTTCATAATTCGTTGATGGCCCTTGCTCCCCTGAAGGCGGGCGAAAATCCCCTGGTGAATGGTCTCATGATAGTTAATCGCCTATCTATGGAAGCAGGGCCAGAACTTGGTCGGGTTAAGAGCCTACTTTATCGCGTCCAGATTGAATTAGATCTTTCTGATGCAGAATCAATCTGGGAAGCTGCAGGGGATCTAGATGGCCCTGCGCATATGTGGCCGTAATCAAATCTCTTCGAGGTAGTCCACATATTCCTCAGCAGTCATGAGGTCATCAAAGTCAAATCCATCGTGTGGGCGGACGTTGATGAGCCAACCATCACCATATGCGTCACGGTTGACTAGTTGCGGGGTATTCTCTACTTCGCCATTCAATCCGATTACAGTGCAGGGGATTGGTGAGAGGATGTTGAGCGTCTCCAATTCGCAACGGATGCCTACGAGGTTGTCATCAGTGGAAAGTTCACCGATTCCGATTTCGACCTTTTCATCATCATCGGTAGGAGGTGGTAGAGGCATTTCTTCTTCATCAGGCTCGTCTTCAGATACTATCCTGAATCCGCCGCCTTCGCTCATGTTGGGTAGGGTAGCACGCATGATGCGGCCGTATTCTACCCGAATGAAGTCAGAGACTCCGACTTTGTATTCCACGGGTACCTCGTTGGGAGAACTGATGAGTTGGAACCACAAATGTTCCTGGGTATATCGTCGTCCTACTGCAACTGTAAACTCCTCATCATCGCTCATTCAAACACTTCCTTATCGCGGCCGGGGTGCTATCTGATTTCAATCATTCGTTTGAAACAGGAATTATCCACGTCTCAACCTCTCCGAACCATTCACAAACGACCGTTGGATGGGTGGGCCATGAACTTCGAAGAGACGGATGAGCAGACCATGATTAGAGAACTTGTGAGAGACTTTGCGGAATCCGTTCTTACACCTACTGCGTTAGAACGCGACCGTGAACAGCGCCCTCCTACTGAGGAATGGGCTCAGTTCATCGAGTATGGCCTCCATACTTGCACAATTCCTGAGGAGTATGGTGGTACGCCGTTGGACGACATCTCTGAGGCGATTATCGTAGAGGAATTGTCTAGGGTAGATCCATCCTTCGGTGTTTACTATTGTGTTCATGTTGGCCTTTGTAGCATGACGATTTCTCTACATGGGAATGATGAGCAGAAGGCGAAGTATCTCCCTCAGTTAGCTGCTGACAAGGTCGGAGCGTATTCGCTTTCTGAAGCCGGCGCTGGTACAGACGCGGCTGCTATGGTCTGCAAGGCTAAACTTTCCGAAGACGGGTCCCATTACATCCTGAATGGAGAGAAGATGTGGGTCACAAATGGCAGCAGTGCAGACATATACGTGCTTTTTGCAAAGGACGTTGATCACCCTGATTACGGTGTAAAGAAGCATGGTGGAACCACGGCCTTCATTGTCGAGAAGTCCTTCGAGGGATTCTCTGTTGGTAAGAAGGAAGACAAACTGGGAATTCGAAGTAGCGATACCTGCACTCTTGTTCTTGAGGACTGTAAGGTACCGGTAGAGAACATGATTAAGGAATCAGGGAAGGGTTTTCCAATCGCAATGAACGCTCTCGATAATTCCAGAATCGGTATTGCTGCGCAGGCTCTGGGTATTGCTCAGGGGGCTTTGGAAGCTGCAGTCCGTTATGCTCATGAGCGTGAGGCCTTTGGAAAACCAATCGCTTACCATCAGACCATTGGCAACTATCTTGCAGATATGGCCACGCAGACGGATGCGGCACGTTTGATGGTTTATCGTGCGGCATGGGCCAAGGAGCAGCACTACCACCACGGAGGTCCTAGGCACACAAAGGAGGCTAGCATGGCGAAACTCTTCGCAGGCGATACTGCGATGTGGGTTGCTGAACGCGCGGTCCAGGTTCTAGGTGGCTATGGTTACACTACGGATTTCCCTGTTGAGCGCTTTTTCCGTGATGCGAAGATTACACAGATTTACGAAGGCACACAGGAAGTACAGCGTATTGTCATCAATCGTGCTCTTGGGAATTAGTGAGATTTGGTAAGATGGGGGCCGATGTCCGAATTGATACTCTTGATCGGTTAGGTAATCGGTATCGTTCACATCGTATTGGACTGATTCGCACCCCCTCTCAATTCTTGGCGAATTCCTCTCTTATTGCTCGTTGCAGAAGGGTCGTAACATCGTTTATGCCATTCCTTAGATTGAGGAGTGACGTAACTAATGTTGTCTACACGACTTGGCTACTTGAGACGGAATCAGTCAAGGAACTTGTTCCTAATGGTCTTTCATTATGGGAGCGGAATGGTTTGACTCCATTCACAATTCTAACTTATCGTCACGGAAATTTCGGCCCATCATTCCTTGGTCCATTGCGCAGAATTTTCCGTTCTCCGTTACAGAGTAATTGGCGCCTTTATCTTGAATCTTCACCCGAGGGTGCTCCTCAAGATGCATCAACAGTCCTTTTCTTGAAGAACAGCATGAGTAGTCATCTGTATATGCTTGGTACCCGTCTTTTTAGTGACGTTCTAGCGACTCATCTCCCTGCTCGTTTCTCTCATGAAATAGAGGCGGATCGTTTTTTTACCATCATCGAATCTGGAAGTGGTAGTTCTCCTAATTTCAATTCAGTAACTCAATCTATAGATGAAAAAGAACTCGATATTGGCTTCTCAGATATGTTTGAATCATGGGGTTCCGCAGTCGAATTCCTCGCTATGCAGGATGCCGCGGTCTCATATACGGACCAACCTTCTGTTCTTGCGTTCTCTGAAATCGAGTTGCCAATCGATCTATCGAATGTGAGTCCATTGCAATTGGTCGAAGAGGAGTCGAGTTGTCCGTTCCTAGAACGCTTCACTAGGCATGGGGGGACGCTCTCATTTGTGATTAGAGAATTAGATTTCAATGCCACATCCGAGTGTCTTCTCAAGCCGAAGGATGCGTAGATGAATATCGTCTTCAGAGCGGTGTTCGGATGCCAATCGCACGAACGACACACCACCCAGACCATCCTTCAAACATTGCGAACCCCCCTCCAAAGATGGAAGCAGCGCAGATGTATGGTAAAATGGGCCAAGAAATTACCCCAAACAGGAACATTACTCCGACTCCGATGCCAAATAGGACTCCCAGGCTTCCTCCCATGAGACGAGTGGCCTTTCCACGGGCATCGAGGTTGCACTCCATACGCGAAATGAAACCCTATTGTGCATATGAAGCGATGTATAGCCTCAGGGCTGAAATTGAAACCAATTTAGTCGACCCAACGATACCGACGTTCACCGGGAAGTCCTTCTGATTCAGGTGTTTTGACACGAATGAATTCTTCCTTTGGCTCTACAATCGAGTCAGTACGAGCGCCTCTATGCAACGCTTCGTAGTCCTCGCTCTGGATTGGATAGCGACAATCTAGACGCTCGAAAAGCATGAAACGCGACGCGATCTCCTTCCATTGTGGTTGTACGATGCCTTCGAATACCTTCGCCTTCGCACCCGATCCATAACCACAGAGGCCGATTTCCCTTCCTTCGATTGGGTTGTTTTCATTATAGTCACACTCCAATGTGGACATCAGGGCGAGGAAGATGGATCCAGTATACTGGTTTCCGATTAGACTTGAAGCTCGCTGACCACGTTCAATCCTCTCGTTAGCGAACTGCTTGAATTCCTCTGTTTTGGAAATGGATCTCCGATATGCATCATTGTGGCGCCCGAATTCTTCCAAGCCTCCGGGAGTATCGTCGAAGTGTTCTGGCAATGGCTCCTCTCCAATTTGTTCAACTATATTCTTCCAGACCTCTGTGCCGCGTCGATCATGTCGAAACAAGTCTGGGAACATCCGTTTGCCTTGGAATGCATATGGGAGGTGGACAATGATGCGTTTCCACTGCTCGGTTAGAATAGGGTCATTCTCTGGATTGTGTCGCCCGCTTCGCACTGCTTTGCCATGAAAATCGATGAATGCCTCTTTCACAGCTTCCATGTAGCAACGATTGGAGAACTGTCCATCAAATACAGGCGTATCTCTGTGGATTTTCAAGGTCTCTTCAGCAAAGAGTTCGTCGTTGGTCATCTCAGATCGACGTAGAGTCCTCATCATTCGATCACCAAGGCCCGAACGGAGATTCTGTCCTGCTTCGCGTGCGAGAGCAAGAACACGATCGATTACGCTACGGACAGGTACCTCTCTACGGGGCTTGAAGAAATCGTGTACTGGTGTCGTGGATACGCCCCAATGATCTGGGATTACTAGGAGCCTGGGGTTCATGCGCACTAGCATGGCTCCGCCACCTGCGCCTTGTGTGTATTCTCCTGTGGATTTCATTTCGTACTTTGCATTGTCACTGAATACAACGATGCCAATCCTGTCTCCATCTTCTCCACCCCTAGCGACCCAGTCGAGAGTGTTGTGGAGTGCATCTACGGCTCCGATGCAGGCGAAGGTCATGTCTACAACATCGCAATTTCGGAAGCAATCATCACCATGGTCTCTAGTGTAGCGTTGCTGAAGCATATCGATGATGTAGGTTGCAGTCGGCTTCGCTCCATCAAGTGCGGATTCGGTGCCGAGGTAGATACGCCCGATGGATCTGGGGTCGAGGCCGTTGCGGTCGATGAGGCGCGCAACAGCGTTTGCTCCCATAGTTGCGGTATCCTCATGGGCATCTGGTATGGACATCGCATTGAGACCGAGTCCCTTGTTCAGTTTGTCATAGTCAGCGCCTCGGAAAGCGGCGAAGTCTCGCATATCAAAAAAGAGACGAGGGAAGTGAATTGCAATGTCATCGATACCTACGTCCATATGCATCCCATGCCTGCTGGCCTCATATCCTCATTTCAAACCATTACCAGTATTTTTGACAACTAAGTGTGGTTTAGAGATTCAACAGTTTTTCCACTGCTCGTAGATTATCCGGATTTTTCTCAAAGTATTCACTTACTCTTGATAGGCCTTTGTGTAGCATTTCTGCTACTGCGATTTTCAGGTCGAGTGGGTGAAGTGCCCCTGCACCGATTGCATTGCGAATAGATTCCATGTCCTCCCAGTCGCTTGGTTCGCCATACTTTGGATTAGGCCGAACTTCAAGAATACCAAATTCAGGCAGAATTACATGTTCTATGAGTTCGTAAACTGGAGATTCCGTGTCATTAGGATCAAAATAAGCACCATTGATTTTCTTTTTGAGCTTCTTTGCTCCATCATGAAGTAAAATTGCCCCACTAGGGTCCGATTTACTCATCTTATGATCGAAAGATTCCATGCGCGCGCCGCTAGTCTTGAGTCCCGATAGTATGGGGGTATGGAGGCATGTTGCCTTTGTCCAGCCTTGAGAGTCAGCGACTCCTCGCATGTACATGTGTGCTTTACGCTGATCCATTCCTCCAATCGCGATGTCGATTTCGAGTTCGAATATATCCGCTGCCTGCATTGCAGGATAGAAGAATTTTGAGAGATCTCCGTCGGATGAGTCTTCACTCCGCCCCATGATGCTAAATGTTCGTCGGACACGACTCAAACTCTGGTTCTTGGCGCATCTAAGCATCCTTGCCCAGTAATCCGGATTTTCCATGAGTTCACTGGCCCTGAGGAAGCGTAACTGTCCCGGTCCATCTCCCTCGTCTGGGTGGTCGAGAAGTGCACGAAATACATCTTCCATGTAGTCGGCAGTAAGTTGGATTGACTCCATATTTCCTCCAAACTTATCGTTTATCCATGCATGCCAATCTGCAAGGAATACCAATACGTTGGTCTCAGCATCAAGCAATCTTCGTAGCAGATTAGCAATAACTTTCCAGCCGATGTGAGCCTTGCCACTTGGTTCAAATCCAACGTAGCAACGTATTACATCGTCCCCGGAATGGCTCTTTCCTCCGTTCAAGATCCCGATTAGATGGTCGAGTCCGACAGCTTCTTCGACGCCGTCAAGCATTGTAACAAGTCGATTATGGGTGGCATCGTCAAGATCATCTGAGCCATTAGCTGCAGAGATCCACTCCTCTGCATCTGACATTAGATTCGCCTCATTGGTTAAGCATCTTGGAGAGTTTCTCACCGCGGCCTGCTGCCTTGGTATTATCTCCTGCTTCAAGTGCCGCTTCAATTTCAGCGATTAAGGCCTCCGCAGTTTCCCGCTTTTCATCACTCATAGACTTAGCCATGGACATGAAGTGCAGGGCCCCCGATATTGCGGACTTTGCCTTTGATGCCTTCTTGACCCATTCTTTTGCTTTGTCTCCACGCTGCTTGGAGTTGTAACCGGTCGCGACATCTAGGAAGGTGGTGAATTTCCGTCGATCATCCTGGGCTGCCTTCATGGCATCTCTGTCATCGAAGTTCGGTCGGTCGTTGACGACATCGGTAATCAGAGCATCTCCATCATAGTGTGCCTTAATGTCGGACATGATGCCGTGTGAGCCCGTGAATGCGTTTTCTCCTGTGGCATTCACATCGTCGAAGAATTCCTGAGCCAGTTTGCCCAAACCCCCATCTGCTGTCACTTGCTTTACCAATCCTCGCTTGACCGCGAACCGTTCCATGTCTCAAGGGGGTGCTAGGTAGGACTTGAATCCTCTCTGTCTACATCCTCCGTTAGACCGGTCACATCATGAAGGCCAAGGTTCTCGCAGAGCCATGGATTCAGGCCGTATTCTTCGTGCTTTGTGCTTGGTTCTCGTGCTGATTTCAGTCTCAATGTCCCCAGTCGCCGCCGAGTCAGCGGTACGCATTGACGAAGTTATCCAACTTACAGATCAGACAGTTTACCTCAATGCGCTTGATTCAGATGAGTCGAATGTACTCGCTATAGGGGATGATGGCGTTGTCTTACTGATTCCTCCTGAGCAACCATCAGGTGCTGAGATGTTGTCTCCTATTACTGATAAGGACCTCCTTGCTGTGGACTTCCATCCTGCTGGAAATGCTCTGATAGTGGGTAAGTCCGGAGAAATCATTCGTTACGATCATCAAGATCGGCGTCTATCGAATGTTAGTGGGATTGGAGCGGTCGAAATCAGTACTTTAACAGCTGTCTCTTGGAATACAAACGGGGCTTGGGCCTACATCTCATCTGATTCGGGTTTAATCTGGAGATTTCGTTCATTGGCTGAAGGTAACGAGATAGTTCCAATTGAGAATACTAGGTCTAGTGCTGTGAAAGCGATTGACTGCCATTCTATTATCCGACTATGTGTAGTTGCGACCGAATCGGATGGTATTGCTCTCATCGATTCTGATCATCAGATATCCTGGATTGGTGGTTCGTCTGTAATCTGGACGGATGTAGAGTGTGCCTTCGGTAACAATCCTGACTGTGTAGCTGTCGGATCTAATCAAAATCTTGCTACAATCCATCTAGATGATTCCATTGACGGCAGTTCCACCATGGATGCTGTTGTTTTGAGCGAGGCTGGTGGCGAGTTCACTCACATTTGCGCCCACAGCGCGGACCGGTTGATGGTGGCTATGGTGCCATTCGGACTCGTCGAGCATGATGTGGCTAAGGAGGATAGTTTCCCTTGGTTGGACCATGCAGACATAGCCTCTACGGAGGACGAGATTGCAACTCGTCAGGTAACTTGCAGTTGGGGGACTGGGACAGATGATGGTTGGATACTCAATGATCGCGGCCGAGTTGCCCGTTTTGTTCCGGATAATGAAATTGACAATCCACTGGTAAGTAGCATAGTTGGCTATGCCTTGACCGTGGTCATCGTAATCTCAGTACCTGGAATTGTAGTAGGTTTGATTTTCATGAATAGTCCCTCATTGCAAGCGATGTATAATCGGTGGCGTCGCCGCCGAAAAGGGCTTGAACCGTCTCTGAAAGATCGCCGAGAAGATCGTCGTCGCAAGCGTAATTCTTGATTCGAACGTAGAGGTCCTAGTGCGGGAAGGTTCAAGCGGCTCGGGCTTCGGCAGTGGTTCAGGGAGTGATTCAGATGCCATACGAAGCGTTGGATTTCTACGATGTTGACCGGATGCTTACCGAAGAGGAAATTATGCTCAGGGACATGGTCCGTGATTGGGTTGATGAGAAGGTTATCCCGAACATCGAGGAGGCATACAATGGTGCTTATTTCCCTGATGAATGGATTAGAGATCTTGGTGAGATGGGTGTTCTTGGAATGGTCATTCCTGAGGATTACGGTTGCGCAGGTATGTCTTATACTGCATACGGTGTTGTCTGCCGTGAGCTTGAGCGTGGTGACTCTGGACTCCGTTCTTTCTGTAGCGTTCAGGGTTCTCTCTCGATGCACCCTATCCATAAGTTTGGTACCGAGGAACAGAAGCACAAGTACCTGCCCGGTATGGCGACAGGTGAGATCATTGGTTGCTTCGGACTCACTGAGCCGGATTACGGCTCTAACCCCGGAGGGATGGTCACTAAGGCTGAGAAAGTCGATGGCGGCTATGTTCTGAACGGTGCGAAGATGTGGATTACCAATGGGACGATTGCAGATATTGCAATCGTTTGGGCGAAACTTGACGGAGACATACGTGGTTTTATCGTCGAGAAGGATGACGAGGGATTCACTGCTCCTGAGCAGAAGGGTAAGCATTCTCTCCGGGCATCCGTTACCTCTGAACTGGTGCTACAGGATGTATTTGTCCCTGAAGATCGGTATCTTCCTGGTGCGAAGGGTCTAGGTGGACCATTCTCTTGCCTTAATCGTGCTCGATATGGTATTGCTTGGGGCTCCCTTGGTTCTGCCCAAGCATGCTTCGATGCAGCCAAGAACTATGCTCTGGAGCGAATCCAATTCGATCATCCCATTGCAGCCTACCAACTAATTCAGATGAAACTTGCAACTATGCTCCGTGAAATTACGAAGGGACAACTTCTCGCATATCATCTTGGTCGCCGTGTCGATGAGGACGATTGGTTCCCCGAGATGATTAGTCTCGCGAAGATGAACAATGTCGACATCGCTCTTGAGATTGCTCGCGTTGCTCGCGACATTCATGGTGCCAATGGTGTTACAGATGAGTATCCGATTATGAGGCACATGAATAACCTTGAATCTGTCAAGACGTATGAGGGTACACACGATATCCACAATCTCATTCTAGCCCGGCACATTACGGGGATTCAATCATTCACTCGCAAGCTCTGAGGTGATGTCCGGATGCGGCCTGCGGTCGATGTATTCAGTGAATGGGCAGATGCTGGAAAAGACATAGGTATGGAGCGTGGTCATGCTCCTGCTGTAGGAGAGATCCTTACTGCTGCATTTGAAGAGATGAATCTGAGTACCCTTGAACGTGGATTCACAGTGATAGATGCTGGTTGCGGTAATGGTTGGGTAGTCCGTATGTTGGCAGAACGAGAAGATTGTGTCATTGCGATGGGTATCGATGGTGCACCGTCAATGATTGCTAATGCCTTGGAGGTTGATCCGGATGGGATGTACACTTGTGCGGACCTGATGGTCTGGCGTCCTCCAGAACCAGTAGATCTCGTCCATTCGATGGAGGTCTTGTATTATCTTGATGACATTCCGTCGATGCTACATCGTATCAGGGATCTATGGCTTGTACCTGGAGGTGTCTTTGCCTTCGGTGTAGACCACTATGCCGAGAACGAGGATAGTATATCATGGCCAGAGAAGGTTGGAGTCCATATGACGACTTTGTCTGAGAAAGAATGGATTGAGTTGGTAGAATCCGCTGGATTCGATGTGCTACGGTGTTTCCTTTCGGCTCCAGGAGATGGATGGCCTGGAACTCTGTCTGTAATTGCTCGTGCTCCATCAATCTGACATCAACCTCAAACCAAACCCATGGTTCCGGAGAATATGCGCTCGCTTCAGGTGCTACTGTTGAGCCTCCTTCTCATGGGATCTTCAATTGCCGGATGCTTCGGCAAGGATACAGTCGATGAGGTTGCCGAGAATGAACCAGAGGAGT
Source organism: Euryarchaeota archaeon UBA40 (assembly GCA_002506875.1). Lineage (GTDB taxonomy): Archaea > Thermoplasmatota > Poseidoniia > Poseidoniales > Thalassarchaeaceae > MGIIb-N2. The sequence goes on along the minus strand of DAYJ01000005.1, from coordinate 1,872 downwards.
TCGAAGCATACAGCGTAGTTGCGCCGATTGATACAGGTATCAATGTATATCACGAGCGCTTTATTCTCAATGAGACACTCCCGGATTGGTTGCTAGATGGCCTTGGAGTCACGATGTGGTGTAATATTACCATGGAAGGAACTTGGCAGGAGCGCTATGAGGCTGATCAGGAGACATGTTGGGACGGCATTACTTCTACGGATATTGTCTACTTCCCAGGTACACGAATTATCGGTACAACACCTGATGATGGTACAGATATCCCAATTCTCGATGACCCAGCAGATGGTCATGGAACAGCAGTAACCGGGGCGGTTCTAGATGCGAATCCTGATGCGATTATTTTCTTCGTGGAGGGATTCAGTGATGAAGCAGTACTTGCTGCTGCGAATCAACCATTAGTCGATATTATCACAACTTCCTTCGGTCCAATTGGATCAGTCCCAATCCCTGGTATCGAGGATGCAACGCGAGTTGCAGTAGTTGAGAACTCCAAGGTCCATACAGGTGCATCAGATAACACCCCCTCGCCTGCAGTTCAGGATTCAACAGCGGGACCTCCTTGGTCAATTGGCGTCTCTGGATATGCTGAAGAAGAGGATGACCAGAAGGAGACGATGAGCGGCTCCTACCCGGATATGGCTGCTGATTGGACCCAGCTCTTGCCTAATCATGATGATACATCTGGCTACCATGAAACCTCTGGGACCTCATTTGCGACTCCTCGGACAGCAGGTATTCTGAGCCTCGTTCTTACGATGCTTAGGGAGGATGTAGGAGATATGGGGTCTGGTGCTTCCGATGAACGCGGAGGCTTCCTTGTCAATAGTACGAATCTTAGCATCTCTAACTCTGATCTTCGTGATGCATTGAATCTCTCCGCATGGTATCCCTCATTCTCGACATGGGATCCGACCACAGGGACGTTGCCAATCTCCCCTATTGCGCCTTGTACACAGGTTGGATGGGGCGTGGTTAACATGTCAAATGTCGAACCAATCCATGCTCATCTAGCAGGTGTAGAGGATATGGCTGATCGTCCAGCAGATGTTGTGGCCTGTATGGAGGCTAACCAAGCGATTAGAGAAGCATATTGGGGGGATTAAGTGCAACCCGCGGTCGTCATATCCGTTAACGTGAATCCCGAGGGCGGTGTTCCCAAAAATCCGGTTGAGTGCGCTTTCCTTCGTAAGAGTGGTGTGGAAGGCGACCGTCAGAATGACCTGAAGCACCATGGTGGCCCAAATCGCGCTGTATGTCTATTCTCAAGTGAGATAATCGAAGCGTTGAGAAAAGAGGGTCATCCAATTGAGGCCGGTTCAGTAGGGGAGAATCTAACTATTTCTGGTTTGGATTGGGATGTCCTTCAACCGGGTTCCCAATTGAATATTGGAGATGCCTTGATTGAGGTCACAGGGCCAGCTCCGCCCTGCCGAACTATCCAAAAATCGTTTGTCGAAGGAAATTATTCAAGGATTTCAGAGAAGAAGAATTCTGGTTGGTCGAGGTGGTATGCTCGTGTCCTAGTCGAGGCTCAAGTTCATCCTAAGGATGCAGTCATTATCCTAGAATGCCAGTAAATTCGTTCATTCAATCTCTTGGATTGAGACCGTGAATAACGTGATGTATACGTCGACGGTGATTTCTTCGTCACTATCGAACCCCCCAGGGTCGATACCAAATGGTGCATTGACATCAAGGTCAAGATCGATGGACAATGAACCCTCGCCCCATCCCTCTTCGCTCCAATTCTGAAGTGCCTGATATTCATTGATAGCTGATACTGTGATTGACTCTCCATTGAAGTTTGGATAGATTGCCAAATCAAGTTCAATTGGAATACAACTGCTGTCTTGTCCTGAGAGATTATTT
>DAYJ01000106.1:9169-11591 GCA_002506875.1 Euryarchaeota archaeon UBA40 | reverse complement strand
GCAAGTGGCCTAGCTCGCATCGTTCGTTCATTCATCATCCCGACCTACGAGAATGCTCTGCTTTGGCATGAGCGCGATTTAGCCAATTCTTCATCCGAACGTTTCACGCTATCTCACTCCAGTGCTTTGTGTCATGATGTGATGATCAAGACTATGCAAGTTCTCACGAACCTTTGGGTAGATGCGGAGCGAATGCTTGCGAATATCGATGCACAACGTGGCTTAGTTATGGCTGAGAAGATAATGATCGAACTTGTGGGCAAGGGAATAGCACGTGATGACGCTCATGAAATACTCCGTACAGCTTCGTTTTCGGCAGTTGATACTGGGGAACATTTGCGTGATGTTTGTAGGCGTACTGATGCTCTAACTTCTGTCTTTAGTGCGGAGGAAATGGATGCAATGTTTGAACCATCTTCGCATATCGGTGTATCTGGAGAGATTGTCGATGAAGCAGTCGCTCTTGCACGCACCTCTATCGATGGGTGATAATTTGCTCCGCCCCTTCCATCTGGCCTTTCCAGTGGTTGATTTGCCGGCTGCTCGAACGTTCTACACCGAGGTCCTCGGTTGTACCGTAGGCAGGGAGAAACCGGAATCATGCGTACTGGATCTCCACGGTCATCAGATAGTGGCACATTGTGTGGAATCTATGCCTAGCTTAGCAACTAATCCAGTTGATGGGAAACAGGTTCCATCTATGCATTTTGGAGTTATCCTTGGATGGGAGGATTGGCATCGTATGAGAGATCGTCTCGAAACGAAAGGTGTAGAATTTGTGATTGGCCCTTATCTTCGCTATGAGGGTCAACCTGGTGCTCAGGCCACTATGTTCATCCGCGACCCTAGCGGCAATCATCTTGAATTCAAGTCATTCAAGGATGATAAGATGATTTTTGATACCGGCTGGGGCCCAATCGGCGAATGAAGTGTTCTTTTTCCTTTTTTAGAGCATGTAATTCAAATCAGCCCACATAAGTTGGGAGTCATGAGCAAGGAGTCTCCAGATCAATGGTGGGCCAATAACCACGATGATGATGAGGATTCCAGTAATCTCATGGATCAATTCAAGGCTGTTCAATCCGGTAAACTGGATCGAGAACAGGAACTTGAGAAGGCAAGACATGCATTGGAACTTGCTAAAATCGAGGCAGAGGCAGCCAAGATTTCGGGTACTTCACAGACGATGCCTTCCTCTGGTGCAGGCGGAACAACAACCCCTCTAGCTACACCATCCACTGTCCCAGGTTCTACTCCCGTACCAGGTTCAGTCCAGACGCCGAATACTGATGGCTCAAAACCTGGAATCGGCACTTTTGGTCTTTGGTGGCTTTCAAGTGGTGAAGCAACTGCTGTAATCGTTGTTGGAACTATTTGCATGTTGCTCATCGGTGGCTTGGCAGTTGGAGCCATGAATGAGGAAGAATTTCTTCCCATCAAGGCGCAAGTAACCGGCTCCACTGACACCGATTGGATTCCTGTCGATGCTTCAATTACCGGTGATGGTGTAAACAACGGTACAGGGTGGTTTGAGGATTATGTTGAGATTGAGCATGAACACGAGGACTGCTATACCGATAGTTACGGCGACTATGTTTGCGATTATTGGTATACATATGAGGACGAGTATACTTGCTATGCCGAGATTCTTCTTACGTGGAATGTTAACGGGACGAATTACACTGATTGGGCTGATTCGCCATGGCATACCTCTGGAAGTCCCTGTTTTGATGAAATTCAGAATCACTATCCTCTCGATACAAACATGACCATTGAGATTTTAGAAGATGATCCCTCAAGTTTCCAAGCCTTTACACTCCTACACGGAGAATCTGGCACGAAATGGAAAGAGCAGCAATTACTCACTCGCTCATCAGGTTCCTTTGCGACATATTACACCTGCTCATTCCGGCCGTCGTTTGACTATACTGTGGATGGTATGAGTTACAGTTCTTCGTTTTCAGAGTGGCTACCTTCCACCAGTGGAGGCAACTCATGTATGGATGATGCTAAGCAAAATAATGGTCCAAGTTCATCATTATCTGTTTGGGTAAATCCAGAGAATCATAATGATGTTCGATCATCGGACCCGGGTTTACCTGCAGCTGAAGCGTTACTTTGTTGCCTTCCGGTTGTGGTGCTGATATTGGTTGCTATGTTCCTCATTGTGCGCTTCAGAAACACTCCCCCTGGAGCATATGTTACTCGTGGTGGCTACGTTCACCATCATCGTGGATATCATCATGGTAGCGATGTGGTTGTAATCAACAACCACTACGGAGGTGATCGCCGGCGGTGGTGGCATCGCCGCCGTCATCACCATCACCATCATAGTCATCGTACTCACTCAAGAACCGTTCATTCATCCTCACGTAGTTCAGGTGGAGGCCGGCGAGGCGGCGGTGGACGCTCAGGTGGCGGT
>DAYJ01000106.1:0-8801 GCA_002506875.1 Euryarchaeota archaeon UBA40 | reverse complement strand
TGGCGGTGGACGCTCAGGTGGCGGCAGACGTCGTTGATTGAGTGAATCTAACCAATTTTAGTACGCCTTCTTTCATACAATGAACTCAACTTAGGGCTATGTCGGAGCGCCTTGAGTTCCGCTCGAAGTCGCCGTTCGAAATCTATCACATATTGTCCGGTCTTGAAGCATTGACGGAACATTCCGCTTACGCGGATTTGCATATTCCTGAAGGTGAAGGGCCATTTGGTTGTGTAGTTGCAGTGCATGGAAGTCGGGGCTGGGCCAATCACCATGAGGATCATATCAGAAATTGGTTGGAATCGGGTTTAGCTGTCTGTCAGTTACATCCGTTCTCCACACGATCTGTGGAATCTGTGGTTGAGGATCAACTCTCAGTCACCTATGCGATGATTTTAGCTGACGCTTTCGCAGTAAAGCATATCCTCGATTCTGATGACCGAATTGGCGCTATTGGTATTGCAGGTTGGAGTTTAGGTGGGACTGTGGCAACGTATTCGGCATGGTCTCCACTTATCGAGGCACTTGGTACGCCATTTGATGCCCATCTTCCATTTTATCCAGCCACACATCTTAGGCCTGATGTGAAGGAATGGTCAGATGCACCGATGTTAATTCTTCATGGAACGGATGACGATTGGACTCCTATCGGGCTCGTCGAAGGACTCCTTCCTGAGTTGCCTAATGCGATTTTACATACTTACTCAGGTGCGCATCATGCGTTCGATAGCACTGAAGAGAAAAGGTGGATGCCGAAGGCGATTCGTCTTGGTAAACGAACGGTGAAGATTGAAGAGAATGGCCATATGTCTGGAATCTGGAAGTTTGGAATCCGCTTCCCAATGAATGAGTTGCGGCAGCGACGCTTAGCCTTGCGAATAATTCGAAACCGTGGTGCCCACGTTATGGGGACTCCAGTAGCACGAGAGGACGCATTCCAGCGAGGAACATCCTTCCTTCTAACTCATCTCAGACATGATTCTTGAGTGTCATACTCGAGTGAATGAACCATCAGCATTCATCTGCCACTGGGTGGCATCAGGTGCAATGTAAATCGTTGATCCATCATATCCCTGATCATAGTGGCCGCCTCCAGGGAGTCCAGTGTAGTCTGCAACATGGGTTGGCTGAGCAGGAGAAAAGCCAGGAGGTGCTGGAATAGGTGGTGCTGTGGCATGCATCATCGGTGCAGCCTGCTGTGCCATCATCATCTCGACACCGGATTGTGAACTACTTCCTCCGCGTGTGAGGACGAAACCTACTCCCCCCAATAGAGCAATCAGAACCAGAGTAGCAATCACGATGATGAGGATATTCTTCTGAGCGAGAGCATCGATATCGCCGAGTTCAGCTCTCTGTTCAAGAGAACACCCAATGCGATCTCCCTCTATCTGTACCTCAATTTCAGTTGGTGTATCCGGACAAATATCTAGATCATTTGTGATGCCGTCGTTGTCAAAGTCGAGTTGGTTGTCTGCGCAACCCATAATTTCTGGAGATTCCAAATCCTTACTCACGGCTGCGAATTCATCAGTATCTGGACACATGTCCATGTAGGCTAGGACTTGATCAGTATCGGTATCTGAATCACCTGCCCAACATCCGAATCCATCTATTCCTCCAAACTCGGTATGATTGTCTCGAGTTGTAGCATCTGAAGTTCCTGGGCAGATGTCTGGATTGAGAACAACGTCTCCTATGATTCCATCTTTATCCCAGTCGTATTCCTCAGCGGCACATCCGAATTCATCGATAAATGAGCCAGTGTTGGTATCTGGACATTGGTCTAGGTAGTTTTTCACACCATCGCCATCGCGATCTAGTTCACCAAACCAGCAACCTGTGTTTGCTTCAATCTCTGTACCCCATTCGTAGACAAGCCCGTTCGCTTCTGAAGTCAGAGTTTTCCCAAAGAGGCGAGTTGACTCGGAGGGGGTATTAAGGCAAGCATCGTTGATGTCATAGATTCCATCACCATCGTTGTCCTGCTGTGTATTATACCCGCATCCTGCAGGGTCTGCAGCTTCACCGAGTGGAGTGTTTGGACAAGCATCGTTCTCATCTAATACGCCATCTGCGTCGTCGTCTGTATCTTCGGTTTCGTCTCTACATCCGTCACCATCAGCGTCGAGAGTATTGCTCGCGAACCATCCGGTTTCACCTGAAGGGCACCCGTCCAATGCGTTTGCGACTCCATCATTGTCATTGTCGGTATCTTCAGCATTATCCTGGCACCCGTCGCCATCTACATCGAGTAGAACCGTTGATGTCCAACCAGTCAATCCAGTAGGGCAGGAATCATTGACATCGAGTATTGAGTCATCATCATCATCATCATCCTCGGTAGCATCGCGGCATCCATCAGCGTCGTGATCGACCATTGCGACGCTAGTCCAGTCCAGATCGCCGTCCGGTGTACACTTATCGTCATCATCAGGGACTGTGTCGTCATCGTCATCGGTATCTTCTCCCTCATCACGGCATCCATCGGAATCGCGATCTGTAGTTGCATCGGATATCCATCCTAAGTCACCCTTGGGACATTTATCCAGGGGCTGTTCGTCGAGGGTCATGTCGAACATGCCGTCATTATCATCGTCATCGTCTTCGCCTTCATCATGGCATCCGTCGCCATCGTGGTCAGTAGCTGCCGAGGTGGACCAGTTGAACCAACCGCGGGGACAGAGGTCCACAGTATCTTGGACGTAGTCATTGTCATCATCATCATCCTCATCGATATCGTGGCATCCGTCCTGATCGTGATCGTAGACATTGTTGGAAATCCAGCCCATCTTGTCGCCGATGTCGTCACAGGCATCAGTCAAGTCGTCGATACCATCTGCATCATCGTCAGTATCTTCAGTCGCGTCTTTACAACCATCCTGGTCTCTATCTAATGTGGTATCTGTTGGGTCCCAGTTTGTTTCAGGACCATCGCAGTTGTCGCTTTCGTTGAGGATTCCATCGTCGTCAGCATCCGGATCGCACTCGTCACCGAGTGTATCCCCATCTATGTCGGACTGAGAGGGGTTGAACAGGTCAGGGCAGTTGTCATCAACATCAGGTGTTCCGTCGGAATCGGAATCGGATTTGAGGGACCAGATGTAAGCCCCAATCTGAACATAAATCTGGTAATTTTGATCGGTGAAGGCGTTTCCATTTCCTATAACGGAACTGCTTCCTAGGGTGAGGGTATATGTTGAGCCAATGTTCGTAGGTCCTCCTGATCCGAATGTTCCCATTCCGATAATTTGGCCGTTTGGAGACCATACTCCTCCGATGCCATTGTCGTTGTAGTCACCTGCTCCTGCATCTGCAGATACCCAATTCCCACTACTATCCATTGTTGCGTGGAAGGGGTCGAAATATGTTGAAGACAGTGTAGTTGAGCCCCACGTTCCACTGCCACTTTGTTGTAGGGAGCCGCCAGTACCTGACCAACTTACGGTGGCGAAACTTCCAGTGACAAGGAGTACCCCTTCACTATTGATATCGATATCTCTTACCTCGTGATATCCGCTCGCAGTTGTAATCCAGTCCCACTGATTGTTTGTTCCGCTACGGGATGCAACAAAGGTGGTCGTATCCTGACCATTGCTCGAGGACATCACTTGATTTGTGTCGAAATTGACGGTTCCTCGGACAGTTCCTGCGATATAATCGACACCACTTTGGTGCACGATTCCGAAGGGCTGTGCGACTCCAGCAGTGCCGCCTGCTTGACTTGCATTGGCCCATGCAAGGTTGGTTCCTGCATCAGCAATCCAGAGGTCGTAAGAGCCAATCGCTTGCATCTGTTGTGATCCAAAGTTCGCTGTTCCGCTGAATAGGCCGGTTGCGACAATTCCTCCTCCACGCCATGCGATGGATTGACCGAGATCTTGTGATTGTCCACCGGTAATTTTCGCGTCGTCCCAAGCTCCATTCGACGCGGACATCTTCGCGATGAAGATGTCAGTACTGGTTCCTCCATTCCCATTCCGTGTAATACTTGTACCGAAATATGCTTGAGCGGTTGCATTAGTTTCTCCAATGATGTACACATCTTTGCTACCATCTGGATTAGTTGGAGACACCAAGATATCCTCGCAAGCGTCGTCATTCTCCACGGTTCCTGCTTGTTTTGCCCACAATGGATTCAGATTCTGATCGAACTTCGCGACCCATATGTCTTGTGAACTTTCGACGCTACCCGAAGGTGTATACGATTGGAAACTCTGAGGGCCAATCGTTACATTTCCTACGAACCAACCACAGGCATATACATCGGTGCCTGATGTAGTAATCGCCGTTACAGTTGCGCTTCCTCCTCCATCAAAGAAACCTGTGTAGTACAGTTTCTGCCAAGTTCCAGTCGAGGATGCCTTGGCAACATACGCCATTTGCTCTACATCAGAGTAAGCTTGACTTCCAAAACTTACATCATAAATCACAAATCCACCGGTGTATACGTTTCCGAGGGTGTCCACTGCTACACTAGTGGGTGAGATGTATCCAGCTGCTACGTTGATTGAAGGCGTGCTTGGCGGACTAGAGGGGTATCCTGCAACAGCAGTCCACTCTGTAGTGCCTGCTCTAGTTCCGACTGACATCTCAGATGCAGCGGGTTCAAGGGACTCCGGATGAGGGATTCCAGGTGCACTAATCATTCCTAAGAGAATGGCGGTCAAGGTCAGGACGAGGAAGCGTTCACTGAGTGCCATGCGTAAGGGTCGCATATCACGCACTTCAACCCTCGGCTCCAAGGTGCGCCGTTCTGAATCAGGATTCATACAGTGCAAACGTGGATTCAGCATCATTCCGCCAATACCAGTTTCCACTTGCATCCTTTGCCCATTCTACGCCGTCTTCATCTGTAGTGTGGCCTGAAAGTTCGGGCAGAGGAGTTGGTTCAGGAGCGAGAGCTTCTGCTGCTTCTTCGGCGAATGCTCCAGGTGCGGGAGCAGTGGTTGCAGCCTTTGGTCGTGCTTTCTTCTTTCGTGGCTTAGGCTTGTTGCGAGAGCGAATTACCACTGCAACTCCTACCGATCCGAGCAGAAGTGCTGCGACAATAATAATCGCTGCAACGAAGATTGGATCCATGCCCCCCCCGTCTGTTGATAGGTCCTGTTTTTGACTGATTGAGCAACCATCCTCATCCACACTGAAGAGATTAGGTGTTCCTGGACAGATATCGTCTATGTTCTGAATGCCATCGTTATCGGCATCAAGTTGGCTGAATCCACAACCGTTCTCATCTACATCGCTCTCGATCGTCGAACTGCAATCATATCCTGAACTCTCAAGCCAATTCAATTCGATTAGATCATTGATACCATCTTCGTCAGAATCAATCAACTCAAGTTGTTGATCCGCTGAACATCCGAAATTGTCGACTTCAGCATCAGGTGGAGTTGATGGGCAGATATCAAATCCATTCTCTGAATCTTCGTCACCTTTGACTCCATCTCCATCCAAATCACGTTCTGTGATTGTGCAGCCGTCAGCCTGTTGTTCGACTGTTCCCGACTCGTCGGCTGGAGTATCTAGGCAGAGGTCCTCGGCGTCGTTGATACCATCGCTGTCTGTATCGTCGATACAACCATCGAGGTTGTCATCGAATCCTCGTGCATCTTCATCTGGGCATTGATCTTCTTGATCGGTGAGACCGTCGCCATCGCTATCTCCTTGGTTTGGAGCGCAACCGTTCAGGTCTACAGGTTCTCCAAGCGTAGTGAGGGGGCACTTGTCCTCACCATTCTCTTCAAGGAATCCATCGCCGTCATCATCTTCATCCTCAGTATCATCCTTGCATCCATCTCGATCGAAGTCATTTCCAAAGTTCGAGGTCCAACCAACCTCACCAGAGGGGCAGGAATCTGCGACATCGAGGATTTGATCACCGTCATCGTCAATATCCTCTCCGTAACCGTTGTTTTGTGCACCTGTGTCCTTGCAACCATCACCATCATTGTCGAAAGTTAGGTCATTACCAATCCAGTTCGTTTGGCCCTTCGGGCAGGTATCTTGTTCGTCAGGAATCCCATCGTTATCGTCATCACTATCTTCATCTGCATCTCGACAACCGTCGCCATCGTGATCGGTCTCTGAGACACTAGTCCATCCATTAGCGCCGGGGGGGTTACAGTCGTCTGTGACATCAGGAATCAAATCGTTGTCATCGTCTAGATCTTCATCAGAGTCGCGACATCCATCAAGATCGTAGTCGAAAGCTACTTCGGAAGTCCACCCTGTAAGGCCGGTCTGACATGAATCTTCGTCGTCAGGTCGCTGATCATTGTCATCATCCATGTCCTCCCCCTCATCCTTGCATCCATCGCCATCGTGGTCGGTGTTTGCATTACTGGTCCAGTTCTTCCAAGACGGATTCGATGCACATTGGTCGAGTATATCGGTGATGGTATCTGCATCATCATCATCATCTTCGGATGTATCTTTGCAGCCATCCGCATCGTAATCTGAGGCAGGAGAACTAGTCCAGTTGTGTTCGTGTGTAGCGGAGGAGCATGTATCGATTGAATCATCAACACCATCGCCGTCATCATCTGAATCCTCGTCTGAATCACGGCAACCGTCTCCGTCTCGGTCATTCATCCATACACTTGAGTCCCAATTCACTGCACCTTTGTCGCAGTTGTCGTTTACGTTGATAATTGCATCACCGTCGATGTCAGGATCACAAGCGTCTCCAAGATTGTCAGCATCAATGTCATCTTGAGTTGGGTTTGAAATTAGGTCGCAGTTGTCGTCCTTGTCCGCGACGCCATCAGAATCCGAATCGGGGAATGAGGTCCAGACAAATCCTCCCCCTCCTTCAAATCCAACCATGTTGGTCTGCACTCCATCGATAGTCACGTAGCATGGACCGCTTGGACAGGCGTGAATACCAGTGACAATTCGGCCATCAGATAGAATTGATACGCCATTTCCACGAACATTGTCGCCACCTGATCCAAACGATTTAGCCCATGCAAAGGTGGCTGTTTGAGTATTGAATCCAACGAGGAATCCTCCCATGTAACTATCTAGAATTCGTGTGCTTCCGAAGGTTGCCTCACTGATTGGATGAGTGTTTGGTGAGTCGAATTGCCCTGTTGCAATCAACATCCCGTTTTGACCCATTGCAATCGAGTGAACTGTTTGATGGGCCCAGTTGCTGAAGCCATCCGGGCTATCAGAACGTCGTGCATAATTCCAAGCTCCATCTGTACCCATCTGTGCGATGAATGCGTGTTCGCTAGTTCCATTGGCTACGAGAGATACTTGGCCTTGAGTCGCAGCGCTATCGAAAGTTGTGACACCTCCCATCGATCCAGCGACGTAATAATGTCCATCTCCTCCATCGATAATCGTATGCGCATATACTGGTTCCACGTTCGCACTCCCTCCCGCTCCTGCAACCCAATTGATTGTGTTAGTGGATGAGAGATTCAGTACATAGGCCGCATTCGGACGGCCGACGGGCATGATAATTGAAGTTCCAAATGTATTTCCTGAGTTGTCAGAATAGGTTCCTGTAACAATTGCGTTGTCTGCAGAATCGACCATGACAGAAGTTGCGTTATCGTATTCGGTGTGTGACTGACTTCCAATGAATCGGACCCAATCAAAGTCGAAATTGATGGTGTCTACAAGTGTGACGAACCCATCTATTCTACCAGATGTGTTGTACGATACAGCCTCAAAGAAAGCGGAAGTTCGCATTTCACCAACAGCATACACGTGCCCGTCAGACCTGATTGCGACATCGTTCACTACTTCATTCCCTGAGGCCCCGTCGATTGAGACTCCCCATTCCCAGATGCCCTGAGGGGAAACTTTGGCAACGAAGCCAGCCCAGTTTGTATTCCATCCACAAGAGGATGCTGAAGTGAATGTTGCAGTACCACACATCATACCTCCAACAAAGACCCGTCCGGCATTGTCGACATCGATACTCATGATTTCAGATGCGGGGTGATAGGAACTCGGAGGTCCTTCAATCATAAGCTCCCAGATTGAGTTACCCTGGTCATCGAATTTCGCAATGAATCCAGTCCTCCAATCCTCGTCCCAGTCGCTTGATCCAATGGTCACGTTGTTTGCAAAAGCACCTACTGCGTAGATGTCATCATTACTGTCTACAATGACATCGTTTACTTTCACCCAATGTTCTGAACCTGGGCCTCCTTGGACGCCAGAAGATTGCGTGTACATGAGTGTGAAATCCGTGGTTGCACCAGGGCTGAATCGAGTATCTTCTATCTCTGAAAGACCATGCGGTGCCGTGTTATCTGTTGATTGTATCAACAAGGGTGCTAGGGAGATGCCAAGGAGCATGAGAATAGCCAGCGCCATGCTCTGCGTACGGGACATGAAATACACCTGATAAGAACCGATTGATAGACCCATCCGCTGTTTGAACATTATTCGACATCATGGGCTAGGATGATTATTGCATTCCTTGCCATGTGGAATCCATTCACCTTTCCCCTGATGTGTATCTTCCCCTTTCCTGATTCCAGTGATTTGGGAATGCTCCTTCCTTCGACAGGGACGCTTAGGATGAAATGCTCCTCCTCAGCGATGATTTCAACTTCCATCATGCCATTGCGATCCTTACGGTTTCGGATTCGGTCGATGGTGGCTGAGAACTCAGTACTACGCCCCTCTAATTCCTGAGTGATACGCTTCTTTTCGGACATGAATCTCGCTTCTCCCATGCGGGCAATTAGTTCCGTTGCATCGATAGGGGTGCCAGTATCTTCCACGGGTCCAGGTTCCTCAACAGAAGCAATTTCTTCTTCTGCCGCTCTACGCTG